>JAUNOF010000232.1 GCA_030537215.1 Lachnospiraceae bacterium
TTAAGCCTCGTCAATCGCCTTCCCAATATCACTCCGCATATACTTATTTTCAAAGGAAACCCACTCCGCCGCCTCATAAGCATTGGCTCTGGCCGCCTTCAGATCCTTGCCTACTGCCGTTACGCCAAGGACTCTGCCGCCGTTGGTCAGGAAGGTTTTGCCGTCCTCTGCAAATTTGGTTCCGGCATGGAATACATAATATCCTTCCTTTGCCTTCACCTTCTCCAGACCGGAGATTGGGAAGCCCTTCTCATAGTGAACCGGATACCCGTCGGAAGCCAGCACCACGCAAACTGCCGCATTGTCCTCAAACTGCAGATCGATCTGATCCAGGGTTCCGTCGATACACGCCTCAAATACCTCTACAATATCATTCTTCATTCTGGGAAGCACTACCTGGGTCTCCGGATCGCCGAAGCGGGCATTATATTCCAGAACTCTCGGTCCCTTTGCTGTCAGCATCAGGCCGAAGAAGATGATTCCCTTAAATTCTCTTCCTTCTGCAGCCATGGCATCCACAGTTGCCTGATAGATATATTTCCTGCAGAACGCATCCACCTCATCGGTGTAGAATGGGCTTGGGGAGAAGGTTCCCATGCCGCCGGTATTTAATCCGGTATCGCCGTCCCCGGCACGCTTGTGATCCTGGGCAGAAGTCATGATCTTGATGGTCTTTCCGTCTACGAAAGAAAGAACGGAAACCTCACGTCCGGTCATAAATTCCTCAATTACGATGCGGTCACCTGCAGATCCGAACTTTTTATCTTCCATCAGCTCCTTGACGCCTTCCTTTGCCTCCTCCAAGGTTTGGCAGATCAGCACGCCTTTTCCTAATGCCAGGCCGTCCGCCTTCAGAACGATGGGCATGTCAGCGGTTTCCAGGTAAGCCAGGGCTGCCTCTGGGCTGTTAAAGGTCTCATAGGCGGCGGTAGGAATGTTGTATTTCTTCATCAGATCCTTGGAAAAGGCCTTGGAGCCTTCCAGGATAGCTGCATTCTTTCTCGGTCCGAATACCCGCAGACCTGCTGCCTCAAATGCATCTACCACACCGCCTACTAACGGGTCATCCATTCCGATCACAGTCAGATCGATTTCTTTTTCCTTTGCAAATGCTGCTAATTTATCGAACTCCATGGCACCGATGGGAACGCACTCTGCAAATTCGCTGATGCCGGCATTGCCTGGTGCACAGTATATTTTTGTCACCTTTGGGCTCTGAGCCACCTTCCATGCAATGGCATGCTCTCTTCCGCCACTTCCTACAATCAATACTTTCATCCTTACCTTCCTCTCTTCCTGTATTATGCTTCTCTATTTTGCCTTATGATACGAAAATTGCCTGACCGACCGGCAGATACCGGCGCCGGTCAGGCAATTCTTTTTCTTTATTTTTATATCTTGTTATCCCAGCGGGATTTCTCCGTTGGCAAGCATATCGATGGCCTTTGGCAGAATCACCCATTCAGCCTGCTCCATAACCCGCTGCTGCAGGATCTTTGGAGTATCCCCCGGCTGTACCTCCACAGCCTTCTGAAGGAGGATTGGCCCGGAGTCTACGCCTTCATCCACGAAATGGACGGTTGCTCCTGTCACCTTCACGCCCCTTGCCAGTGCGCCTTCATGAACCTTCAGCCCATAATATCCCACGCCGCAGAAGGACGGGATCAGGGACGGATGGATATTGATGATTCGGTTTTGGTATTTCTGAATCATGGCTGCCGGAATGGTCACCAGGAAACCGGCCAGCACGATCAGATCCAGGTGGTACCTGTCAATCGTATCCAGAAGGGCCTGATTAAACAGATCCCGGTTTTCATAGGATTTTGGTGAGATGCACAGCGCCTCAATCTTGTGATTCCTTGCACGCTCCAGGGCATAAGCGCCTGCATTGTTGCTGATCACCACTTCTACTCTGGCATTGCGGATCTTGCCGCTGTCAATGGCGTCTAAAATCGCCTGCAGATTGGTTCCTCCTCCGGAAACCAGCACACCGACTCTTAGCATAAGGTCACGCCCTTCTCTCCCTCTTCAATGGAGCCGATCACATATGGCTTATCGCCTGCGGCTTCTATTGCTTTCATGGCCGCAGGAACGTCTGCCGGGTCTACTGCTACGATCATGCCGATACCCATGTTGAAGGTATTGTACATCATCTTTTCTTCGATGTCGCCCTTCTTCGCCAGCAGGCCGAAGATGGCCGGAACCGGATAGCTGTCCTTCTTGATCACAGCCTGAACGCCGTCCTTTAACATACGCGGAACGTTCTCATAGAAGCCGCCTCCGGTAATATGGCTGCATGCCTTTACCTGAACGCCTGCCTTCTTTACTTCCTTCAATGCCTTTACATAGATTCTGGTTGGAGCAAGCAAAGCTTCACCCAGGGTAGCTCCCAGCTCATCATAATAGGTATTCAGCCCCTCTCTGGTCAGCTCCTTTTCAAATACCTTGCGGACTAAGGAAAAGCCATTGGAATGAACGCCGGTGGAAGCCATGCCGATCAGCACATCCCCTGCCTTCAGGCTCTCTCCTGTGATCATTTCCTTCTTATCGCATACGCCCACTGCAAAGCCTGCCAGATCATAATCCTCCTCCGGCATCAATCCCGGATGCTCCGCAGTTTCTCCGCCGATCAGAGCAGCCTCCGACTGCAGACAGCCTTCTGCAACGCCCTTTACGATATCTGCGATCTTCTCAGGATAGTTTTTGCCGCAGGCAATGTAATCCAGGAAGAAAAGTGGCTCGCCCCCTGCACAGGCAATATCGTTGACACACATTGCGACTGCATCGATGCCGATGGTATCATGCTTATCCATAATGATTGCCAGCTTAACCTTGGTTCCGCAGCCGTCCGTACCGGACAGCAGCACCGGCTCCTCCATCTCCTTGATCTTTGCCA
>JAUNOF010000072.1 GCA_030537215.1 Lachnospiraceae bacterium
TTTATATGAAACCTGCCGTAACTTACAAGCAGGGGCGGCGTGCCGGAGAATCCGCCAGCTTAAGAAACCATAGGAGCGTCAAAGCATGACAAAGTATATAGACCGTATTGCAGACAGAAAAGAAACCGATGCAAAAGCCTGTGACACAGCACATGACATTCAGCTTCAGGAATTTAGCCGTTATCTGATGGTACAAAATCTTTCCCCTAACACCATCCGCAGCTACCTGTTTGCCGTCCGCCAGTTTTTTCAGCTTTATCCACAGCTGACCTATCCAAATCTTCAGCTTTACAAGCTGTACCTGGTGGAGCACTATAAGCCTCAGACCGTTAACCTTAGAATCCACGGCCTCAACAGCTTTCTGGCCTATCTGGAGTGGCCCAATGAACGGCTGATGCAGGTGCGGATCCAGCGAAAGGCCTATCTGGATCAGATCATCAGCGAAGGGGATTACGAGTATCTGAAAAGCCGGCTGCTTCAGGATCGGAATTATCTATATTACTTCCTGATCCGCTTTATGGCCGCTACCGGAGCCAGAGTCAGCGAAGTGATCCTGTTTACAGCGGAAGATGTCGCTGCCGGATATAAGGATATTTATTCCAAGGACAATAAAGTGCGGAGAATCTACATTCCCGCCCTCCTTCAGGCCGATGCCTGTGTCTGGCTGCGGCAGACCGGACGGCTGTCAGGAGACATTTTTTTAAGCCGGTCAGGGAAACGGATCACAGCCAGAGGCGTGAGAGGCCAGTTAAAAAGCATTGCCCGCCAGTATCACCTGGAGGAGCAGGTAATGTATCCCCATTCCTTCCGCCATCGGTTTGCTAAAAATTTTATTGAAAGCTGCAGTGATATTTCTCTTTTATCAAATCTTCTGGGACATGAAAGCATTGAAACTACCCGGATCTATCTGCAGAGAAGCAGCAGCGAACAAAAGGCAATCATTAATAAGGTGGTAGATTGGTAAAACGAAAAAAGAGGCGCTCCCTCCCGGCAAAATGCCGGGGGAAACACCTCTCATCTTCACTTTTTCAGTCGGTTGTCACTTTCAAAAGCGGATGGCAATTAGAATTGTGTTCTGAGGAATTAGTCGTCATCCTCAACAGAAGTAACAATGTAATTATTAACCGTTACCTTCTGATCATTTACATCACTGCTGGTGGTGCCGGACTTTCTGATCTTACCGTTTTCATTTACTAATACGTAAATGTCATCGCTGTACTCAACCAGAACCTTGCCGCTCTTATCGGTCAGGTCAGCGCCCTGGGTAATGCTGCTCAGAGCAACACGCTCATAGGTGCTTCCGTCGCCGTAGCTGTCTACCATACGTCCATCCCAGCCGTATACATAGCCGTTGATAACGCAGTTGGTGTAAGCACGACCCTGCTTATTGAAGTAGTAGGTCTTCTCCTCGTCCTCATCCTCAATATCGATCTTGATTCTCTTGTTGGTCTGCATCTGACCCTCAGTAGAGCCGTCAGCGGTGGTGAAGTAGTAGTAGCCTGGAGTTAATGCAGTCTCGGAGGTTCCCTTATAAACAGGAGCGTCATCCTCGCCCTCTACGGTGCTTCCTAACCAGTACAGACCGCTTAACATAACACCCTTATCATTGAACAGATAGGTCTCGCTCTTAATGGACTTCGCTGCTACTACGCCGTTGTACTCTGCATCGGTAGCATCGGTAACATCATCATCATCAATTCGAACTGCAGAACCGGTCTTGAATACCTTGCTGCTGTTCTCATCAGCGATGAATGGCTTACCATTGGAGTCTAAGTAGAACCAGTATGGATCGTCATCGTAATCATCGTAGTTGCTCTTCGGATATGCATAGATCCAGTTCTTGTCGCGTCCGCCGTTGTCCTCAGCATAGTATGCGGAACCTGCTGCAGAAGAGGAAGCCGGGTCTAAGTTGGTGTAAGTGTTGCTTCCGGATGCATCCTTGTATACCCACAGGTCAAGCATGATACCGAACTCATCGAATACATAAGTCTTGCCGCCAACGCTTCTGGTATCGTTCTTAACAGCCTTGCCGCTGGACTTGAAGTAGAACCAGTACTCGTCTTCATCGTAATCATCCTCATCGATTCCGGAGAAGGCATCGATATCAGGATCGATCTCCAGATATGCCCAGCCGGTGCGTGCCCAGCCTTCGTTCTGAGTACCTAAGTAATATAACGAATTGTTGTTGCCGTTCTTATCCCACTTCTGCCAGCCGGATAACATATATCCATCCTCGTTGAAGATGAAGTAGCCGCTCTGTCCGTCGCCGTAGGATAACTTCTTAATCTCACCATTGGTGGTATCGCAGCCCACAGCCTTGCCGTTGCCGTCGAAATACATCCAAACAGTGTCGATGGACTCCATAGAATCCTCGTCATCCAGTAAGTCATCGTTGTCCATGGATACCCATGCGTTGGTAACGCGGGCGCCGTTCTCGTCTACATAGTACTTGTCATCGTCATCCTCGATTACCATATCCTTAGCCATATAGCCGTCGCTGTCTAAGTAGTACCACTGACCGTTGGACTTCTTCCACTCATCTGTAACCTTGTCTCCGTTGCGGTCTAAGTATACCCACTCGCCGTCTTCCTGATCCCAATGAGGAGTATCAGCAAGTGCGGTCATGGATGCGCCGATCGCCAACAGAGCAGATGCAGAAAGAACTGCAACTAATTTTGTCTGCTTTCTCATAATGAATGCACTCTCCTTTTTTTCTTCTTGAAATTCTTTTGAAATGCCCTTTTTGCATTACGAGGTCATTATACTTCCAATATTTGAAATTATCATGAGTTTTCCCTATATTACAACGCAATTCTGTCTATTTTTGTCGAATTTTTCGAATTTTCACCTTGCTTTTCTTGACTTTTGGAGTATTCTTTTCTATATTGAATTCATAGGGAAGGAGATTTTACAGGCGGAAATTGCAGATGATGGGAATGGTCTCCCTTCACCTGGAAATACTATCCGAAAAAGGAAGGTAACAATTATGGAGATGCAGGCTCAGATCGACGCATTTGAACATTATCTGTCAGTACAAAATTTATCGGAAAACACCATCCGCTCCTACCTGTTCGCCGTCCGGCAGTATTTCCAGATGTATCCGGAGCTGACTCTTTCCAATCTCCAGATGTACAAGCTGTACCTTCTGGAGCATTACAAGCCTCAGACGGTAAACTTAAGAATCCATGCTTTAAATGGGTATTTAAATTATCTGGAGTGGCCGGACAGCCGGATCCTGCAGGTACGGATCCAGCAGAAGGCATTCCTGGATCAGATCATCAGCGAGGGCGATTATGAATATCTGAAGGCGCGGCTGCTGGGAGACGAAAAGTATCTGTATTATTTTCTCATCCGGTTTATGGCTGCTACTGGAGCCCGGGTCAGCGAGGTGATCCAGTTCACGGTGGAGGATGTGGAAAATGGATACAAGGGGATCTACTCCAAGGATAATAAGGTCCGCCGGATCTATATTCCGTCCACCCTCCAGCGGGACGCCATCCGGTGGCTGGAACAGATCGGGCGGAAATCCGGAGATATCTTTCTGAATCCATCCGGACACCGGATCACACCAGATGGAATCCGAAAGCAGCTGAAGCGGTTTGCCGACCGGTATCATCTGGATGAGCAGGTGCTGTACCCCCACTCCTTCCGCCACCGGTTTGCTAAAAATTTTATCGAACACTGTAATGATATTTCTCTCCTCTCCAATCTCCTGGGCCATGAAAGCATTGAGACCACCCGGATCTATCTTCGCAGAAGCAGCAGTGAGCAAAAGGCTATTATCAATCAAATCGTGGATTGGTGATGGAAAGAAGCAGACAGAACGCCGATTTCTTTGCTGCAATTGCAGGACGCCAAATTGTGACAATTTGTCAACATTTTAGTCAAATTTGTGCATCTTTATGAATTTTTTCGAATTTTTACTAATTATTTAATTGACTTCTTATGTTAACGTTTCTATGATTAAAAGCATATAGCCGATCAGCATAACGCTTCCGCTTTACCAGAATCCAATAATCAGGCGGATACGCCCATCCCATCCGCTTTGCTGCCCGCCCAAAGACGAAAGGTATGCCGTATGCAGAAAAAACACATCTTAGAAACGAATCAGGAAGCCTGGCCAAAGCAGGAGGAAACACCGCAAAAGGAAGATCGACCGCCGTCAAAAAGGGAACTCCAGCTGGAGGAATTTGAAACTTATCTGACGATCCAGAATATGTCGGAAAATACGATCCGTTCTTACCGGTACGCCATCCGGCAATTTTTTCAGCTATACCCGGAGCTGACCTACTCCAACCTCCAGCTCTACAAGCTGTATCTTCTGGAGCACTATATGCCCAGAACGGTAAACTTAAGAATCCATGCCCTTAACTGCTTTTTGCATTACACAGAATGGCCGGACAGCCCCATCATGCAGGTGCGCATCCAGCAAAAGGCATTTCTGGAGCATGTGATCAGTGAAGCAGATTATGAATATTTAAAGGCGCGCCTGTTAAGTGACGAAGAATATCTGTACTACTTTCTGGTTCGCTTCATGGCGTCCACAGGGGCACGGGTCAGCGAGGTGATCCAGTTTACGGTAGAGGATGTAAGGAACGGGTTTAAGGATATTTATTCGAAGGATAACAAGATCCGCCGGATCTATGTGCCTGCCGCTTTGCAGAAGGACGCCATCCAATGGCTGCGGCAGATCGAGCGTCTGTCCGGCGATATTTTTCTAAATCCCTCCGGAGACCGGATCTCTCCCGGAGGAATCCGGCGGCAGTTAAAAAAGCTTGCCATCCGTTACAATCTGGATGAGAAGGTGGTGTATCCCCACTCCTTCCGCCACCGGTTTGCCAAAAATTTTATTGAAAGCTGCAGTGATATTACGCTTTTATCCAATCTTTTAGGACATGAAAGTATTGAAACCACCAGGATTTACCTCCGCAGAAGCAGCAGTGAGCAGAAGGCCATCATCAATCAGGTAGTAGACTGGTAATACATAAAATTTATTTGTTTGGGGGAATTTTATGGGTGCTTCACAGGAAGATTTAGATCAGTTTGGAATCTATCTAAAGAAAAAGGGCGTGGCACGGAACACAATCATCGCTTATCAGTCTGCCGTCCGACAGTATTATCTGCACTATCCGGAGCTTACCGTTGAACATCTCCAGGAATACAAGCGTGACCTGATTCAGAATTACCAGGCCAGCACAGTCAATGCCAAGATCTATGGAATCAATAAATATCTCAAATACCGGAACAGCCTCCAGGACGCCCCGCCTTTGTCCCTGGACAAATATCACGTTCCAACGGTTCGGCGTCAGCAGAAAACCTTCGCCGATAATGTAATCTCCAATGAGGATTATGAACGGTTAAAGAAGAGGCTGAAGGAAGATCAAAATGATTTCTGGTATTTTGTGGTGCGCTTTTTAGGCGCCACCGGAGCCAGAGTCAGCGAGCTGGTCCAGATCAAGGCAGAGCATCTGAAGCTTGGATATATGGACCTGTACTCAAAGGGCGGCAAGATCCGCCGGATCTATTTTCCCGACGCCCTCTGTGAGGAATGCCTCCAGTGGCTGAAGGCAAAAGGCGTCACCTCCGGCTTTATCTTCTTAAACCGGCAGGGAAAGCAGATCACGCCCCGGGGTATCAACAGCCAGTTAAAGCAGTTTGCCAGACGGTACGATATTGATCCTGCCACGGTTTACCCCCATTCCTTCCGCCATTTATATGCAAAAAATTTTCTGATGAAGTTTAATGATATCTCCCTTCTGGCCGATCTGCTGGGACATGAAAGCATTGAAACCACCAAAATCTACCTGACCCAGACCAGCTCGGAGCAGAAAGCGCTGATTGATAAAATTATTCTCTGGTAACGATTTCAGGTAAGGAGCAAATGACAAATGATATTGTTTTTTCGATTTAAAAATTTCCGCACCTTCCGGCAGGAAACCCTGATCAATATGCAGGCCGCAGGCTATAAAGAACTGCCGGATCACCTGGCTGTTCTGGACTGCCCATCCGGCAAAAAAGGAGTTTCCGGAACCAGCAGCGTTTCCAAGGCCGCTGCTCATTCTGACAAAAAGCTGATTAAAACTCTGGCTGTCTATGGACCGAATGCCAGCGGCAAAAGCCACATCATCGCTGCCCTGCAGTTTTACTGCGATTTTATCAACCGTCAGCTTCTTCTGCCGACGCCGGATGCACAGCAGACCCGTTCTCTGCTGAACGCTCATCCCTTTCTGTCAGAAGTACCTGTGCCTGAACTTCCCAATCCTGCAGGACTTCCTCTGTCCATGTGCATGCAGTTTTTCTTTCAGGGCTATCTGTTTGAATATGGCTTTACTCTGTCAGACGGAGAAGTCACAGAAGAAGCTTTTCTGGTGAATAAAAAGGTGCTCTTCCAGAAAAATATGGATGAGATCCGCCCTGGCAAGATCTTTCAATCGGTAATCAAAAAAACCGTTCCGCTAAAAACAAAAGGCTCCTCTCTGGGAACCTTTTTAAACTACCACACCGACGAATTCGCACCGGTCAATCAAGCCTTTATTTCCTTTTTTCAGCAGTCCTTCCTCTCCTTCGATCACAGCTGCCTCTGCCGCATCAATCAGTTTCCTTCCTTCGGCGCAGTCCAGGCGAAAAAAATACTGGCGCTGCCATCTGCCGGCGACTTTATCTATAGCCAGCTTCTGGCTTTGCAGCTCCCGGTTCTCTCATCCAGAGAAGAATTCGTCAATCAGCTGGATCCTTTCGCCTGTTCTACCGGGCTGACTAAGATCATCCTTCTGCTTTACCGCTGCTACTGTCTGCAGCAAACAGGGGGAATCCTTATTGTGGATGATCTTACTGCTTTTCTCCATCCCAATGTCAGCCGGTATCTGCTGAAGCTGTTCCAGTCCTCCCACACCCAGAATCTTCAGCTGATATTCACCACCCACGATACCGCGCTGTTAAACCGCAGCCAGTTCCGCCGCGATGAGGTGGCGATTGTCAGCATGAATCATACTGGTCTCTCCCATCTGCACACGCTGGCCGATATCCGGGTCCGGGCAGACGCCAGCTTTTCTAAGGATTACCTGGCAGGGAAATATGGAATCGTTCCGGTGTGGGAGGAGCCGGAGCAGTAGCACGCAGGCGCTGCAGCCGCCTTCCTTACAGAAGGCGGATATTTTTCACCGTCCCTGTCTTGGAAAACTGGGTCCACTCACAGATATTGACTGCGTGATCCCCGATCCGTTCCAGATACTTGGCTGCCATTAAAAAATCGATGGCATTATCGATGCTTTCATCGTCCATGCTGCTTTTCATCATCTGTGCCACATCCTTTTTCGTCTGGTCAAACAGCTGGTCTACCTGATCATCCATGCGGATGATTTCCTGTGCCATTTGATCGTCCCTGGCGATAAAGGCTTCAATGGAATCGTGGAGCATTTCTTTCACAGCCTCCTCCATCTCCGGCAGATGACGGATCATCTGGTAGCTGCCGTCCCCATGGACCTGAAGGATCAGCTCTGCAATGTCCGAAGCATGATCCCCGATCCGTTCTAAATCCGTCACCACCTTCAGCGCCGATGATACCACCCGAAGGTCGCCGGCCACCGGGGTCTGCTTTAAAATGAGAGAAAGGCATCTGGATTCAATCGCCCGCTCCATGTCATTGACCGTCCGGTCGCCCCGTATGATCTCTGCCGCCAGAGTGCGATTGTGATCTGCAAAAGCCTGAACTGTCTGGCCGATGGCACATTCTACCCGACGTGCCATTTCCTTCAGCTCCCGGTTCAGCTCCTGGAGCTCATATTCATATGTTAACCGCATAGTAGCATTCTCCTTTCGCAGCCGTTTTTCTGCTTACAGCTGCATTATCATTCAGCCAAACCGGCCAGTGATGTAATCCTCCGTCCGCTTATCCTTCGGCATGGAAAACAGTTCATCGGTAGGAGCGTATTCGATCACCTCTCCTACCAGGAAGAATGCCGTATAATCTGCGATACGGGCCGCCTGCTGCATATTGTGGGTGACGATGGCCACCGTATATTTCTTTTTCAGCTCTTCCATCAGATCCTCGATCTTTAAAGTGGAGATCGGGTCCAGGGCGGAGGTAGGCTCATCCATCAGAAGCACCTCCGGCTCCACTGCCAGCGCCCGGGCAATACAAAGCCGCTGCTGCTGACCGCCTGATAACCCCAAGGCCGATTTTTTCAGACGGTCATGGACCTCATCCCACAGAGCGGCGCCCCGCAGGCTTTTCTCCACGATCTCATCCAGCTCCGCCTTTCCCCGGATCCCATGGATCCGCGGCCCGTATGCCACATTGTCATAAATGCTCATGGGGAAGGGATTGGGCTGCTGGAATACCATGCCGATTTTCTTCCGAAGCAGCGTGGTATCTACCTGGGGGCTGTAGATGTCTTCCTCATCCAGCAGCACAGTGCCCTCGATCCTTACCCCGTCTACCAAGTCATTCATACGGTTTAATGTTTTCAAATAGGTAGATTTTCCGCATCCCGACGGGCCGATAAACGCGGTAATCTTTTTTTCATAGATGTCCAGCTGAATATCCTTTAACGCATGGTTCTGGCCATAGTACAGGTCCAGATTCCTGGTTGCGATCTTTGTCTTTGTCATGTTATCCTCCAAGTTTTATTCTTCGTAAGCTGCTTCCTGTTCTCACACTCACTGCTTTTCTACGTTAAACCGGTGAGCCAGATACTTTGCCAGGCCGTTGATTCCTAACACGATCACCAGAAGGACTACTGCAATTCCAAATGCCTGATCATACTGCGCCTTCTGCATACACAAATAAAGCTGGATGGTCAGGGTACCGCCGGATTCCAGAATCTTTCCAAACAGATTCTTTGGCAGAATGAAGCCGCTGCCAGCAGTAAACAGCAGGGCTGCCGACTCGCCTACGATGCGGCCGATGGCCAGGATGATTCCGGTAATGATTCCAGGCATGGCGCTGGGCAGAAGAATGGTGCGGATCATGTACCATTTGGTGGCGCCGATTCCCAGCGCCCCGCTGCGGTAGCTGTCCGGAACGGTCTTTAAGGCTTCCTGGGTATTCCGGGTGATCAGGGGAAGGATCATCAGAGATAGGGTCATGGATCCCGTTAAGATGGAATATCCCAGCCCTAAGGTATTTCCAAAAAACACCATTCCAAACAAACCAAAAATAATCGATGGAATTCCAGACAAGGTTTCTGTGGTAAACTCGATCAGGCGCACCGTTTTCCCCGGCTTCGCGTATTCATTCAAATAAATCGCGGCGCCCACCCCAAGGGGAATGGCAATCATCAGGGTCAGCACAATGATATACAAGGTATTTACGATATTTCCCAGGATACCGAACGTCCCCTTCAAGGTGCTGGGTACCGATGTAAGGAATTTCCAGTTTATCATGGGTACCCCACGGAAAAACACATAGCCCATAATGCCTGCCAAAAGCAGGATGGACAGGGAAGCCGAAACATAGATCATCCCTGTAAGAATCAAATCGGAAGTATGAACCTGCTTTCCATAAATACTGCGGCTCACCACCGAATTCTGGTGGATCTCAATGGCGGATTCATTGGTCATACCTGTACGCTCCTTTCTGGCTGCGATCCTCTCATGCTCTCTCCAGCTTTTCTTTCCCCGGATCCCTTCCTGCCAGCTGGTTCCCCTTTGTCAGAATCATTCTGCTTCTTCAGGACTCGCGTCAAGGTAACATTGATCACCATAATAAATACAAACAGTACCAGTCCAATGGTGAACAGCACCTTCCGGTGAAGTCCAGATGCATAGGACATCTCTGATACGATAGCAGTGGTCAGGAAGCGGACGGAGTTAAAGGGCAGGGGCAGATTCACCGCCGAACCAGAAACCAGGCTGATCGCCATGGCCTCCCCGATCGCCCGTCCTGTTCCCAATACCACAGCCGTCACGATACCGGACTTCGCAGCCGGAATGATCACATGAAAGATCGTCTGGATATGGGTAGCTCCAAGTGCCAGGGACGCGCTTTTTAAATAAGCCGGAACTGCCCGGAGAGCCGACTCACTGATATTGATTACTGTGGGAAGGATCATCATAGCCAGCACCAGCACGGCCGAGATCAGATTTGCGCCGCCGGTAAACTGATGGGTAGTACTTCCTGCAAAAATGATCCGTTCCATCCGATACATAAATGGATTCAGAATCAGGATACCTAAAAGTCCGTAGATCACAGAAGGAATACCTGCCAGAAGCTCTACTGCCGGACGCACCACTCCTGCCAGCTTCGGCGGCGCCACCTCTGCCAGGAACACCGCCGTCAGCACGCCGATGGGAACGCCGATGAGAATGGCCAGAAAGGTTCCCACGATGGAGGTCAGGATCACATACAGGATACCGTAGCTTGCGCTGGCTGCCTCCGGCTGCCATACCGTGCCAAACAGGATATCCAGGATTCCCACCTGAAACAGTGCAGGGGTTCCGCTGATGATCATATATAATGTAATCGATGCGACAGCCAACACAGCGAAAAAGCCGCTGGCGGTAAAAATCACCTCAGCAGCCCTTTCCACGCCGGATTTGCTGCCATAATGAGAAAAGATAGAAAATGATTCATTCATAGCGTTTCTCCTCTGTTGCCTTTTTCATGATCCAGCTTTTACCGCTGTATAAAGGTTTACTTGGTTGGAATCAAGCCTACAGCCTCCACGATCTGGGTACCCTCATCGGAATAGATGAAGTTAAATAATTCCTGGATCAGCGGGCTCTGCTCTGCGATCTCTCCCTTGGTGGCCATAACAAATGGACGGCTTAAGAAGTAATCCCCTGCTTTAATGGTTTCTGCTGTGGGTTCCACGCCCTCCAGCTTCAGCGCCTTAACCGTATCATCCAGAACGTCCAGTGACACATATCCAATAGCACCTGGAGTGGAAGCTACCTTTGCCATCACCGCACCGGTGGAATCCAGCTCATTGCTGTACTTGCACTGCTCCTCCAGCTTTAAGATCTCCTCAAAGGCGCCTCTGGTTCCGGAACCGGCCTCACGACCTACCACAACGATGGGGCTGTTTGTGCCTCCAACCTCGCTCCAGTTGGTCACATTGCCGGCATAAATATCCGCTAACTGCTCTTTTGTTAAATCCTCCACTGTGTTTGTCGGGTCAACTACAACTGCGATGCCGTCAATGGCTACAATATTTTCTACAACGCCCTTTGCCTTCTCCTCATCCTTTAAGTTGCGGGAGGAATTGCCGATGTCGGCACTCCCGTTTGCCACCGCCTCAATTCCTGCGCCTGAGCCGACGAACTCTGCCTGAAGGGTTACATCCGGGTACTTTTCCATAAAGACCTCACTTAATGCATTTGCAAACTTTTCCATCGATGTGGAGCCTACCATGCTGATGGAACCGCTTAACTCCTTTGCTGCTTCCGTATCAGCCTGTTCAGAAGCTTCTGTGCCGGCCTGAGTATCAGATGATGCTGAGGTGGCAGCCGCTTCTGCTGCAGTTTGATTGGAAGCCGTGGATGTTTCCCCGCTGCCGCAGCCTGCCAGCGCGCTCATTGCCAGAATGGCAGTACAGATTACCGTGAATATTTTTTTTCTCATAACAAAATCCTCCATATTACAGCTTTTCAGCCATTTTTCTTTTCCTGGCAACTGTTCCGTACACAGTTGCTTTTCCTGTTTCCATGTTGGAGTATACGAAATTTTAACTGATGGAGAAACCAGAATTGGGTATAGATATGGTAAAGGACAGGTAAATTTGTGTAAGATTTTTGTGAGGTGCGGTATGCTTTGTGTTGAATAAGGTCCGCATCAGGCGGCAGCCTCCCTGTTCAGCGCGCTCTCGCTCTGTTCAGCGCGCAGCGGTACTAAGGCGCGTGGAAAACCGCGCCTAAGTGCCGGCGGGCTGAAAAGGCATTCACAGGGAGGCTGCCGCCTGATGCTGCTGTATTGGGGAAATATAGAAAAAGAAGATACCGGTCTCACAGTATCTTCTTCTTAAATTTCAAAAACAAATTTACTCCTACAGCATCGCTTTGCCTCGGCAGTAGGTCTGTACCACCTGGTAGCGGTCATCCAGGACTACGATATCTGCATCATATCCGGCCCGCAGATGTCCTTTGCGGTTGTCTACTCCCAGGCATCTGGCTGGATTAGCGGTACAGGAATTTAACGCGGCGTCGAAGGGAACCTGTGCTTCTTCTACCAGGATCCGCAGACCGCGGTTCATGTAAAGGGTGCTGCCGGCGATGGTATCTGTTCCTTTTAACCGTGCCAGGCCATCTTCTCCGATCTCAATAGCGTGTCCGCCCAGGGAATAGTTTCCGCCTGGAGGGCAATGTTTCGCCCGAAGGGAGTCGCTGACCATGATGGCGAAATCCCGGCCTTTGGCGGTGAAATAATTGTTCAGTGCATTGACATCAGAATGGCAGCCGTCGCAGATCACCTCGCCGTAGATCTCGCGAACCCGGAACGCAGTGTTCACCAGGCCCTGCTTCCGGTGATGATAAGGAGTCATTCCATTGTAAACATGAGTCATGGAGGTTGCGCCGTTTGCGATTCCCATCAGGGACTGCTCATAGGTAGCAGCAGAATGGCCCATGCTGACCACTACGCCGGTTTCCTTGCAGTGGCGGGTCAGGGCAAAATCCGCATCCAGCTCCGGCGCCAAGGTAATATATTTAATCAGGCCCTTTGCTGCCTCCTGGTACATGCTAAACTGCTCTACAGTCGCCTTCGCAATCGCCTCTGGCGGCTGAGCGCCCTTGTACTCCATATCCAGGTACGGTCCCTCGAAATGGATTCCCAGAATCTCTGCACCCTCATAGCCTTCCTCTACTACCCTTGCCACATTTGCCACCGCTGCCGTCAGCACATCCGGCATCTGGGTTACTGTAGTAGGAAGGATGGCCGTTACCCCTTCCTCCGGAATCCGCTTCATCCAGTCCCGCAGTCCCTCCGGCTGGCCGTCATTGGTATCGAAACCATAGGCGCCATGGGTATGCACATCAATAAAACCTGGTACTAAGCGCAGATTCTCATAATCAACATCTGCATCCAATTCCTCATATCCGTAGATCCGCTTAATCTTCCCATTCTCTACTGCGATCTGTGCCGGAATAAACTGTCCTGCAATCCACACCCGTCTGCTCTGTAAAATCATGCTTGTTCCTCCTCCTGAAAATAATTTTAGAAAATTTCTTCCGTTTTTTATCGTTCCATAAAAAAAATCTCCTGTTGATACTAAGTATACCCAGTATCAACAGGAGAGTCAAGAAACATTTGATGGAAATTATTTTCTGCCGCGGCTGCTTTGGTCTCTGCCATTTGCCTCCTCAATGCGCACCTTCTTGCCCTTAATTTTAGCATGCTCCATGGCGCCTAATACCTGATCGGAATATTTTCTCGGCACATCCACAAAGGTATAGCCGTCGTACATATCGATGCTGCCAACCACGCGGCCCGGGATTCCGGATTCTCCGGCAATGGCCCCAAGGATGTCACCAGGGGTTACATTCTGGTTCCTTCCAATGTTTACAAACAAACGGGCCATGTCATCACCTACCACATAGTCCACAGCCGCCCGCTCCACAGAGCCCCTTCTGCGGCTTCTGCCTCCATCTCGCCGGCCATAGTGGTCTCTGCCGTAGCCGTCACGGCCATAGCGGCCCCGGCCATAACTGTCTAAGTCATCCAGAGAACGGGCCGTCTCAAAGTTATCGATGATATCCTCATTGTCCTCGCCCATGCTCATCTTTAAGAGAGCAGCAGCCAGATCCAGGGCTGTGTAATCCTCCTCCATCAGCTTCTGCTCAATAATATTGACCATATCGCTTAAATCATTGGATTCCAGCATCTCCCGCACCTGATCCAGAGTCTTTTCTACCTTGATATCTGTGATATCATCCAGCGAAGGAATGGCCTGGGGGATGATCTTGGTCTTGCAGTACCGCTGAATGTCGCGAAGCTTGTAAACCTCCTTGCCTACCACCAGGCTGAAAGCCTTTCCCACCCTTCCGGCACGTCCGGTACGTCCGATGCGGTGCACATAGTACTCATCATCCTGAGGAATATCGTAGTTAAATACCGCCTCTACATCATCCACATCGATGCCTCTGGCTGCCACATCGGTAGCCACCAGGATCTCGGTGCGCCCGTTGCGGAAGCCGTTCATGACCCGATCCCTCTGCTCCTGCTTTAAGTCGCCGTGAAGTCCCTCTGCAAAGTATCCTCTTCCCTGGAGAGCCTGTACCAGCTCATCCACGCCCTTCTTGGTGTTGCAGAATACCACGGAAAGCTTCGGCGAATACAGATCCAGCAGACGGCAGAGCACCTCCACCTTATTCTTCGGCTTTACCTCATAATAATACTGGGTCACCTCCGGCACCGTCAGTTCCTTTTTCACCACACGCACCATCACCGGATCTGTCTGGAACCGCTTGGCAATGTCCGCAATGGCAGGAGGCATGGTAGCGGAGAACATCACCGTCTGCCGCTGGCTGGGCAGCTGGCTTAAGATGGTCTCCATATCCTCCAGAAAGCCCATATTCAGCATCTCATCCGCCTCATCCAGCACTACAGTGTGCACATGGTCCACCCGGATGGTTTTCCGGCGCATGTGGTCCATCACACGGCCCGGGGTGCCGATCACCACCTGGACACCGTCCTTTAAGGAACGGATCTGCCGCACAATATCCTGGCCGCCGTACACCGGAAGCACCTTGATCCCGTGCATAAACTTTGCCAGGCGGCGAATCTCCTCTGCCACCTGGATCGCCAGCTCTCTGGTAGGCAGCAGGACAATGGCCTGGAGCTTCTTATTCTCTGGGTCGATCTTCTGCAGCAGCGGAATGCCGAAGGCTGCTGTCTTTCCCGTACCGGTCTGGGCCTGTCCGATCATGTCATGTCCTTCCAGCTGTGCCGGAATTGCCTGAGCCTGAATCGGGGAGGCTGCCTCAAATCCCATATCTCCCACCGCCCGCAGGACGGCGTCACTTAAATTTAAATCTTCAAAACGTATTGCTTCCATATATATTCTCTATCCTTTTCTAATCCTCCCTGCTCTCATGAGGATCTTCATAAAAAATGAGAGGAACTCCAGCCACGTAAGGCTTTTCATCCTCTCGTTACACACTAAACAACTTACTAAGCATAGCAGGAATTTAAAATAAAGTCAAG
>JAUNOF010000233.1 GCA_030537215.1 Lachnospiraceae bacterium
GAGAGCTGGGAAAAATGGATTTCTGACTACGGCAAATAAATTAAGAAGAAAAAATGCATAACGAAAAGGAGAAAATACGCTATGAAACTTTGGGGCGGACGCTTCACAAAAGAAACCAATCAGTTAGTACACAATTTTAATGAATCCTTATCCTTTGACCAGAAATTTTACCGCCAGGATATTCAGGGCAGCATTGCCCATGTAACCATGCTGGCAAAGCAGGGGATCTTAAGCCATGAGGATGAAACTGTTATAATTGATGGTCTGAAGGGGATCCTTTCCGACATCGAGGAAGGAAAGCTGGAGATTCAGCCGGGAGCGGAGGATATCCATTCCTTCGTGGAGGAGAAGCTGACAGAGCGGGTAGGAGAGGCCGGAAAGCGGCTTCATACCGGACGCAGCCGCAATGACCAGGTTGCCCTGGATATGAAGCTTTACACCAGAGATCAGGTGAAGGAGATGGATCACCTGCTGTACCAGCTGTTACAGGAGCTGTTAAAGATCATGGAGGAGAATCTGGACACCTATATGCCTGGCTTCACCCATCTGCAGAAGGCGCAGCCCATCACCCTGGCGCACCATATCGGCGCTTACTATGAGATGTTTACAAGAGACAGAAGCCGCCTTCATGATATCTATGAGCGCATGAACTACTGTCCATTAGGCTCCGGCGCTCTGGCTGGAACCACTTATCCTCTGGATCGGGCTTATACAGCCCAGCTGCTGGACTTTTACGGCCCAACCTTAAATTCCATGGATTCTGTGGCGGACCGGGATTATCTTCTGGAGCTGTTAAGCGCAATGTCCATTATTTCCATGCATTTAAGCCGGTTCTGCGAGGAGATCATTATCTGGAACACCAACGAATACCGGTTTGTGGAGATTGATGATTCCTATTCCACTGGAAGCAGCATCATGCCTCAGAAGAAGAATCCGGATATCGCGGAGCTGATCCGGGGAAAGACCGGACGTGTCTACGGCGCCCTGGTTTCCCTGCTGACCACCATGAAGGGCCTTCCGCTGGCTTACAATAAGGATATGCAGGAGGATAAGGAGCTGACCTTTGATGCCATGGATACGGTGAAGGGCTGCATTCTCTTATTTACCGGCATGATCTCCTCCATGACCTTCCGCAAGGACGTGATGGAGGCCAGCGCGAAGAACGGCTTTACCAATGCCACCGATGCGGCTGACTATCTGGTAAAGCACGGCGTTCCATTCCGTGATGCCCATGGAATCGTAGGCCAGCTGGTGCTGTTCTGTCTGAACAAGGGAATCGCCCTGGATGACATGACCCTGGAGGAATTCAAGGCCATCAGCCCGGTGTTTGAAGAAGATGTATATGAGGCCATCAGCATGAAGACCTGCGTGGAGAAGCGGACCACCATCGGCGCTCCCGGCGAGGAGGCTATGAAGCAGGTGATTGCGATCTATAAAAAGCAGCTGGAGGAGAAAATAAAATGACAAGCAAGATTACCAGAGAAGAAGCACTGGCGCTGCTTCAGAAATATAATAAGGAGCCCTTTCACATCCTTCACGGTTTGACTGTGGAAGGTGTTATGCGGTGGTTTGCAAAGGAACTGGGCTACGGCGAGGAGGAGGAGTACTGGGGTATCACCGGGCTGCTTCATGATATTGACTTTGAACAGTGGCCCCAGGAGCACTGCAGGAAGGCGCCGGAGCTGCTGGCAGAGGCAGGCGTAGGAGAGGATATGATCCGCTCTATCTGCAGCCACGGCTACGGTTTATGCTGCGATGTCCGTCCGGAGCATCTGATGGAACAGGTGCTCTTTACCGTGGACGAGCTGACCGGACTGGTAGGCGCGGCAGCTAAGATGCGTCCATCCAAGAGTGTTATGGATATGGAGGTTTCCAGCTTAAAGAAGAAATTTAAGGACAAGCGTTTCGCGGCCGGCTGCTCCCGTGATGTGATCAAGGATGGATGCCAGATGCTGGGCTGGGAGCTGGATGATTTGTTTGCAAAGACCATTGAGGCGATGCGTTCCTGCGAGGCAGCTGTAAATCAGGAAATGGAAAGTATGTGAACGATTTCACAATCTATAGAAAGCGACGAAATAGATACCGTTTTCCAATAAAAACTAAATATTCAGAAAAAACAAGAAATTCCTTTGATTGAAAGCGAAATTAAAGGAATTTCTTTTTCTTAACTGAAAAAGGAGGAAATAATATACATATGATGGATATCATGCAATATGCAATAAAATATCACATATTTTCATAAAAAATGACTATGGAAATCTTGGAATTCCTGGTATATTATAATCCTCGAGGGGAATCCTAAGAAGTGAAAAAACTCGTAAGGAGGTGCGAAGGATATGAGAACATTTCCAGTAAGCTTGAAGAAAACGGAAGATGTTTTGAATCTTGTGAAGATTGTAAATGGATTTGACTGCGATGTTGACTTGAAGAGCGGAAGCGTGATTATCGATGCAAAATCTCTTATGGGTGCGATTTATATGACCGGACGAAAGAAATTAGAGCTGGTCGTTCACTCTTCCGAATGCGACAACCTGGTTCATGAATTAGCGGAATATCTTTGCGCGTAATAAAATAGAATAGTTATAAAACGGCGGCAGCGCCCATCCCCTCCCCCACATTGCTGCCGCCGTTTTTTTTTGTTACATAGGAAATTTCGCCTTCTGTATAACAAAAATCCCTGCCGCAGCAGATTAAGTGATATCAAAATGGCGATATCAGATCAATCCTATGGCAGGGATCTTCTATGTCATGTCACCTTACTTTTGCAAGGTAGATTGCTGGGAAAATCGTATGTAGGTTTATTGCTCCTTCTTCTCCGCCTTCGCCTCAGCCAGCTTCATAGCGCGAACCTTCAACG
>JAUNOF010000073.1:0-4260 GCA_030537215.1 Lachnospiraceae bacterium
AACTGGGACAGCTGGGAGCTTCCGAAGAACTCCTTCACCGCTGCGGTCACCGGTTTGATATTGATCAGAGACTGAGGAGTTAAGGAATCCACATCCTGAGTGGTCATACGCTCTCTTACCACTCTCTCCATACGGGATAAGCCGATGCGGTACTGGTTCTGCAGCAGCTCGCCTACCGCACGGATCCGGCGGTTTCCTAAGTGGTCGATATCGTCGGATGTGCCTACTTCTTCCTCTAAGTGCATATTATAGTTAATGGAGGCAAGGATATCCTCCTTAGTAATGTGCTTCGGGATCAGGTCATGGAGCTTGCGGCGGATCACATCCTTCAGTTCCTCCTCATCATCTCCATAAGCTTCCAGAATCTTTTCCAGCTCCGGATAGAATACTAACTCTGTAACACCAGCCTCCTTCGGGTCGAAGGAAACATAAGCGCTTAAGTCTACCATCAGGTTAGACAGCACCTTCTGCTTTCTGGTCGGTCCCTCGATGTATACGAAGGGGATTGCAGCGTTCTGGATGGTTTCTGCCAGATCCTTATCCACCACAGTGCCTGCCTCAGCCAGAATCTCGCCGGTGCTTAAGTCTACCACATCCTCAGCCAGGGTATGGCCCTTGATACGGTTCTTTAAATGAAGCTTTTTATTAAATTTATATCTACCTACCTTTGCCAGATCGTATCTTCTGGGGTCAAAGAACATCAGATCCAGTAAATTTTTCGCACTATCCACGCTTAAAGGCTCGCCAGGACGAATCTTTTTATATAACTCTAACAGACCATCTTCGTAGGTCTCGGACGGATCCTTGCCGAAGCTGGCCAAAATCTTCGGCTCTTCGCCGAACAGATCAATAATTTCTGCATTGGTACCGTATCCTAATGCACGGATGAGTACAGTAACCGGGACCTTGCGGGTCCTGTCCACACGAACATAGAAAATATCGTTGGAATCGGTCTCATACTCCAGCCATGCACCCCGGTTGGGGATCACGGTACAGGAATATAACTCCTTACCTACCTTATCGTGGGCAATGCCGTAGTAGATGCCAGGGGAACGTACTAACTGACTTACGATAACACGCTCCGCGCCGTTAATCACGAAAGAGCCCGTATCTGTCATAAGCGGAAGGTCGCCCATGAAAATCTCGTGCTCGTTGATCTCATCTGCTTTATCCTTATTACAAAGACGTACTCTTACCTTTAAAGGCGCTGCATAGGTCGCGTCACGCTCTTTACATTCTTCTATGGTATATTTGATGTCATCTTTGCATAATGTAAAGTCTACAAACTCCAGACTTAAATGACCTGCAAAGTCTGCAATCGGAGAGATGTCTTCAAAAACCTCTTTCAATCCTTCATCCAGGAACCACTGATAAGAGTTTTTCTGAATCTCGATCAGGTTTGGCATTTCCAGAACTTCCTTCTGTCTCTGAAAGCTCATTCTCATGCCCTTACCGGCCTTCACCGGACGCATTCTGCTTTTCTCCATTGACGTTTCACCCCTGTTTTCTGTATTCACTGCATAGATACTTTAAAATATATAAATAAAAAGGCTTTTGGGGCTTATACATGAGCCCACGCCTCCATAATAGTGCACATTCCATATTATCATAAGGATGTCAAGGTGTCAAGCATTTTTTACTTGCTTTTTTTATGATTCAATGGTATACTATTTTAGATAATGGGCAGAGGGCTGTTGAGGGAAAGGCAGGCTCTGCCAAACGTAAGATTGGAGGGTTCCCCAAGGTGAGTACATTTTTAAAAGTATTGTTCGTGATTCTGGTGATTTTGGTCATCATCCTGGCAGTGCTCTACTACTTCGGCCGTAAGATGGAGCGCCGGCAGGTAGAACAGCAGGCTATGATGAAAGCTGCAGAGCAGGTTGTGTCCATGCTGGTCATCGACAAGAAAAAGCTGAAGATTAAAGAGTCGGGACTTCCCAAGATGGTAATCGACCAGATGCCGAAATACATGTTCTGGGCCAAGCTCCCTATCGTAAAGGCCAAGGTAGGTCCGAAGATCATGACCCTGATCGCAGATGAGCGGGTATTCCAGACCCTTCCGGTAAAGGCAGAGGTCAAGGCAGTAGTAAGCGGTATCTATATCACCCAGATCAAGAGCGTCCGCGGCGGCAGGCTGGAAACACCGCCGGCGAAGAAGGGCTTCTTTGCAAGATTTAAGAAGGATAAAACAAAAAAGGCCGAGGATAAGAAGAAGGCGTGATCAGCCGAATCATATTTATGAATGAGTTAAGCCGTACAGGATTCTGTACGGCTCATTTTTTTGCCAAAAGCAGCGTTTTCCTTTCCGGCTTTGCACTGCGGATTTCACTACACACAACAACATGCTATGACCGCAGATTCACATGCGCCTGGCCTTTTGACTGGATATCCACCATAATATTGCACTCCGACACATGCTCATAATTAATATCTAAGGAATACTCTACTCTAACCTTTAAGCTGTCATCGGTCTCATCCACAGAGATCTGCTTCGTATTCAGGCCTACCATCATATCCCCCATAGGAGTTGCATAGCAGGTGAGGCGCTTCTTATTTTTCTCAAAGGTCATATGCACATTGGTAATGCCGGTCTTAATAATGTCCATGCTGTCCGGCTGGATCTTGATCGTATTGCGGATCACTCCCTCGAATCCCTCCATCACCTCATCGTAGGTGACATAATGCTTCCCATTTTTCAGATAATAAGCGCCAGTGGTGATCATCTCCACATCGCCGTTTTCACCGTCGGCCATCTGTGTGCCGCTGATTGTAATTAATACGTCTTTTGTCATTTCTTTCTCAATATCCCTTCTCTAACCAAACCGCCGCTTTTGCCCATGCTCTAACAGCTTTTCAACCAATTCCTGCTTGCTGATGCCTCTGGCCTCCCAGAGCATGGGATACATGCTGATGGCAGTAAAGCCTGGCATCGTATTAATTTCGTTAAATACCACGGTTCCATCCTGCTGTACGAAGAAATCTACCCGGGACAGACCGTATCCATCCACCGCCTGGAAGATTGCCTTTGCCATCTCAGGGATCTCCTGGGAAGCGTTTCCCGGAAGCTCTGGGTCAGTTACGGTCTTAGACTCAGCATTGTGGTATTTTGCATCGTAATCATAAAATTCTGCTGCTGCCAGGATCTCTCCTACTCCACTGGCGATCACCGGCTCCTCTCCGCCGCCGAAAACAGCACATTCTACCTCATGACCTACGATCATCTCTTCTACCAGGATCTTCTGATCCTGTGCTGCTGCGATCTGAAGTCCTTTTTCCAATTCTTCCCTGGAATCAGCACGACTTACCCCTCTGGAAGAGCCTGCGTTGGATGGCTTGACAAAAACCGGGTATGGAATATGTGCCTCGATCCTGGCGATAACAGAATCCATATCGGAAAGCTCATTTGCCATTACCGGTTCATAGGCCGCCTGGCGGAATCCCAAGCGGTCCACAATGATCTTTGTATACAGCTTATCCATGGATACCGCTGAAGCCAGAACGCCGCAGCCTACGTATGGGATCTTTGCCAGTTCCAGAAGTCCCTGGATGGTTCCGTCCTCTCCATCGCGTCCGTGAAGCACTGGGAATACCACGTCAATCGGCTGGATTGACATGTTGCCCTGACTGTCGGTGATGATCAGACCTTTTTTGGTAGCATCTGGAGACAAGACTGCCTCCGCCTTGCTGTTTACCCACTCACCAGACTGAATTTCTGCCACGGAATCCACTCTCAGCCAATGGCCGGCTTTGGTAATACCGATGAGAATTAAATGGTATGTGCCCTTGTCTATCTGGTTAATTACATTGACTGCTGACATACAGGAAACTTCATGCTCTGATGACTGGCCGCCGAAAATGACTGCTGCTGTTAATTTCATAATGTGGTTCTCCTCTGATTCATTTGCCGGGTGAAAGCAGCTCACTCCAGAGAGCCTTGTACTCTGGCTCCTGTCTTCTTTTTGCGGACTTCCATCCGGATTTACGTTTATATTATAGCATATCTGGGTACAATTACAATTAGAATTGGCGGAAGGGTTTTTTAGGATTTTCAGAAATAAATTCTTAAATTTGCGTCAACTTGGCAATCGGTTCGCGCGCGGCGGCAGGCGTTTCCACGAAAACGCGCTCTCGCTCGAATAAAAACGAAGCGGTACTAGGGTTCTAAAAGACAGAACCCAAGGACCGTCGTTTTTAACGGTTTTCTTAGGGAACGCCTGCCGCCGCACGCTGGGTATTGGAATCATTGAAGTGGTGTAAAAT
>JAUNOF010000073.1:4360-14809 GCA_030537215.1 Lachnospiraceae bacterium
TAATAGGGAAGGAATTGGTGAAAGGATGAACGAGTGGAAGATCGGGACTGCAGCACAGGCTGAGAAAAAGCTTCATTCTGGGCTTAAGAGGGAGATTGGATTGGCATTGGGATGTTTTTTGGCGGCTGCTTTTCTTTGGTTTTGTCAGATAAGAGTGGAGCAGTACGGCTTGGCGGAACGGATTGCGCCGGAAATTCTGCGGTTCCATGTGATTGCAAATAGTAATTCAGAGAAGGATCAGGAAGTAAAGTTAAAGCTGAAGTCCTTTTTGATTGACGAGATTTACGGTGAGATGGAAGCCGAGCGCTGCAGCCAGACCAAGGCCGAAATGATTTCTTTTTTGTCTGTCAATCGGGAAGGGCTGGAGCGGAAAGCAGAGGAATTTCTTCGGGAACTTGGGAAGGATGATCCGGTTTCGCTGGAGATCGTCTGGTGTGAGTTTCCGGAGAAGTTTTATGGAGATATTATGCTTCCGGCAGGGAAGTATCAGGCGGCTCAGGTGAAAATCGGGAAAGGGCTGGGTCATAACTGGTGGTGTGTCCTTTATCCAAGGGTATGTATCACAAAGGACGCTGTGGCGGTAGTGCCGGAGGCCTCCCAGGAAGAATTGAAGCAACTTCTTCCCCAGGAGGACTATCTGGCACTTCAGTCCAAGCGTCCTGTGATTCATATTGATTTTCAGTTGCGCAGGCTTCTTAACCGCTGGTGCTCTTATTCCTCGGCCAGTTCTCCCAGTCCGTTAACTCCCCAGTAGTAGTTCAGCATAGCCTGGGTCATGTCAAGATCAGCGGACTCATAAGCAGCCTTGGAGGCATAATAGGAAAGCTCCTCTCCAAGAAATTCTGCCTTGCCCAGCATTCCCATCTGATATTTCCGGTTGGCCCCGTCCCATTTCATCTGAGCAGCCTGGAAGGCGGTCTCAGCAGCCTGGAGTGCAGCCCTCTTTTCAAACAGAGTCTGGTACAGGCTGTCGATGGTAATGGAAAGCTGCTGCTTGGCCTGGTCAACGCCTCTTGCCCTGGCGGTGTAATCCTTGTTCCGGTATTTGCCGTCCCCGTCTACATCATTGGGGGCCGCGTTTTTCATGCTGATGATGGTGTAGTTATTGCTGGGAGCAATCGCCTTATCTGCCTCAAAGTCGATGGCATCGATCTGGCTTGCATCTGCTTTTGGAATAGAGCCGATCTCCACATCACTGTCATAATCCCAGCCGGTCATCAACAGCAGACTGCTTTTAATAGAAGCCATCTGATCCTCTAAGGAGGTCAGAGAGGTCTGGGCCGAATGCATCTGGGCATTAGCGGAAAGCAGATCGGTCTGAGTATTCATGCCGATCCCGCTCTGGGTTCCAGACAGGGCAGCCATAGCGCTGTAAAGCTCTACCTGTTTTTCCAGAATTGCTTTGTTGACTGCCATCTTGTTATAGGCCAGCATAAGCTGCTGGCAGCCGGAGGTAAACATCTTTCGGTACTGTCTGGTGTTCCGGTCAATGGTAGTATTTTTTTTCTTTTCTGCCTTTATATAGCTGCTGGACATCTTTAATGCGATTTTCCGGTTGACCTGATACATATAGGCAGACATTGCATCCCCCTCATCAACTGCGGTATCATACAGCCACTCAAAATCATTGGCAGCCTCCTGATAATCAACCACACTGTCGTGAACGGAATCGTAGCTGTCATCAATGGATTTTACAATCTGCTGGAGCGTAGGGTTGAAACTTGTCACCCGATCCTCCAGCTCGCCATATTCCAGCACATTATCCTGGAGACGCTCCCACACGGCTTCCTCCATGCCCTCCGGTTTCTGGGCTGCGGCTGCAGTCGTAGGAAGCAGCATGGAAGCAGCAAGCATCACGGCAGCAGATCTCAATCCTGCCAATCCGACTCTTCTTCTCTCCATCAAATTCATCCTTTCTTTGATTTTGCCCTGTTTTATTGGGCATAAAGGGATGCCTGCAAGGCGTTCCTTGATTTTGCCCTGTTTTCATTTCTTTAAGAAGTGGATGCCAGGCCGTTAACGGCTGCTTGATATGTTTCCCATGCAGTCAGCAGAGAAAGCTTTGCCGTCTCTACCGCTGTGTTTTTGGCAGACATATTATACAATTCCTGCTGGTAATCCAGCTGACTGGCAGAACCGGTCTGGAATTTCCGCTCTGTGGCCGCCAGAGTCTGCGCTTCTACAGTCTGTTCCGCCAGCGCCAGCTCATAGGAAGCACGCGCGGTCAGAAGAGACTGGTACTTGGTAGTAATATCAGAGGCTACCTTCTGCTGATTATCCCGAATGGTTTTTTCCAGATTTTCCTTAGTAGCCGAATCTGTACTGTTTGTGTACTGTCTCTGATTGATCTTTAAAGTATAGCTATTCTCCAGCGCCGCCGCCTGGTCAGCTGCCAGATCAATGGCATCAATTACGGACAGATCCACCTCCGGCAGTTCCCCGAATTCCGGGTCGGCGTCATAGCTCCAGCCGGTTGCCAGACAGATCTGCTGCTTCAGGGTTATGGTGTCTTTATTATCACTGATTATGGTGCTGTCTAACTGCTCCAGCGCCTGCTTTGCATTGAGTACTTCCATCTGAGTGATATATCCTACATTGGCCTGAACCAGCGCAGACTGATACTGCGTATCCAAAAGCTGTCTGTTTTCCTCAGTCAGCCGGTTGGCTAAAAGCTTCTGATAATAGGAAATCAGCTTCAGCTTCGTGGAAAGAACCAGATTCGCCTCCACCATCTCATACTGCATGTAAACACTTTGAGAATCGTCTACATTGTTATCTGCCTGTTTTTCCAGATTCTGAGCCTGGGTTTCGTTCATCTGAGCCGCCATCAGCATAGTGGCATAGGAAACATCGGTGGGGTCATCTGGATACTCAATATTGTTGCGGAGCTCGGCTGCCGCATCCCGGTAACGCTGTGTTACATCGCTTGGCTTCTTTCCCAGATAGTCCTGATAGCTGGTTCGGTTATTTAACACCGTCACATTGTACTCATGGATCAGATCGGGGATCTCATCATACTCCAGCTTATTATCCTCCAGCCTTGCCCAATCTTCTTCACTTCTTGCAAACCGCGGGCTGTCCGTAGCGGCAGCCCAGGCTGCAGTCGGAGCTGCCGCCGCCAGCAGGCAGGCAAAACAAAGGGCTGTACAGCGTGTTCCTTTTCTCATAATCAAATCCTTTCTGAATACGATTCCGGGCAGCGGCTTTTTATAATAGAAGCCGCCGCCTCATCATCAATCATAGTTAATCTGCTTCTTCGGCTTCCGGCTCATAACAGAATAGTATACCGGCAGCATGATAAGAGCAAGGATCGTAGATGCCACCAGACCGCCTACGTCAACCAAAGCCAGGCCCTGCATCATCTCGCCGCTGTCGCCGTATGCCATAGCCATAGGGATCATGGCAACAATGGTGGTCAGGGTAGTCATCAGGATCGGGCGCAGACGGGTGGCGCCAGCCTCGATCAGGGCTGTGGTCATATCCATGGTGGCCCGGTACTGGTTCACCGTATCTACATAGAGAATACCGTTATTTACTACGGTACCGACTAACATCAGGAAACCTAACAGAGAGGGCATGCTGATGCTGCAGTCTGCCAGCCACAGAAGTCCGAAGGATCCGATCAAGCTGAAGGGGATCGTGGTCATAACCATGAAGGAGAACTTCGGTGACTCAAACTGAGCCGCCATTACTACGAATACCAGGAATACCGCAATGGCAATAGCCTGGAACAGGGAAGCAAACTCCTCATTCATCTGCTCGGTAATGGCATTTTCTGCTACGGTTACTGTGGCCCCCAGCTTCGGCTGCACCACCTGATTAAAAATATTCGTCCGGTTCTTTATCATATCCGGATCTGCTGCATCCGTATAGTCGCCGGTAATGGTCACCTGGTACTGACGGTCCGAGCGGGTGATGCTCTGAGGACTGTCCTCAAACCGAACCTCAGCAATATCGCTCAAAGCAATGCTGGTACCCTGGGCATTGGTCAGCATGATTCCCTTTACCTCGTCAACGGTGTCATAATCCTCAGGCGGATACTCCACCTTCACATCGATCTCATTTCCGTCCACCTCCAGGGTAGTTGCGGTGGTGCCGCTTAAGATCTGGTTCACGCTTCCGGCTACCTGTACCGGAGTCAGCCCCTCTGCTACCGCCTGAATAGGATCCACATGGATCTTCACAACAGGAGCCGCATTCTCCAGAGTAGAATGAACCCTGGTCACATCCGGTCTTGCCTTCAGCTCATTTACAATCTGATCCGATACCTCTTTTAAATCATCATACTGAGTGCTCTTAAGGATCAGCTCATAGCTGCTGTTATCAACGGACATAGAACTCATCATACTGCTCTCGTCCAGTGTGATATTGCAATCGTCCATCGTACTTAATAACGATTTCCACTTCTTTAATACTTCAGAAGTTTCTAATTTTCTGTCATCCTTTAAATAAGCAGTCAAGGTGGCATCACTGCCCATGGACATGCTCAGACCGCTGCTGCCGGAGGAAAGCACATAGGAATCCAAATCTTCCTCCGCTGTCACCACCGCCTCCACCTGCTTAAGGATCTCATCCGTCCGCTCAACCGTAAGGCCGGGGCGTGTTTCAATGGTGATGGAAATCGTTCCTTCATCGCCTTCCGGAATCATCTCCATGCCAAGCTGTCCTGCCATCATAAAGGACAGAATCAGCAGAATCACGGTAGTGATCATAACCGTCTTCCGCTTGGGAAGAACCACCTTCATCAGGTCACGGTAGGTTTCCTGGAGCCAGCGTACCATAGGCCCGGCAGGAGAATTGGCTTTTTCCTTCGGACGGTAAAATACATAACACAACGGCACGATGGTCATAGCGGAAATCAGGGACGCCACCATACAGAATACAATGGTAAAAGCCAGCGGCTTAAACAGCTGACCGCTCATACCGCTCATCAGGCCCATGGGAAGAAATACCACACAGGTAGTAGCCGTAGATCCAATAATAGACTGAACTACAATACCGCTTCCTTCCACAGCCGCCTTGGCATATTCCCGGAAGCCTACATGTTCTGTAGAGCGGAAGCAGCTCTCCAATACTACGATCGAGTTATCCACCATCATACCAACACCGAGGACCAGGGCGCTCATGGTAATCACATTTAAGGAAAATCCTGCCGCCCACATACCCACCAGGGCTGCCAGAATGGAGATCGGAATCGAAGTACCTACAATCAGAGATGCCTTCAGATCCCCAAAGAACAGGAAAATGATTACCATGGACACAATGATCGCCATGATCATGGTCTGAAATACGGACCTTAAGGATCCGCTGATCTCATCGCTGGCATCGTTGATCACAATTACTTCCAGGTTCGGGTCATTTGCCGTCAGGTTATCGATTACACGAGTTACCTGCTTAGATACATCCATGGCACTGGCCTGCTGCTGCTTTTTGATGCTGACAGTAACCGTATCATTGCCGTTATAACGGCCGATACCGCTGGCATCCTCCAAATGATACCCGATTTCGGCAATATCTTCTATATATAAAATGTTTCCATTTCCGGTTACAATTGGAATCTGCTTTAAGCTCTCTACTGTAGGATATTCTACGCCGGCAGACACAGACAGCTCCAGACCGCCTACCTTGGTATTGCCTGCCGGATAGGTGAAATCAGCGCTGGCTAAGGTAGATGCAACCGACTGCATGGTCAGATGGTACTGCTGCATCTTCTCTGCGTCTAACTTTACCTGGATGTACTCCTCCTGACCGCCGCTGATATCTACGCTTGCCACAGAGGAGAGCTTCTCAAATTCCGGAGCAATTTCATTATTAACATAGTTATACAGGTTTCCTGCCTCCGGATTGTTGATTGCCAGATAAATACTTGCCTGATCATTGATGTCAAATTCCATAATATTGGGAGACTGGGCGTCATCAGGAAGATCCCGCTCCAGCCCATCGATCTTTTTCTTTAAATCCGAATAGGCCTGATCCATATCGGTTCCGTACTCATACTGCAGAAGAACGATGGACACGTTTTCATTGGACATCGATGTCAAGCTGTCAATACCGGTCAGGGTGCTGACCTCATCCTCAATGGGTTTGGTAATCAGGTCATTAATGTCCTCCGGGTTGGCGCCTGCATAGACGGTACTGACCACCATCATGGGCATCTCCATCTCCGGGGTCAATTCCAGCTTGGAATTAAATACGGAAAGGAATCCGAACACTACGAGGCACAGAACACACAGAACAGTGGTCACGGGCCTCTTTAAGACTGTTTTTGTCAAATTCATAGGACCGCCTCCTTACTGCGCGTTTGTTTCTGTCACATCGGTGCCTTCTGCTGCCTCACTGCCGGCTGACTGGCCTTCTGTTATCACATTTACCTGGGAGCCTTCATACAATTCTGAACTCCAGGTTACAACGATAGAATCCTCCAGGGTGATGCCGGAAAGAATCTGGATCTTCTCATCATCAAAGATTCCGGTTTCTACCGGCACCTTATGTACCGTGCTTCCCTCACAGGTATAAATATAGGCATCTCCGCCGTCATAATATACAGAATCTACCGGGACGGTAACGGCTCCTTCCGCGTGATCAGAAACCACATAAAGCTTTACGGTACTTCCTGTAGCCAGAGCATCTCCATCCTCCACCGTTGCTTCTACATCAAACAGCCCGGTCTGCTGAGAGATCATATTGGCCAGCTTGGTGATCACGGCCTGATATTCGGTGCCCTGCTTCTCTAAGCGGATGGAATCGCCCAGCTCCAGATTTTTCTTAATCCGTTCCGGAACCGAGAAGGTTACCTTTCTCATCCCCTCACCGGTGATCACGCAGAGAACCGAACTCTGTGCCACTGTGGTGTGAAGGTCCATGCTGACATTCTCTAATGTACCGCTGATAGGCGCAGTCACCGTACTGTATTCCACCTGGGTATCATATCCCAGTTTTGCTGCTTGATACTGAAGCTGTGCTGCCTTCGCCTGCGCCTGAGTCTGCTCAAAGGTCTGTGCGGAAATATCCCCGGTACTGAAAAGGACCTGCATCCGGTTTAAGGTATCCTGGGCATTCTGCATGGATACTGCAGCAGAATCCATCTGAATCTTGGCATTGTCAATCTGCTTCTGATTATCGATGCGGCACAGCGGCTGTCCCTGCTCTACCACATCACCGGCCTTCACAAAGGTTTCTGCAATATCGCCGGCTACCTTTGGCGTCACATAGATGATATCGGAAGGCTCTACCGTACCGATCAATCCGCTTTCCAGCGTGATCTCTCCTGTTACCGGCTTCTCTATGGACACATTCGGCAGGGGAACTGCCTCGATAGGCGGATCTTTTTTCATAAGCCGCGTCCCAACCACAGCCAAAAGACCGACTACAATCACTCCAGTTACAATTTTTGCACTTCTTTTCATATTCTGGTCTCCTCTTGAAATTTTATTATGCAACCCTTCAGGCTTCTGACCCTCCCGGTCACAAATAATCATTGAATACACTATCTATGGTAAACAAGCGTCCTGTCAACACTTGACGGTTCCTGACCGGATGATTTCCAGCCGTCTGTCAAACATCTGCCTGACCAGTTTTTTATCATTTCCCCGCTGATAGATCTCGCCGATGGCTGCCATCATATTCATCATACACAGAGAAAACATGGCATCGAATTCGTTGAAGCTGCTGATCGTAAGCCTGCTGCAGTCTGTTCGATGGTACAGCTGCCGCAGCCATGCCCTGATCTGCCCGGCTCCGTTCTGATTTTCCCCAGCGCCTTTTGTGTCGGGTTGATCCGGTATATCCGGACAAACTCCATGCTTGCATTTCATATCCAGCATCTGTGCAATGGCCTGATTGCCGAATGTACTTTGAGCCAGAGCAAACATTTTATTGGTCTCGCAGATCTCCAGAGTATAATCCAACAGCCTGGAGGGGAGTTCCCAAAATTCCCCTTTGCTCTGATCCAGCACCCCATCACAAAAACGCTGCAGCTGAAAAACCACATCCTCAAATATATATTCCAGCACATCCTCTTTATCCCGAAAATACGTATAAAAGCTGCCTCTGGATATGTCTGCATTCTGCACGATCTTATTGATCGACACCTTTTCCAATGGAACTCTGCAGAATTCCTTGATTGCAGCCTCCCGAATCAGCTTTTTCTTTTCCTCCGGCAAATGATAAAATCGCTCCGTCGGCATTTTCCCACCATCCTTTTCAACCTGCAGGAACGCCATATATGGCGCCTGCAAAAAACAAGCAGTTTTTCTGCTCAACAACAAAAGTGACAACCTGTCATCATAATAATGACAGGTTGTCACTTTGTCAATGGTTTTTATTCTTTTTTAACACTTTTTATATTCTGATAACCCTTGCCGGACTATGGTTGAAACTCTTTCTCATTTCTCTTTATTATTTTTTCTGAGAATCCAGAATCGCCTTCAGCGCATCATCGCTGACATCGATCCACACATCCTCTTCCTCCGCATCCAGCCCTAAAAACTTTGCAAGGGTTCTGGGATCATCACTGTTGTTCCATTCTGAAATATACCGGTCGATCTCTTCAAAAGGAATCTCCCCCGCCAGATACCGCTCTTTAAAATTCATCAGCCCTTCTCCTTTATATTCTTAGAAACCGTCAGCTGCTGATTATCAATATGCTCCCTTACCGCGCTTTTTGCCTCGGCAATATTGTGGCTTTTTAATGCCCGCAGGATATGTTCATGCTCCACGATCAGGATCTGGCGCTTATCAGCATCCTTGATATACTCCAGGCGGTAGCGGTACATCTGCTCCCGCAGGTTATTCAAGATCTGTACCAGACGGCTGTTTCCGGTAGCCTGATAGATTACATCATGATAATGCTCATCTGTTTCTGCAATGTTCATGGCATCCCCCTTCCGGATGGCATTGGCAAAGGCAGTTTCAGCAGCTTCCACCTCTTGGATCTCTTCCTCCGTAATCCGCTGGCAGGCCAGTTCAATGGCCAGCTCCTCCAGGGAACGACGAACCTCCAGAACCTCCCGAAGGCTGGTCTCGGAGATATGGGCCACCTCTGCGCCCTTTCTCGGGATCATCAATACCAGACCCTCCAGCTCCAGCTTTCGAATCGCCTCGCGGATCGGGGTCCGGCTCACACCCAGACGCTCTGCAAGCTGGATCTCCATCAAACGCTCACCTGGCTCCAGCTCCCCCTTTAAGATGGCCTGGCGAAGTGTATTGAACACCACATCCCGCAGCGGCAGATACTCATTCATCGTTACTTTAAAATCGCTTCCCATGGAAGTCTCCTCCTTTATCCTGATTGTTCATTAGTTACTTTACATTGTAAAAATTAGTCAGATACACCTGCTTTGCCAGCCTGGACGACTGGCCGTACCGAAGCTCCTCATAGGCATCCTGCGCTGCCTTAGGATTCATAAACAGGCCGAACACGGTAGGGCCGCTGCCGCTCATCAATGCGTTCACAGCACCGTATTCCCGCATCACATCCTTGATCTCCTGGATCACTGGGTACTTTTCTGCTGTTACCAGTTCCAGAACATTTCCAAACTTGCTGGCTACCTGCTGCAGGTTCTGATTGCGGATGGCCTCCACCATCCCATCGATATCCGGGTGCTGCTCCGGCCGCAGCTCATTAGCATGGAGATTTTCATAAACATATTTAGTAGAAACACTGATGCCCGGTTTGGCAATCACTACCTGGCACTGGGGCATAGGCGGCAGCGGCGTCAGCTTCTCCCCGATTCCCTCTGAAAGTGCGGTTCCCCGCAGGATACAGTAGGGCACATCAGCGCCGATCTTAACGCCCCGGTCCATCAGTTCCTCTCTGGAAAGCCCTAACTGGAACATCTTATTGACGCCAAAAAGAACGGCCGCCGCATCACTGCTTCCGCCAGCCATGCCGGCTGCCACCGGGAGAAATTTCCGAAGGCTGATACGCAGTCCCTGCTCCACGTTAAATTCCTTCATCAAAAGGTCTGCTGCCTGGTAAACCAGATTATTCTCATTCACCGGAAGATAGCTTAAGTTGGTCTCCACGGTAATTCCCGGCTCCTGCTTAAGCTGCAGCTCCACCTGGTCATAGATCCCCACCGTCTGCATAATCATCCGCACATCATGGTATCCATCCTCCCGCCTCCGAAGCACATCCAGGGCCAAATTAATTTTTCCATATGCTTTTAGTTTTAAATGTGTAATCATTAGGAACCTCTTCTTTGTTTATTCGTAACTGTTCAGTACCTTCCCACATTACGTTTATTCTCTGTTTGAATTTGTGTACAGAGTTTTGTGTTCTGTGTATTGTCCTCAATATACATTATTTTGTATACAATGTTCTTATGCCCTTAGTATAGTACTTTTTTCGGGAAATGGCAAGTACTTTTTCAAAAAAAATGTAAGTACTTTCAATAAGATATTTGGGGATACCGGCAAAAACAACAGGCTTCTGCAGCCATAGCTGCA
>JAUNOF010000074.1 GCA_030537215.1 Lachnospiraceae bacterium
GGCTTTTTAAAAAGCTTTATTCTATTTTTGTATTTCTTCGTGAAACAGCCCTAGCCCGACTGCGGACTTCTCCCTCTGACCCAGGCATTAGTAACAGTTCAAGGTACCTGAACTGTTACAGGCATTACCATGAATGAACGTCAGCTGACAGCCGGGTTCCAAGAAATTTTGCGTAAAATTCCGCCGCCGGCCTGATAGCAGCAGGATCCACGGTAAACAGCGGGCTGTGAAGAGGCGGCCCGAACCCGGTTCCCACTTTGATATAAAGCCCCTTCGCTTTTTTGATCTTCTCCGTATACCGGCTGAAATCATCTCCCAGCATAGCCGGCAAAAGAGAAACCAGCTCCAGCTTCCCGGCAGCGCAGATCGTTCTTGCAGCCTGGCTCAAATCTTTGTCATTAATCACGGCAGCTGGTCCATGGTGCCAGCTCACTTGGGTCTGAACCTCTGCCATCTCCCCCTGGGTTTTCACAATACGCCGAATGGTTTTCTCAATGACCTCACGGTCAGCAGGGTTCATACTTCTGACCGTTCCCTCCAAAAAGGCGCTGTCCGGTATCACGTTCCAGGTTTCTCCTCCTGCCACATGAGTGATGCTGATCACCTTCGGATTCAGGGGATTGGTCTTTTCTGCCCCAAATGCCTGGATCTGATTTACTATGGATACTAACGGCAGGATCGGGTTCTTTCCCAGATGGGGAGCCGCCCCGTGGCAGCCCTTTCCCGTAACCACAACCGCAAATTGATCTACCGCCCCCATTACGCTTCCGCTCTCAATAGAAACCTGGCCTGCCTCCAGGGATGGCTCCCCATGAAAGCCATAAAATTCCTCTACCTCATTCAAAAGGCCCGTTGACAAAAGCTCATCTGCGCCGCCGATCACCTCCTCTGCCGGCTGGAACGCCAGGTAAATATTCCCATGAAGCTTCTGCTTCTGCTGCTGCAGAAGAGAGCCGATATACAGCGCAGTGGTAATATGAAAATCATGTCCGCAGGCATGCATGTTTCCCGGATTTTCAGAGCGGTATGGAAGCCCTGTTTTTTCCTCAATGGGCAGTCCGTCAATGTCTGCCCGCAGGCAAATGCTCTTTCCCGGCAGACCGCCTCTTATGATCCCGATCAGGCCGGTCTTCAGACCGGTAGGAAGAATTTCAATCCCCTCCTCCAAAAGAATGCTCCGGATCTTCTCTGTTGTCTGAACCTCCTTATACCCCACCTCCGGGTGACGGTGGAACCATTCAAATATGATTTTCCATTGGTTTTCTGACTTTGGCATGTTAAACTACCTCTTTAAATATAATATTCTACTTCCCGGTTGATCCTTCGGAAAAACTGTTTTGTCCGCTCTTCCTTTGGATGCAGCAGCACATCCCGCGGCGTACCGGATTCCACTACCACACCGCCATCCATAAAATACACCTTGCTGGCAACCTCTCTTGCAAAAGACATTTCATGTGTCACCACCACCATGGTTGTACCCTCTCTGGCAAGCCGCTTCATTACCTGCAGCACGTCGTCGATCAGTTCCGGATCCAGGGCGGAGGTAGGTTCGTCAAAAAAGATAACCTCCGGATTTGCCGCAATGGCTCTTGCAATTCCCACCCGCTGCTGCTGTCCGCCCGAAAGCTGACTGGGATAATAATGATAGCGCTCTGACAGCCCCACCTTGTCCAGAGCCTGTTTTCCTATTGCCTCAGCTTCTTCTGCCGGTATCTTCCTGGCAATGATCAGCCCCTCTGTTACATTTTCCAGGGCAGTCTTATTCAAAAAGAGATTGTAATTCTGGAATACAAAACCTGTTTTCATCCGGATTTCCCGAATCTCTTTTTTGTGAACCTTCCGCAAGTTCAGCTCCTTCTCGTCAAATACCAGGGTTCCCTGATCGGCCCGTTCCAGAAAATTCATGCACCGCAGCAATGTGGTTTTTCCCGAACCGCTTGGCCCCAGAATAACCACCACATCTCCCTTCTGGACTTCAATATCGACTCCTTTTAGTACCTCATTCTGATGAAAAGATTTATGAATGTTTCTTATTTCAAGCATATCACACCTCTGCCGTTCCTGCACCATAGCTTTTATTTAATTTCCGTTCCCCATATTTCTGCAGCTTTGTCAGAACCGTACACATCAACAGATAAATTACGCCCACCTCACAGTAGAGAGCAAAAGGCTCATAGGTTCTGGCGGCAATTCTCTGCGTTGCCATAAACATTTCCAAAACTGTAATATTCGCAGCCAGGGAAGTGTCTTTCGTCAGCCCGATCAGGGAATTAAACAAGGTAGGAAAGGCAACCTTGAGAGCCTGAGGCAGAATAATCCGCCTCATAATCTGTCCATAGCTTAAGCCTGCGCAGTAACCTGCTTCCATCTGCCCTTTAGGGACAGACAAAATTGCCGCACGTATCGTTTCCGAGGTGTAGGCGCCTACGTTGATGGAGAATGCGATGACAGCAGCCGGAAATGCATCCAGCAGAACGCCAAAGCCGGGCAGGCCGTAGAAAATAATATAAAGCTGTACCAGAAGAGGGGTTCCCCGGATCACCCACACATAAAATCTGGCTGCCTGCTTAAGCCCCTTGATATCTGCTGCCTGCACAATGGCCGTAAAAAGGGCGATCACCAGGCCAATGGCAAATGAAATCACCGTCAGCGGAATGGTTGTGACAAGTCCCGGCAGTAAAATCTGCCAAAAGGAGCTGATCAATATGGATACAATGCGCTCTGTCATATGGGTTCTCCTTCATGTCGTTTTTCGTCCTCAACCAGCACGCCGCCGCGGCAGATGCCGGTTTCAGAAGACAATCCTGTCAGGTATGGCTACTCCTGTGTAATATCGACTCCGAAATATTTTAAGGAAAGTTCTGTGAGCGTTCCGTCTTCTTTTAATTCCAGGATAGCCTGGTTCACCGCCTTATAGAGAGAATCCTCTCCCTTTCTTACAGGAATCCCCACAATGGAAGGATCTCCGGCGGTAGCCACCACCTTAACCGGCGCATCCGGCTTCTGCTTTAAGTAATCATACAGCGCCACCTGAGAATTGATGGTGGCATCCGCCCGTTTGCTGGCAATCAGTTCGATCGACTGATCAAAACCATCCACGCCCACCAGCTCTGCGCCGTAGCCTTCCGCCGTCTGCCCCCAGTTGCTGGTAAGGGTCTGGGCGCTCTTCTTTCCCGCCAGATCCTCAAACGTCTTGATTTCCTCGTTATCCTTTCCCACAATCAGAACTCCATGAATATAGGTATACGGCTCTGAGAAATCATACTTTTCCTTTCTCTCCTGAGTAATGCCCACCTGATTAGCAATGATGTCGAAGCGCTTTGCATCCAATCCGGCGATCATGGCATCCCATTTTGTTTCAACAAATTCCGCCTTTACCCCCAGCTTTTCCGCAATAAGTCGGGCAATCTCCACATCAAAGCCCACAAGGTTCCCTTCCTCATCATGGTAGCTGTAGGGCGAATACGTTCCCTCTGTGCCGATCTTCAGCACACCGGCCTCCTGGATTTTTGTCAGGGAATCATCCGGGCTGTCCGCCTCTTTGCTTTCTGCCTCTTTATTGTTCCCTGCGTCAGTTTCCGTGGATTCCTGGCCTGCTCCTGCCGTTGTTTCGATTTTCTCCAGCTCCTTTGCCGGCTTTGATCCGCTGCAGCCTGCCAAACTTCCTGCTGCGGCCACTGCCGCTGCTAACACGATACCTGCAAATCTCTTTTTCATAATGAGCCTCCTCTGTGTTAATCTGTGTTAAAAAGAATCCTGCAAAGCGTTTTTTGTTTCATAGGACGCACGTTCTATGAAACAAAAAACAGATGCACGCATGCGCATCTGCCGACAGCCTTATTTATTCTGCTATCGATCCAATACAAAAACGCATACGAAAACATGTCATTGTCTCCCTATACATACAACAACCCATCATTTCCTTATGCATGTTTCTGATCTGAATGTTCATCTGATTTCCTCCATAAACATATATTTCCTATCGGATTAATATGTTTATACTCTCTTTTTTGCCTGTTGTCAATACTTTTTTAAAACAATCTCCAATCCTTAAGGAAAACTCCTTATTGCGCAGGAGGCGGCCGCTCCATGCAATATCGCTTTCGTTTCGTGCAAGCGTCTGATGCTGCAGCAAAAACCAGGCAGTCTGCCGCCGATTTGCGCCGCAGCCTGCCTGGTTTTTCTATCGTTTCTTCTTACCTGCTATTTCTTTGTTTCTTTTATCCCATGGGTCTGGAATCTCCGCAGTTCCTTTCCCCATTCTATATCGCTCCAAAGCATTACAGCTTCGACACATCAATAATCGCGCCTGTATCCGCCGAGCTGACTAAAGCCGCGTACTTGGCCAATGCAGGCTTTCTCGGCTTCACCACCGGAGCCCATCCCTCTTTTCTTCTGGCAAACTCCTCCTCAGACACATCGATCTTTAAGGTACGGTTATGGATATCGATTTCGATCACATCTCCGTCCTGAACAAAGGCGATGGGGCCGCCTGCTGCCGCTTCCGGGGAAACATGTCCCACACACGGTCCATGGGTAGCGCCGGAAAATCTTCCGTCCGTCACCAGAGCACAGTCCTCATCCATTCCCCGACCCATGATCAGAGCAGTGGTAGACAGCATCTCCCGCATACCGGGGCCGCCCTTGGGGCCTTCATACTGAATCACAATCACAGTTCCCTTCTCAATGGTGTCGCCGCTGATCGCTGCATCCGCCTCCTCCATGGAGTGGAATACTCTTGCTTTGCCCTTAAAGTAGTACATGGACTCCTTCACGCCGGACTGCTTGATAACAGCTCCGTCTGGCGCCAGGTTTCCGCGAAGCACGGCGATGCCGCCCTCCGGCTTCTGGGGCTGCTCCATAGTCTTTAAAACGTCATCCGGATGAACCTCCACGGTTTCCAAAAGCTCCTTTACCGTCTTTCCTGTAACCGTCAGCTCATTCTGATTCAGACGGCTTTCCACCGTCTTGAGCACAGCCGGGATACCGCCGCTGGCATCCAGGGATACGATGGGATATTTGCCGGATGGCTGCAGGTTGCAGACGAAGGGAACCTCACGGCTGATCCGGTCGAAATCCTCCAATGTCAATTCCACCCCTGCCTCATGGGCGATCGCCATCAGATGGAGCACCAGATTGGTAGAAGAACCGGTGGCCATGGCTCCGGTGACACCATTTAACAGAGTTTCTCTGGTAAGAATCTTTCTTGGGGTAATTCCCTCCTTCAGCATCTTCATCACGTAGCGGCCGGATGCTTTGGCAATGCGCTTTCTCTTGTTGGACACAGCCGGTGCGGTTCCGGCTCCCGGAAGCGCCATGCCCAGCACCTCCGTCAGCATACACATGGAATTAGCCGTTCCCAGATGTGCGCAGCTTCCTACTGTGGGAAGAGCCGCCGCTTCCGCCGCCTTCATCTCCTCTACGGTGCAGGTTCCTTTTTCCACACGGCCCGGATACTCCCGAAGCTCCGAGGAACAGAACAGGGGATTTCCGCCTACATTGCCTGGGAGCATGGGGCCGCCTGGTACTACGATGGCTGGGATGTCCAGTCTGGCTGCTGCCATCAGCATGCCAGGAATGATCTTATCGCAGCCTGGAAGCAGAACCATTGCATCAAAATGATGGGCTTCCACAACCATCTCCACCGAATCTGCAATCAGGTCCCGGCTGGCAAGGGGATAGCACATGCCTTTATGACCCTGACACAGTCCGTCGCAGATGGCGATGGTCTCCGACTGTCTGGGCACACCGCCGGCTTCGATCACGCCTTGCTTCACGTACTCAGCTAACTCTCTTAAATGGACGTGGCCCGGCACCATCTCGCTGAAGGAGCCGATCACCGCTACAAAGGGCTTCTTCAGATCCTCCTCGTCCATTCCGGTTGCATATAACAAAGCTCTCTGACCAGAGCGTCCCAGTCCATTGGTTAAGGTACTGCTGCGGTATTTGGGGTCTTTCATCTCAAATTCTTTTTCGAAATTCATATATCTTCTCCTTTTTTGCCAAATGTTTCCTTTATGCCTTCTGCTTTGCCAGCGCACGCTTGATCTGAGAATATGCCGTCCATGCTACCATGCACATGGTAAAGATCATAAATGCGGCTGCAATCGGGGAGGTGAAGAAGGTCCAGAAGTTATTGTTGCTGTACATTAAGCCTCGGATCAGGTTTTCCTCAATGGTGGGTCCTAATACGAAGCCCAGGATCATAGGCGCCTGGGGGAATTTGTGTTCCGCCATAAAGTATCCGATCACGCCGAAGATCAGAGATGTCCACACATCAAACATGCTGTGGTTCGTTCCGTATGTACCAACTACGCAGAGGATCAGGATAACCGGAAGCAGGATATACTTGGGAACTGCCAGAACCTTAATAAAGATCTTGATTCCGCCGTACTCTACAATCAGCATCATAATGGTTGCAATGATAAATGCAGCAAAGATGCCGTATACCAGCTTTCCGCTGTTCTTAAACAGCAGCGGACCTGGGGTGATTCCATGAAGGGTCAATGCGCCAAGAAGCATTGCCGTAACCGTATCTCCCGGGATTCCCAGAGTCAGCAGCGGGATCAGGGCGCCGCCGATGGAAGCATTGTTGGAGGTTTCTGTTGCAATAACGCCGTCTACAATCCCCGTTCCGAATTTCTCTGGATATTTGCTCTGCTGCTTTGCCACGCTGTATGCTACAATATTGGAGGTAGCGCCGCCGATTCCCGGAAGGATACCGATTCCAATACCCAGAAGCGCAGAGCGGACCATATTCCAGGACTGTTCCTTGAATTCCTTCAGTGTAATGCCGAAGCCTTTCATTTTGCAGTTTAAGGCAGTGGACTGGGTAACGGGAATCCCGTCTGCCGCAACCTTTAAGATCTCGGCTACTGCAAACAAACCGATCATAACCGGAAGCATATCAAAGCCGTTTTCCAGATCGCGGATACCGAAGGTAAACCGCTCCGCTCCGCCGATGGAGGCGATTCCAAAGAGAGAGAACATAACCCCTGCCACACCGCTCATCAGGCCGCGCAGCAGATTGTCGCCTACCATGCTTCCGATCATAGTCAGCGCGAACATACAGATTGCAAAAAATTCATAAGGGCCGAACTTTAAGGCTACCTTCGCTAAGGATGGTGCAATAAAGATCAACGCAATGATAGAAAATACGGTTCCGATAAAGGAATACAGGATACCGGCGCCAAGAGCCTTTCCGGCCTCCCCCTTTGCTGCCATGGGAGCTCCGTCAAAGGTGGTGGCCACAGAGGACGGGGTTCCCGGAATCTTTAACAGAATCGCTGAGATCAGACCGCCGGAGGTACCGCCTACATACAGAGCCACCAGCATGGCGATTCCGTTTAACGGAGTCATGCTGAAGGTCAGGGGAAGACAAAGGGCCACGCCCATAGTAGAAGTAAGCCCCGGGATAGAGCCGAAAATAATACCGATCACGGTTCCTAACAGCATCACCGCGAAACAGCCTGGATTCAATACCGATAATAATCCTTCGATTGCCATACGTTTTCCTCCTATTTCAAGATGCCTGCAGGCAGGATCAGCGAGAATACATTAACAAACAATGCATTAATTGCAATGGGGGCCACAACAGAAATGACTGCAAAGATGATCAGATTCTTTTTTGTCCTCTTATCCTCGGGGACAAATAACAGCATCTGCAGGAACATATACACCATAGAACAGATGACAAAACCGATGGGCTTCAATGCGATTACATAAACCAGCAGCAGTCCCAGGGTTGCCAGAAATGTTTTGATCCGAACGGCTTCCGCCCTCGGCGGAATATCCGCCTTAATATTAAATACCAGAAGCAATATGCTGATGATCAGCCATACAGTGGAACATACCTTGGGCATAAAATCGCCGCCCTGTCCCATAGCCGCTCCTACTTCGATCTTCTGGGAAGCGATGAAGAAAACCACGCCGACGATCACCAGCAAAATATTGATCAATGTATCAGCTAACTTTTTACTGTTCATGCGATTTCTCCTCCTATTTTTTTCTTATCCAAATTTTCAGGCCCTGCGCAGACCTACTGAACAGTTACTGGGATATTTACAATCGCTCCAGAACGTATATCCCATTTTTGTCCGCCTGATTCATTAAGCTTCCCGGCAGGATCAGCCTGCCGGGAATGGAATCGCTGCTGCCTTCTGCTGTTAGGCAGAGAAGTCAACATTTTCCAGTAAATCATATACCTCCTGATACTGGTCAAGGCCTTCCTGTCTTTCAAAATAGGTTGGCTTCTGATAATAGGTGGAGAAGATCTGATCCTGGTATTCGGTGTTATTTTCAACGATATCCTTAACGGCTGCATTAAACTGATCTACCAGCGCATCATCGGTTCCTGCCGGGAATGCAAAGAAATAGTAGAATGGCAGGCAGATATCGTAGTCCAGATTCTGCATCGCCTTTAAATCTACGCCTTCAGCGGTTAAATCTTCCTTGCCGTCCATAGCCAGAGGAACTAAATCTCCCTCCGATACATAATCCTTGATAGAGCCGTAAGCAGCCAGAATGATATCTACATGTCCGCCCAGAAGTGCTGCCAGACGGTCAGAAGCAGAACCAGCGTCTACAATATTCACATCAAAGCCTGCCTGCTTCATCTGCATGGCAACTGCATAGGAGGTTGCTCCGGTCTGAGCTGCCATCTTCAGCTCGCCTGGATGAGCCTGGGTGTAATCATAAAGCTCCTGTAAGCTGCTGATACCTAAGCTGGAGTTTACAGTCACTACATTACCTGCGCTCTGTCCGGCTATGCAGGCAAAGTTATAGGAATCAAAGCCGTAATCCGTAGCGCCGCAAAGCTCATTGACAATAAATGCAGAATGATAGAATAATACAGAGCTTCCGTCTGCCTCTGCATCCTTTACCTGACGGGTTCCGGTAGCGCCGCCGTTGCCGTTTACATTGGATACAACGAAGTTCGCCGGAAGCTTTTCCGATAATAACTGTGCAAATAGTCTGGCGTTAAAGTCCGTATCGCCGCCTGCGCTTGCAGGAACGATGATCTCTACATTCTTCGGCCATTTTACGTCTGCTGCAGCGCTATCCCCTGCCTGTGCTTCGTTGCCGCTGCCTGCCTGTGCTGCTGCCTTTGTTGTCTCCTGGCTGCTGCCGGAACATCCTGCTGTCATTACCATCATCGCTGCGGCCAGAAATGCGGCCAAACATCTTCCTTTTTTCATACTTCCTTCTCCTTACCATTTGTAATTTTATGGATATTTACTCTCATTCGCGCAAATGATTTTGATAATTGTATTATAACAAAGTTCGTTTATTAAGTAAATTTAATAGTTCTTCACGTTCTGTTAGAAAAACTTCATATTATTTTTTATTTCTCAAACAGCAGCAGACTCCCCTCTGCATCAAAAGGCACTTCCATCCATTCGGAACATTCTGCAATCCTGCCCTTGTCCTTCACGGAATCCAAGGCTGCCTTTGACAAGTAAATCTCATCCAGTGTTTTCGTGCTTTTGATAATCACAAGCTTGATTTGATCCGGATGGATCTGTCCGGAGGCCTTTACGCAGCCCTGGAATACCAGTCGGTCTGTTTCCAGCGTTACCGGAATGGCTGCAATTTCCGGATGCATTCCGGTCAGGGAATTGACACAGGTGTACTCTTCATTGATCGCATTCCGCAGCTTTTTTGAAATAAAATCGGCCATTCCGCAGCCGCTGGCATTTCCATCTGATTTGGGTGTCAGCCGCAGCACACCTAATGCTTCCACATTGGGGCCGTCATTGGGCTTTCGGTTGATAGGCCGTCCGATAATCGCCGGATCCATGCCGGTACCGCTTACATCCTTTCCCTGCTCATATACAATCAAGCAATCGATATCATCTACATAGATTCTTGGAACCATTGACGCAGCTCTTTTGAGAATTTCCGGCTCAGTATCCAAAATCTCTTCCTTTCTGGATACATAAAGATCTGCCAGCTGCTCATAGCCATTTTCAATAACAGAAATACCTGCCGTGATCGTCAGCTTCTCTAAAGCTGCCTTTCCCACCCGAACCATATTGGGCCCCAGATTGGGCGTTCCAAGACTATGCGTCATAGCCGCCCCTTTATGCTTTGCCAATCCAATCGCCATCATTTTCAAAAGGCCGCTTTGATACGCTTCACGGATCGACGTGTGGGTTTTCACCCGATTTAAAAGAATGATCCCATCCGCCTCCCACGCATACTTGTCTATGTACACTGGAAGCCCAAGCTCTGTGCGGTTCACTTCCACCACTTCCATGGATGACAAAATTGGAGCTCCCACCGCCGCCTCTGTAATCCCAATATTTTCCAGCATTTTCTTCTGCCCTTCTGCAGTTCCGCCTCCATGGCTCCCCATAGCTGGTACGATAAAGGGCCGTCCTCCAGCTTCCTTTACAAGAGAAACCGTCTTTTTCATAATTCTCTGGTATCCTGCAATTCCCCGGCTGCCTCCTGTAATTGCGATCCGGGCTCCTGGTTTGATTGTAATCTGCTTTTCTTTCCACAATGCTTCCAGTTTTTCCTCCGGATTATCCAGAAAGGTTCGGTCAAAGACCTGCTTAACCTTTTTTACCTTTGGTATCTGGTAATCCTGCAACATCTCTTCCAGCTTCGACATGATTCTCTCCTTATTAATAAGCCGCCCGAACTGCAAAATTTAATTTTGAAGAATCTGCATAGAAATACTTTACGCTTTCCAGCACCCGATCTTCCTCCAGCTTTTTTACATTCAGCCGAATCGGGCTTCCTGGAAGATCCGGCAGATAGAGCCTGCCGTTCTTCTCTTCCGGTTTGATTTCCAGGCACTCCCCGATAGGCAGTGTCATAGGCTCATGATTTTCCAGCATCTCCGTTTCCTCATACAGCGCCCCGAATACGGCATTGATCCACACCGTTCCGCCGGAGGAAAATCTCAGCTTCTTTTCTCTGGCCAGGTCACGGATCTCTAAAAGGTCGCTCATCCTGCTCATTCTCCCCACCAGAGGCATCAGATGATCCACTCCCTTTTCTGCGTAGGTTTCAAAGGCAAAGCGGTTTCTCATGGATTCTCCATATCCAATCTTCATATTCACCCGTTCCCTCAGCTCCTGAATGGCGTTCATGTCATGAGAATGTACCGGTTCTTCATACCAGGCCGGACGGTAGGGACGGATCATATCTGCAAATTTCAAAGCATCCTCCACATTCCACACCTGATTGGCGTCAACTGCAATCTCAATGTCTTCTCCTACCGCTGCCCGAACCTTTTCCATACGTCTGGCGTCCCGCTCCATATTTTTGCCCCAGTCGCTTCCAACCTTAAACTTAATGGTTCGGTATCCTTCCTCCACATAGCGGACCATATCCGCTGTCAGGTCCTCATCGTCCGATAACAGGGAACCGCCGCCCTTATAAGCGGCCGCCCAGTCCTTCTTCGCTCCTAAAAACCGGTGAAGGGGCTTATTTTCCCGCTTCGCCATGATCTCCAGCATGATCAGGTCAAGCTGGCCTAAGTCCACGATCTGGCCGCTTTGAAATCCAAAATTCCTCATTTTCCAGTAAATATAGTCGTACCATTCCTGATAGGTTCTGGTCTCCCCGGTTAAAATCAAAGGAAGGATATTCGTTACGATCCCCATGGAACAAAATGTGCCGCCGCTGTATCCTTCCGAATCATAAAGATCAATCCAGCCCTGAAGGGGGGCATAATTACCAAAGCCTCCCGTTGCATCCCGCCACGGCTTTTTCACCGGAACCGGATTAAAATTGTAATATACCGCCTTTGCAAATGTGAATCTTGCATCCTTATCAATTGGAAACATATTTCCTCCTTTTCGATTCCCTGTATTCCTGGAATCTTTGTATTCTGAATTTCGTGTTCCGAATTTCGTAAGATCACTTTATTGTATTTCTGCCTATAAGTCAAATATACGGACTTTTACCCTTATTTTTGTTTCAATTTAGTTGAAATTTATCAATTTTTGTTTTATATTAAAACATAAATAAAACTTTTTTAAAGGAGTCCTTATGTCAAAGATCGCGCTGATTGCCCCAGGCCCTTCCATCACCCATTATGGCCTGACGCTGCAGAAATCCATTTCGCACCCGGAGGATCTTCTCATTATCAATGCCTGTATGGAAGATGCCCTTGACTACGTCCGCTTTCATCTCCCGGAGGATGTGGATGTGATCATTGCCAGAGGCAATACTGCCGCTCTGTTAAAATCGGCTCATCTTTCCATTCCCATCGTTACCATTCCCATCCACGACTCCGAGCTGATCCATTCTATTTATACTGCAAAAGAGCTTTATCAGCAGGAAGATTCCAGGATCGCTTACCTTGGTCTGGATGATGTGATCCAGTCGGTCCGGGGCTTTCTGGATATCCTGCACTGCAATATCCGGCTGTATCCCATCAGCAGCAGCGAAGATATCCGCAAACGGATCAAACAGGCCAAACGAGAGCAGATCCATGTGGTAATCGGCGGCGTCTCCACTCAGAAAGCGGCCCTTGAAGCAGGGCTTCACTGCGTCCTTCTGGAAAGCTCCCTTTCCTCTGTAAAAGAAGCATATGAGCGTGCTCTGGAGGTACAGAAGGGATTCATCCTCCAGCGGAGAAAATTTCAGGAACGGACCATTCTGCTGAATTCCATTGCGGACGGTATTCTAAGCATCAGCGAAAAGGGCAGGCTTACCGTGTGCAATCCGGCTGCGGAGCAATTTCTGAATGTTGTTTCCCCTTCTGTGATCGGAAAATCCTATACTTCTCTTTTCGCTCAAACAGAAAAGGAACTGATCCAGCAATCCCTCATCTCCGGACGGCCGGTGACCGATCATATTTTCAGCATCAAGGAGCAGTCCTTTTCCCTGTCCATCCATCCGGTTTCCGTAGGGTCCAGCAGGAAAGGCTTGATCCTCACCATCCGCCCCGCCCGGAAGTCTAACGTTTTCCCACCGGTTTCGGCAGCGGATCACCATCTCCTCCCCTGCGCTCCATCTTTTTTTGATTTAACCGGCTCCCATCCCTTGTTCCGCCAGGCAGTTTCCTGCGGCCTGCATTACGCAAAGATTTCAGATCCGGTCCTTATCATCGGGGAAGCAGGAACCGGAAAGGAAACCTTTGCCCGCTGCATCCATCAGGCAGGAAACCGCCGCGAAAATCTTTTCCTGTCCAGAGAGGCCTCCCTTCTCACTGCCGAAGATTTATTAGCGGCTCACCATGGAACCTTATATATCCGAAGCGGCCAAAGCCTCACCCCTTTGATGCAGGAGAAGCTGACCGATCTTCTCATAACCGGTTCTATGATCATTGACAACCATACCCGGCAGGAGCTTACGATCCGGCTGATCATCGGGTCAGAAGCCGATCTATCTTCCATTTTGACTCCTCGCTTCTACTATTTCGTTAATTCCCTGATTCTTCCGGTTCCTGCACTGCGTCAAAGAAGGGAGGACATACCCAGTCTGGCAGAGCATATGCTGATGCATCTGAATCAGCAATACCAGAAGCATTGTCAGGCCGCTCCCGAATTTCTGCACCAGCTGAAGGATTATGACTGGCCCGGCAATCTAAGACAACTGGAAAGCTATCTTCGCCGCCTGGTGGTGCTCTCCTCCGGCGAAACCATCCTTTCCTCTTTCCATGAATCCGGTTCCCCCGATGATTCCGGATTTTATGCACACTTAAACCGAACGGAGTCCGCCCCTGCCTTCTGCCAGCTCCCTCCTGCAGCGAAGGAAGAGCCGGGATTTATGATCAAAGGCCGAAAATATACCTATTCTGAGCTTCAGGAGCTGGATCGATACTATCAGGGAAAGAAAGGACTGATTGCAGAAAAGCTTGGAATCAGCCGTTCTACCCTGTGGAGATACTATAAAGCGATGGAAGGAGCGAACATGGTATGAATTTAAAAGAAGTGGAATACATTGTAAAAATCTCAGAGGAACGAAATGTAACCAGAGCGGCGGAAAAACTGTTCATCACGCCCTCCGCCCTGAACCAGCAGCTGATCCATCTGGAAAAGGAGATCGGAACGCCCCTTTTCTTCCGCGCCAGAAGCGGATGGACGCCTACAGAAGCCGGAGAAGTATATCTGGCAGCCGCCAGAGAGCTGCTGCGGATCAAACGGGAAACCTATAACCGTCTTCAAGATATTGTCACAACCAAACGAGGCTCCTTGTCCATCGGCTTTCCGCCGGAACGAGGCGCCTCCATGTTCACCGGAGTCTATCCGGCCTTCCACCGGGAATATCCTGACATCGTGATCAATGTGTGCGAGGTCAGCGTCCGCAAACAGCAGCAGATGATATCCCGCGGGGAACTGGACATCGGCTTTATGACGCTGCGGGAAAACCAGCAGACTGACGACGAATACATCCTGATCAATTCCGAAGAGCTGGTGCTGGCCGTCCCCGCTATCCATCCTCTGTGCCAGGAGGCTGCCGCTCCCGGCACCGGACCCTATCTGGACCTGGATATCAGTCTGCTTCGAGAAGAGCCCTTTGCCCTTATGTATAAGGAATCTACCATGCGGGGCGTTGCAGATTCTATCTTCCGTCAGGCGGAATTTACGCCTACCGTTTTGTTTGAAACCGCCAGGGCGCAGACCATTCTGGATATGGTGGAAGCCAGGATGTGCTGCGGTCTTGTCTCCGCCAATTATGTTACGCCGGAATACCGCAATATTGCCTTTTTCTGCCTGCCGGACCACCCTACCTGGAATATCACAGCAAGCTACAAAAAGGGGAGCTACTTAAGCAAGCCGGCCCGGTTCTTTATCCAACTGGCAGCAGATTACTGGAAACATTAACCGTTATTATTTTTTTCAT
>JAUNOF010000234.1 GCA_030537215.1 Lachnospiraceae bacterium
CTGTAAAATCCCCCCAGAGCGGATGCACTGAGGGGATTTCTGTTATCTGGCGGATGAAATTGAAAACCGTTGTGTATTACATGCAGTCCTCCAGCAGCGGCAGAATGGCATCCAGCTTCGCTTTCAGGGTTTGCTCCAGATCATTGATCTGGTCCAGGGTGGCCTGAACGGAGGTATCGATTGCAATTAAGTCGTTAATGTCAGAGCTGCTCTGCAGCACCTTATTGATCTTGGCGCATTCTGCGTTTAAGATGCAGGCAAGGGCGTCTTCCTCGTGGGCGATGGAGGTTGCAATGCTTAAGATCACCGGGCATCCGTTTTTCGGGCAGTTCCAGAGGTTATTGGTTGTAGTCTCGTTCATAATGTTGACTCCTTATTTGTTTTTGTAATATATCATATGGACGAGACTGCAAAAGTGTGACAAGTTATCCCCGATACCGGTTCAGGCATGCGAAGATCTCCTGGCGCCGGGGCATACATAATCCCATGGCGGCGTAAGAGGAATCGCTGACGGCCGGAAGGCCGCCCCGTTTGATCTGATCCGTCACCACATCCACAATCTGTTTGACGCTGTACCGGGTAAACAGCTGCTTTTCTATGCAGAAACGGATGATCTGGGCAAGGGAAGCGGTCTGTTCGCTGTGGACAAGCTGCTCCACAAAGCGAAGATCCACCTGCTCATGCCCCACCTGAAGGGAGTCTTTGCCGTAAACCTTCGTCTTGATCCGATCGTCACGGCTACCGCGCCCGCCCCGCTGATCGAAGCCCTCCGGTCTGGAGCCGCGCCCGCTGTTTCTGACCCTTCCATTTTCTGGAACAGTCAGTTTCCTGCCTTCATCAGGCAGAATAAAACCAGGTGCTTTCGTAGTTGGATCTGCTCCGAACCGGGCGCAGGCTTCCTTGGTGCGCTCTGTAATATCAAAAGGACGGTAGCAGTCCATCTGGATAATGGTATCTGCGATATAGAAATAGGCGCCGGAGCTTCCGGCTACCATCACCGTGGAGATTCCGGCCTTTCCAAACAGATCTCTGGCCCGCTCGATAAAAGGGGTAATGGGCTCCTTTTCCCGGCTGATGATCTGCTGCATCAGCTGGTCACGCAGCATAAAGTTGGTGGCAGAGGTATCCTCATCAATGAGGAAGGCGCGGCTGCCGGCTTCCCATCCCTCGATCACGGCTGCCGCCTGAGAGGTGCTTCCGCTGGCATCTGGTGTGGAGAAATTATGGGTATCCTTTTGATTGGGCAGGTCATTGATAAAGAGGGAAATATCCACATTGGTGATGCTTCTGCCATCCTCGGCCCGCAGCTTTAAAGCAGTGTCGTCGGTGATCACATATTCCCGGCCATCGCCTGCAATATGATTGTAAACGCCCAGCTCCAGCGCCTTTAACAGGGTGGATTTCCCGTGATAGCCGCCGCCTACGATCAGAGTGATGCCTTCCCGGATTCCCATACCAGACAGAGTTCCCTTGTGAGGCAGCTTAAGGGTTACCTTTAAACTTTCCGGGGACAGGAAGGGAACACAGCCCTTCATGGGGCGGCTGGATACGCCGCTTTCCCGGGCCAGTACAGAGCCGTCTGCCACGAATGATACCAGATGGAGCCGGCGGCATTCCTCCCGGACAAACTGCTGATCCTCAGCCAGGTTGATGACAGCCTGGACTTCCTTTGGGTCCCGGCTCTTATAGAAGAATACACTGCGGACACAGCGGGGCAGGAAGTCGAAGAGGATACGGATCAGCTCACCGGAGTTGATGGTTCTTCCGTTGGCCGGAAAACCTATCTCAAAGCGGGCGGTGATGCCGGTTTTGGTGCATTCGCAGGCTGTTCGTGACAGGATCTCCGGGCCGGGGGTGCTGATGGCGATCAGGCCGCTTTTGCCGGAGCCTTTTGCCTTGAAATTAAACTGGGCGATCTCACGGCCGAACTGCCTTACCAGATAGTCTTCCAACGCTGTCTTTTTCCAGGGCTGGTCAAAGAAGGCAGCCGGATAGCCGGCTTTCTGGTGGGACACGGTAATGCTTACCTTAGACGGGGAGGCGAAGGGGTCTCCCTGCACATGGTCGATGGATAAGGTAAAGCTGCCGAAATCATAAGCTCCCTGAGCTGACTTATAGGCCGGGTAGCTTTTTCGGTCAATCGATTCTAATAAACGTCGTAATTCTTCTGATGATTTCATGATTATTTGCTCGCATTCTTGAAATTAAAATCCATTTAAAACAGATTTTCTGCAATGATCCGGGCGGCATCCTCGATGCAGCCGTCGCAGCTGCGGATCACTTTGCCGGTTTCCACGCCTTTTAAATCTTTACAGACAACCGTGCCGTGCAGAGCCTGGAATGCTTTTACACAGGTTTTAGAATCCTTGTAGGAAGCAGCTTTGGAATCGGGCTTCTCCAGGTGGGCAGTGCTGTTTTTAAAGCCGGACAGGATGGCGGAGGCGGAGATCGCGCCGCAGGTCCCCTCCATACATCCCATGCCAAGTCCCAGCCCTTCGGTTACGGTGAACATGGTGGTTTCATCTGTATTGGTCAGGTCGCAGAATGCGCAGGAAACGGCCTGGGCACAGTTGTAGCCTTTTTTATGATTGTCTAATGCCTGCTGGATGCGGGCTTCTTTTTCTTTATCTGTCATGTAAGTTGTCCTCCTGTATGAACATGTGTATTTTAACGATACTGACAGGGCAGATGGCATCTGCCGCCTGTTTCATCATAGCATTGGAGGGGTGGAATGTCAAATAGGCAGGTGATTTTCTA
>JAUNOF010000075.1 GCA_030537215.1 Lachnospiraceae bacterium
AAAAAAACCACTGCGGTATTTACAAAGCAACTTCTCTGCAACATTCCCGCAGTGGATCTCTCTATCATATTTTTATCGTGCTCATCCCTCGCTCCATCAACCAGACAGAAACCGATGCAGCCACTCAGCAAATTCACGCAAAATACCGTTCCAAACTGTCAACAATCTGTGCTTCAACGCTCTCTGCCGCTTCTCTGCTCTCCGCGCTGACAGAAACATAAGCCTTCAGCTTCGGCTCCGTACCAGAAGGACGCACTACTACCGAGCAGTTGTCCTCCAGCAGATATTTCAGCACATCCGATTTTGGCAGGCCATCCAGTCCCTTAGCGTAATCCAAAACCTTTATCACTTTCTTTGGTCCAATCCCATCCAGTCCTTCACGGAATCTTGCCATAATATCCTGCATCTTGGCAAAGCCGGCGGCCCCCTCAAATTCATAAGAGTGCAGCGTATTGAAGCAGTATCCATATTCCTGATACAGTTCATCCAGCTTATCCAGCAGACTACATCCCTGCGCTGCGTAATAAGCAAACATCTCGCAAATCATAAATGCAGCGTCCACGCCGTCCTTATCACGGACATAGGTGCCTGTCAGGTAGCCATAACTCTCCTCAAAGCCAAAAACATAACAGTCAACGCAGCCAGCCTTTTCCAATAAGCCGATCTGCTCACCGATAAATTTAAAGCCGGTAAGTACATTAATGGTCTCCACACCATAATGTGCTGCAATCCGTTCGCCCAGATCCATGGTCACAATGGTCTTCACCATAACAGGATCAGCAGGCATCGTTCCCATTGCAATGCGGCGAGAACATATATAATCTAACAGAAGCAGGCCCGTCTCGTTGCCAGAGAGCAGGACATACTCCCCTTCTGGGTTCTTTACCGCAATCCCAACCCGGTCACAGTCCGGATCGGTTGCCAAAAGAAGATCTGCACTGCATCGCTTGGCATACTCCATTCCCAGAGACATCGCTTCCTTGATTTCCGGATTTGGATATGGGCAAGTGGGGAAATTGCCATCTGGCTGTTCCTGCTCCTTGACTACGGTGATGTTGGTGTAGCCGCTTTCCTTTAAAGTTCGCAGAACTGGTTTCAAACCGGCGCCATTTAACGGGCTGTACACGATGGCAACATTTTTATCCACCTTCCTGTCACCCAGAACGGACTGTTTCTTGACTTTTTCCACAAAAGCAGTATAAACATCTTCCGAGATATATTGAATGTCACCGTCCTTCATTCCTGTCTGGAAATCTACCATCTTAACATCGGCGAAAATATCAAGCTTCTCAATCTCAGCCAAAACGTTCGCCGCTGCCTCGGTTGTGATCTGGCAGCCATCGGCACCGTATACTTTGTAACCGTTATATTTGGATGGATTATGGCTGGCAGTCACCATAATGCCGGCAGAAGTGCCAAGATAACGGGTAGCAAAGGATACCATGGGCACCGGTGTCAGCTGCGGCCAGATATTAACCTTCACGCTGTTAGCAGCAAACACACCGGCAGCAACCTGTGCAAACACGTCCGATTTGATTCGGCTGTCATAGCCAATGGCCACAGACGGCTTTTCATAGTTCTTAACCAGATAATCAGCCAGGCCCTGAGATGCTTTCGCAACTGTATAAATATTCATGCGGTTTGTACCTGCGCCGATCACGCCCCGCAGGCCGCCGGTACCAAAAGCAAGATTCCGGTAAAAGGAATCCTCCATTTTTTCCCTGTCGCCTTCCATTGCTTTCAATTCATTTACAACATCAGCATCGGCTGTAGCATTGGCTGCCCACCGCCGGTACTGCTCCATAATCTTATCATGCATAACCTAGTCTCCTCTTATCTCTCTGCAGCCTGTCTTGCTGTAGCTGGTCTTCCTGCAATCTCTCTGCTGCTGACTGCCCTCTTGCGTCCTGGCTTCTTACAGCCTACTCTCTTGTTCCCTGTTCCTTGGCCTGTCATCCTCTTGATGTGGGGGCAAACGGTATTTTGCCCCCTATGATACCGGATTGTTCCGCACTACGTGCTCCCACAATCCTCAAAAACATTCATCATCCTCTTACATCAAGAAACTGGGCAGTGCCATGAATCCGCATCTTTACAGAATTGGCCGGAACAAATATGCAGTCGCCTTTGAAAAACGTCAGCGTTTCCTTCTCTCCAAAGCTTACGGAACCGCAGCCATCGGTGCAGAGCAGGACGCGGAACGAGGTGCTGTCTGCCTGATAGCCCACCAGCCTGCGGCACCGCTCCGTATTAACCATCATGCGGTAGACTTCAAAGTATTTGCATCGGCACAGCAGCTCCAAAGCGCAGCCCTGACGGTATTTCAGCACGCGGAGGGGCTGCTTTGGCTCTGTACTGGCTTTCAGATTCGCCACCTCCAGCGCCTTATCCACATGAAGCTCCCGTTTTCTGCCATTCTTGTCCACTCGGTTGTAATCATACATGCGGTAGGTCAGATTGGAGCTTTCTTGAATTTCCGCAATCAGAGCGCCCGCTCCAATGGCATGAACCGTACCTGCTTCAATATAAAACAGATCATCCTTCTTGATGGGAACCTTTTGGAGATACTTCTCCACAGTTCCGTCCTGGATGCTCTGACGAACCGCTTCCTTATCTGCATCATGATGGAAACCGTAGATCAGCTTTGCGCCTTTCGCTGCATCTAAAACGTACCACATTTCCGTTTTGCCAAGCTGACCGTTTTCATACCGGGCAGCATATTCGTCCGTGGGATGTACCTGCACCGACAGATCCTTTTTCGCATCGATAAACTTGATCAGGATCGGAAGTTCTCCTTTCGTTCTGGGGTGGTTTCCAAGGAAATCCGGATGAGCCTTCAATACCTCCGTCAAAGTCATCCCTGCAAATTCACCGCTTGCCACCGTGCTGGGACCATCCGGGTGTGTGGAGCATTCCCAGGTTTCCGCCAGGGGGCTTAAGTCAATGCCCTTTGCAAAGTCATCATTCAGCCGGCTCCCGCCCCAGAGATAATCTTTTCCAGTTGGCTTCAGCAAGAAGGGAGGATTCAAAAGAGTTCCATCACTCAAGAGGGAATTTCTGTTTGTCATGTACACTAATCTCCTTGCCAAGCTGCACCTCGATCAGCTTCAATTCCGTTTCAGCCAAAATCGTATGACGGCAGCCCGCCTCCATAGTAACTACATCACCAGCCTTAACATTCTGCTCCATACCATCAACGATGGTTTTGCCTGTACCGGAAATCACCACCCAAACCTCATCACGGTTCTTGTGACTGTGGTAATTCATGCTGTGCCCCCCGTTCAGCGTTACCTTGATGGTCAGGCTTTCTTCCTCTACATCCAGGACACGGAAGCTGCCCCAGCTCTTCTCGGCAAACATGATCTGCTGGTCGATCTGATCCACAAAGGGCTTGATGTATGAGCTCTGTTCCTTATCCGAAACCAGGATGCCTTCCGGGGATGCTGAAATCACCACATCATGCAGGCCCATTGCCAGGACTGGCACGCCTAATTCATTAACAATGTGAACATTTTCGCAGGTCTCATTCTGGATCGCATTTCCCACAGAATTCTCTTCCATGGCTTCTGTCAAGGTGTTCCAGGTCCCCAGATCCTTCCATTGTCCCACAAAACGCATAACCTGAATCTTATCTTCCTTCTCCACCACAGCATAGTCAAAGGAAATCTTCGTCAACGTGTCATACTTGGAGAACAGATCCTGATAGTCGGTAAAATCAATCAGCTCATGTGCCTTATCTAAAAGATACTTCAGTTTATAAGCAAACACACCGCCGTTCCACAGAGCACCCTGCCTGATATATTCCACTGCAACTTCCTGTGTAGGCTTCTCCTTAAAGGTGGATACAAATGCTGTCTGATCTGCATTTTCCGGAATAATGTAGCCATACTTTTCAGAAGGATAGGTGGGCTCAATTCCCATCAGCACAAGATTGGCTTCCCCCTTGTCCGCCTGCTCACCGAGGGCTTTCAGGGCTTCAAAGTAGTCATCCTCCACATACGGATCAACGGGGCAGACCACGACTGATTCCTCCGGGTCAACGCCTTGTACATCCGTCAGATAGGCAGTTGCCAGGGCAATTGCCGGAAAGGTGTCACGGCGGCAGGGCTCTACTGAAATGCCAACTCCCTCACCCAGCTGATTGTGAATCGCTGATACCTGGGTTTTGCTGGTGGCAATAGTCACAGTCGCATCTGCGTCTACCTTTTTAATCTGACGGTAAACACGCTGAACCATGGATTCATAGCTGCCGTCCTCTGTCTTAAATATTTTAATGAACTGCTTGGAACGAATATCGTTAGACAGCGGCCAGAGACGCTTTCCTGAACCGCCGGATAATAATACAATGTTCATCTTCCATCTACCTTTCCGCTCTCATTGGATTGTTCAGGAAATCCTCATAGGACAGCCGAATGCCTTCCTCCAGCTCCGTCTTATACGTCCAGCCAAGCCGGGTGGCCTTGCTCACATCCAGAAGCTTCCGCGGCGTGCCATTCGGCTTTGAGGTATCCCAGCGAATGTCTCCCTCATATCCCACTACCTTTGCCACCAGCTCTGTCAGCTCCTTGATGGTCAATTCCTTGCCAGTACCAGCATTAACGGTCTCGTCACCGCTGTAATTGTTCATCAGGAACACGCACAGATTGGCCAGATCATCCACATACAGGAACTCCCGCAGCGGAGAACCATCTCCCCAGCAGGTAACAAAAGGCAGATTCTGCTCCTTCGCCTCATGGAAGCGGCGGATCAGAGCAGGCAGAACATGGCTGTGGGTAGGATGATAGTTGTCATTGGGACCGTACAGGTTCGTGGGCATAACCGAAATATAATCGGTGCCGTACTGCTTGTTCAGGAACTCGCAGTACTTCAGACCAGAAATCTTCGCCAGGGCATAGGCCTCGTTGGTCTTCTCCAGCTCGCTGGTCAGCAGGCAGCTCTCCGGCATCGGCTGAGGAGCCATACGAGGATAGATGCAGGAAGAACCAAGGAACTCCAGTTTCTTGCAGCCATTCTGCCATGCAGAATGGATCACATTCATTTCAAGGGTCATATTAAACCACATAAAGTCAGCCAATGCTTCCTGATTGGCAATGATACCGCCCACCTTTGCAGCAGCCAGAAAAACGTACTCCGGCTTCTCCTCTGCAAAGAATTTCTCCACATCCGCCTGACGGCAGAGATCCAGTTCCTTGTGGGTACGGGTAATAATATTCGTATAGCCCTGACGCTGCAGTTCACGAACAATGGCAGAACCAACCATTCCCCGATGACCTGCAACATAGATTTTTGCATTTTTCTCCATCATAATCATTTGCCTCTTTTCATACATGGTGCGGTCTGCGTCAGCAGACACATCCGTAACAACCAAAGCTCCATCGCCAGGCGATGACAGAAACCATCAAAATCCTGCCGCCGGGCGATGACAGAAACCATCAAAATCCTGCCGCCGGGCGATGACAGAGCTTTCCTTTACGCATTCTTCATAGCCTTCTCACGCTTTGCCAGCATACGGTCATGCTTTGCCATGATCTCAACCAGTTCCTCGTAGCTGGTCTTCTGCGGATTCCAGCCAAGGACCGTCTTTGCCTTAGTGGGATCTCCCCACAGGTTATCCACATCTGTCGGACGGAACCATGCAGGATTTACACAAACCAGCATCCTTCCGGTAGCTGCATCGTAGCCCTTCTCATCCAGTCCGGTGCCTTCCCAGCGAATGGTGATGCCGTTGGCAGCAAAAGCCTTTTCCGTAAAATCACGAACGGTATGCTGCACGCCGGTAGCAATGACAAAATCCTCCGGCTTGTCCTGCTGCATGATCAGCCACATGCATTCTACATAATCCTTGGCATAGCCCCAATCACGGAGAGAATCCATATTGCCAAGCTCCAGATGATCCTGCAGACCTTCCGCAATCCGGCCTGCTGCCAGCGTGATCTTACGGGTAACGAAATTCTCGCCGCGGCGCTCGGACTCATGATTAAACAGGATACCGTTAACTGCAAACATGTTATACGCCTCCCGGTACTCCTTGGTGATCCAGAAGCCATACTGCTTTGCAACTGCATATGGGCTGTATGGGTGGAATGGAGTAGTCTCCTTCTGCGGGATCTCCTCTACCTTGCCGTATAATTCAGAAGTAGATGCCTGGTATACTTTGGTTTTCTTCGTCAGTCCAAGGATGCGAACTGCTTCCAGAATACGCAGGACACCGATGGCATCCACATCACCAGAATATTCCGGCACATCAAAGGAAACCTGCACATGGCTCTGCGCCGCCAGGTTGTAGATCTCATCTGGCTGAACCATACTGATAATCCGGATTAAAGAAGAAGAGTCAGACAAATCACCGTCATGGAGGGTGATAGAATTTGCGGCAATTAAATGATCGATCCGTGCCGTATTGGAAATGGATGCACGGCGGGTGATACCGTGAACCTCGTATCCCTTCTCCAGAAGGAATTCCGCCAGATAGGAACCATCCTGGCCGGTAATGCCTGTAATTAATGCAACCTTTGCTGCTTTTATCGTTTCACTCATGATTCAAAACTCCTTTTATTCTTACATTTTTTCTGATTTTAGGCCGTCGAACGTAATTATAGCTGACGTGTTCAGGAGAATGAATTTCATATAATGAGAAAAGGCTGTACAATATTGGGTTTTTGATTAAGTAATCAATCCAATATTGTACAGCCCTTGGTTTCATTTCCCCTTCCATTTCTTACGAAACTCACTGGGACTCATTCCTTCTACTTTTTTAAACAACCTGCTCAAATACCCAGGTTCCACATGTAATTCTGCTGCCAAATGCTCCACTGTTTTCTCCGTAAAACGGAGCTGCTGCTTCACATACGTCACTCTCACCTGGTTCAGATAAGCATTAATCGTAACACCATAACGCTCCTTAAAAAGCGTCAGCAGATAATATTTATTAATAAAAAACCGGGAAGCCAAATCATCTAATGTGATTTTCTGTGTAAAATTCAAATCAAGATACTCTTTCACCTGCTGAATGTCTGCAACGGATGACACTGTACTGTCTGTTTCGCTGATATACTTCTTCCCGTTCCACGCATCTTCCATCAACAGAATCAGTAAGGAGGACAGCTTCTCATGGATCCGCATATCACGGACATAATCCGCAGATCCGGCGATCTGGTATAGATCTGCCAGAATGCTGCGGTAATCACTAAGCCGATCGGTTTGAAACACCGGCCTGCCGCCTCGCTCCTGGTACTTACGGTAGATTGCATTCATATTAGGGCCATAGAAATGGCACCAGGATAAAGACCACAGCGCAATCTTGTCCGAGTTTGGGTTTCCCGTTTCATGGCTGTACGCCTTTCGGCAATCAATGAATACGCAATCGCCAGAGTTCAGATCATATTGCTTCCCGTCATAGACCAGTTCTCCAGCCCCTGACAAAACAATGAAAAAAAGGCAGGAGCTTAATCCGAATCGCTCGCTCTTATGAGAATGCAGAGCCTGCAGCGTACCCGTTTCCTGCAGATGGATCAGGGAAGATCGTGCAAAAGCCGACGGCGTATAGATAAGACGGGCAGATGAAACTGCAGAAGATGAATTTGTAAATAAGTGATCCATTCTGTTCTCCTTGTCTTTCATTATTTTCCATATTTCACCATCTTGACCAACACATCCACACGTGCTGCCCAATACCATAATTCCTTATGACGATACTTCAAACCAAACGCGCTTCCGCGACAATTTTCTCAAAGCATTTTTATTTCTTTTTTCAAATCGTGAAATAAGCATATGCAGCTCTAAATATCGCTATAATTATAACTTTTTCAAATATTATCGTCAATGTTTTTTAAAAGTATAAAACAATACTATCATGGTCTCTACTTATCCATAATTTCTGGTTACTTGCTGTGATCTATTCATGCGTAATATACACAGCCAGACTGAAATGATTCATTTTCTCGTTTTGTCAGACCGGAAGCATTTCCCCAAGGTGTATTTAAAACCGCTTTTAGATTCTGGAAACTGGTCATGACGATTCCCGATAAGCCTGACAGCCGTAACCAGAAATATGTAAAGGCAAGTAAGCCATAAAAAAATCCCCCCTGCTGGCGGACACTACATCGTGTCCATGCCATGCCAAGGAGACTGCGGATCACTTCCATCATATCCTCGTAATATCCATTATAAGAGTCTTTCCGAAGCGGCGCGGTCTGGTAATCAAATTTATGTCAAATGTCCGATCCATAAGTTCCTTAATGAATCCAGTCTTATTTTTAAGTGTGTTTGACAAACCATGCTCAAAGCATCTGCAAATCATGTCAGACAGATACTCATAAGGTCCAAAATCCTTGAGGAAAATGTGTCAGCTAATTTTGACATCCCCACTTCATCGCAAGCGCAAAAAAGCATCTATAATTTCTCAACCACAAAAGAAGTAGCCCCCATTACGATTGTGCTCTTTGATGAAATAACAAAGGGCAGATTCTCTTTTATCTTCCGTCCATTAAGAAAGGTACCATTCGTACTGCCCACATCCATAAGCTTTAATACAGTACCGTCAAATAAAAAAACCACGTGATGACCAGAAATATATTTGTCATTCAGCGCAATATCTTCCTTTAATGATCTTCCCAAAGTAGTCTCTCGTTTTATCAAAAATTCAACTCGGTTAGACGGCAAATCCCCAATTTTCACAAATTTTAGCCGCGCAAATACTTTTTCTCCTGTTGAACCAGGATACATAATTGCTGTCTTCGGTTCGATTGGTTCTTCTTTATAAAACGGACCTGTTGCTCCAGGAAACGTGACAGTCCTATTGCCATCCAACAACTCGAAAGCATCCGATTTATCTTCTGACACTGAAGAATATGTCCTGCAACGTTTCATCTTATCAGAGTTATTTTGCTGATGAAATATTGACCTGGCGCCATAATCTGTTTTGGCAGATTTATTTAGTTGAAAAAGCTTCCACAATAAAAATCCAACCGTAAGCGTGCCAATCATAATAGTAAGTATAATTGCAATATTAATAAAATTAGTCGCCATAAAATCCTCCGATAAACTGCAACAGTAACGCAATTACAAAATGAAATAGACTGACAACCAAACTAAAATGAAACATATTATTAACCATTTCAGACTTAAGCGGCACATCCAAGGCAAATACAAACATAATAACTCCATACATAATAAAAAACATAATTGCCAATGCCAAGTATACAGGAAGTACAATTTCCTTGATATTGGTGTTTTTATATTTCTTTTTTGACAATTCCATAATAACAGAAGGTGTTACACCAGATGTGAATGCACAAAGTTCTGTTATATATCGGCTGGTAGGTTCTTCCTGCAACTGAAACATCCAATGAATCAACATATAAAAAATCAGAGGAAGCATGGCAAATAAAACGGTTTGTGATAGCCATTTTGCAATTTGAATCCCCGCATTTTTTATCTTCATTGTTATAATCCGCCTTTCTGCAAAAGACACTGATAAAGCTTATGATTCTTTCCATATTTCTGCTCCAGCATACCTCTTGCCTCTAATGTGGAATCACCGAAACCGTACCATTTGAACTAACCGCTCTGCAGCAATCTGTATAAACCTCAATGAACTCATAGCCTCCATGCATCGCAATCCCTCTTGCCCTCTCAAGGCCATTTGGCAGAATCTGTCCAGATTGATAATGTTCTATAATACCTCCCGAAATTTCCAATGTATGTACTTCATACGGTTTTCCAAGATAACAGATTGAAACATAACCAAGAAGAATCCCCGCAAGTTCAACCTCAGGAAATTCCTCCTTAATCGTATTAATGATCTCGTTTATCTTACTCTGATTCTGCACATGACCTCCTGCATCTAATTTATGCAGTGCATCCATATATTCCTTAGAACGTTTTTTTCTCAAAATACGCTCTAATTGCATTTTGTCAATCCGCTGTTGCTGCTTTTTTTCTTGTGTATAAGATGCGCTCAAAATATTAGAAGTTTGAGTTTTAGGGAACGTTTTTAAGATCGGTCTTGGCATTTAAAATTCCTCCTTTTGGACAGTCGCCTACACTAAAACTTTTCTTGTCTTGGGGCCATTCTTCTTTCGGGTAAGTTCTTCACTGCCAATCGGTTTCCCAGAAGCCGGAACTGCCCTCTCTTTTCCCCAATCACGAATTGCTTCAATCTTTTCCGGGCTGGTCTGCGAGAGAGGCACCACATTATTGAATGCTGTCAGCACATTCTCTTTAGTCAAAATAAAATTGCTGTTGGCAATGGTACGATACGCAAGATCCCGTATTGTGGATTCCAAATCCGCGCCTGTAAATCCATCACTTATTTCAACGATTTTGTCAGCAAACTCACCAGAAAACTCAAGCCCAAGATATTTTCGCATATACAGAGCTAATATCTCCCTGCGCTCCTCCGCAGTAGGCAAGTCCACAAAAAACAACTCATCAAACCGACCTCGTCTTAATAGCTCCGAAGGCAGCATAGAAACATCATTTGCAGTTGCAACTACAAATACCTGCTTCCTGCATTCCTGCATCCAGAACAGGAATTGGCCAACCATTCTGGTTGATACACCGCCATCACCGGCGCCCCTCGTTGCACCCGATAAGCCTTTTTCAATTTCATCTATCCATAAGATACATGGCGACACATTTTCAGCTGTTGTCAACGCATCCTTTAATTGCTGCTCAGACTGCCCCACATAGCTTCCCTGCACCGTTGCAAAATCCAATCGATACAGAGGTAACTTCCAATTCGCAGAAATTGATTTCGCAGACAGCGACTTCCCACATCCAGGAACTCCAACCAGCAGAATTCCTCTCGGAGGCTGAAGCCCCTTTGCACGAAGCTTATCTCGATTTTCAGGTGTCAACAATTCCTTCTTTTCATTCAGCCATTTCTGCAGGCCCGCTAAACCGCCTACATCCTTTACACTCTCATCAACCTCAATCTTTTCAAGCCCCGAGATATCTGAAAACAGCCGATCTTTTGCAAAGCGCACCTCATCCATATCAGATTTGCGGATACATTTGTTGGCAATAAGCGCTGCAATAATATTTTCAGCTTCAATGCGGGTCACACCAGCTAATGTTGAAGCTGCCTCTCGTATATCCGTGTTATCCCATTCAATTGGGATTTCATTCCGATAATCATCAATATATTCCTTTATAATGGAATACATCTCATTTTCATTGGGCAAATCAATTTTTATTATCATTCCCTGACGCTGCAGTTGATTCCATATCGAATTATTTGTCAGCACAATGATAACTCCGCCAGATTCATTGGCCAGATTCACAAGATCTAAAATCTGCTTGGAATCACCGTTGTCACTGCTTAAATCTGGTATTTCTGTGAGAATTAATGTCAAATATTGCTTTCTTTTCATCTGTTCAGCCATAAAGTCAATGGCACCATAAACAGATCGATCCTCACTAAGGATTTTTTCCGAAACAATATCATAGGTCCCTTTTGATAACGTATGCACATAAAAAGGAAGCTGTAAATCCTCCGCAATTTCCCTTAAAATTTCTAATGTCCTTCCACGCTCAATCGTATTCACTGCAATAAACGGAATTCTTGCAATCGAATACCGTTTCAAAAGTTCTTTGCTCTTCGCCACATCACTCATCTTCTTGTCCTTTCGCTATTCCGTACCTTCATAGCTATTATCCCTTCCTAAAATAAATTAACTCTATGATTTTTCACAATATTTGACATTTTTCCGCTTCGGTCCCTCTTTGCTGACTCCTCAAGGGAATTCTGTATACGATCAGCCTGACTTATTACTAACTGCACATACTGCTGCCGATCCTTATCTGGTAATACTGGAAGATTTATGGCTTCTGCAAGAAATGCCAGTTCTCTTCTGAGCCCCAGTAATGCCTGCACAACTGCACGTTCTTGATTATGAGCACGATTCAAATCCTTTTGAAATTTATCAGAAGCAGCATTTATACGATAATTAACCGTATCCATCAACCGTTTTGCAAACCGTTCTGCTATACCAGACTGCCACTGAATTGTACCACTCCGCATGGCTGCCAAAACCTCTGCATCATTTGACTTGTCCTTCAATATATTAAGGACTTGGACCCATTCTGAATATGTATGCGGTGCTGAAATCATTTTCTTTTCTTCCTCCTTACCATAATCACAGGCGGCTCAACATTCCAGGACGGAAGTCCTTCAGCAAATACACTCTCTGGCTCTTCATCCACTTCTGTCACCGGTACAGGTATATACTGCTTTTTGGGCACATTCTCTGCTTTTGTCTTTGCTTCTGCTTTTTGCACACTCTCAGCCTTCGCTGCCATCCTGTCAAGCGGCGCTTTCTCTTTGGTGGAAGGAGAAAATGGATTATTTTCCTTTAAAGCAGGAAATTCTTCCCTTCTGACCACAGCTTGTTCAATGAATGCCCCACAAGAGAAGCAGAATTTAGAACCAGCATCATTGACCGCCCTGCATTGAGGGCAGCAAACTCTCTGCGCTTTCATCGCCTGAACGGGAGCCTGCATCAGAGAAAAACCACAGGAAAAACAAAATTTAGAATCTGGATCATTGATTGCCTTACATTGAGGACAACAAACATTCTGTCCTTTGGCAACGGAATTTATAAATTGGACTTTTGATCTTGCATCCATTGTTCTTTCCCCCTATACTTTGATTCTTCGTAACTGTTCAGTACCTTCACAGTTACGGGCAAAAATCCATTAAAATCGCCTGCGGCGATGGGATTTTTGCCTGCTATTCCACGTTTTCTTACGGTCAGCGCAGCAAATGCGCAGACCTACCGAGCAGTTACGATTCTTCTATTAGAACTCGCAAGCTTCCGTACATATTGTTCTGGTGTAATTTGTTCTAAAAAGTCAATTACCATCTGACTCTCCGAATCTTTTTCAGCAAATTCGATTCTAAAATCGACCACCTCCGCTAACACAGCACGAATAATCTGAGCATCATTATCACGCCTCTGCTCAAATCGTTCTTCGATTCTCTGACGATCTGTTTCAACTTTTTTCTTTTTTGAAAAATAATTCGTAACCATACCAATACCTGCAATGATCGCAATCAACCCTATAAAAATACTTCCAAAAAGCAGCAGACCAACACCGATACAGGCAATGGCAATCCCTCCGTACATGCAGAACCAATCAAAGCCCGAAAGAACGCAGCCTGCAAGGTTGGATGCCTTCTCTGAGTCAATCAGTCCATGAAACCTCTGAAGCAGTTCCTGTTCATTCTGACCATCTACTGTTTTATCGTGAAACGAATCTACGCTGATATGGATCTCATGGGGAATTTTCATACGATTCTGAGCAATAATATCATTGTAGGCATTACTGATCCAATCACGAGATAAAGCAATCGCAAACTTTTGAGTTGACACGCTGGCATGGGAGCTTTCCGGCTTCATGGCCGCATCCGTCAGTAACTGCGTGAAATCCTTATGTGTATCAAAAGCGGTCTGCTCAATTGTCATATTCTGACGCGCCTTTTTTTCATCACCGTCAAAATCAACTACCAGCTGTTCAAACCGCTCTTTCTTCCTCAGCGGCAGCTCTTCGTCATCAAAGTCTGTTACCAATGTTGTCAGGATCTCGTCAAGCTGTGCTTTGATTGGCTCATTTGACGCTTCTTTATCAAAAATAGCGTTAAAATAATCGAAAATTTTGGCATGCAGATTTGCCCCTTCCAGGATATCCTGAAGCACTGGCCAGGTCTTGCTGTATTTTTTCAGATAAACATAGGAATCTGTATCAATGGATGTACGCTTCAGACTGATTGCCTCCGACCATTGCTTTGTCTGCTGCTCAATAAATCCCGGCTTATCTGATAAATGTTCCAGCCATTCCGCCATCTGCTTTGAAATAATGCCTTCTGTATCTGCACCCAAAAGTCCACTTGCAAATGCATCCAGAACAATAATTGCCTTTCTGTCCAAATTCTCTTCATCCTGATTCGCAAGATAACGCTGCGCCCATTTCAAGCAGGCTGATTTCCTTCCTGCACGTCTGCAGATCAACGCAAAAAACAAAGATGTCTTTTCGTCATCGCGCTTAATTCCTTCCTTCACAGCTCTCTCAGCAAGCTCCGGCTGATCATTGATCCACGCCGCTAACCCCACCAGGCAAGGAGCAAGCCAATAATTAGGAGTCGATATCATCAGTTCTTCTGTAGCATTGCTGATTGTATCACGTTTTACAATTCCTAAATCGTCTGCCTGCAGAATACCTGTTGTTGTTCGCCTTACAATATCATAATGACCATACTTCTTTTCAATTTCCTGGCGAATTTTGACCAAACGTGTTTCAGCCTGTCCCAACCGGTTTGCACGCTCCTGAGCATCTACAAATTCATGAAATTCCTTTGCAAGGTTGCCAATCTTATCATACACAACCTTAACATTATCATTAACCGTACCTACTCTGTTTTCGATGGTCTGAAGTTCTGAATGGATTGATCCTAAGTTGTTTTCAATTGCCCTGAGATCAGCTTGTTGAATCACTCTTTCAGCCATGATTCTTGCCCTCCTTTGTAAATGTATATCTAATAATCATATCCTATCGCAGATTTCTTCAATATAATAAATTCCTGGTGTTTAAGATCATATCTTACATAATTTGTTCCTTGTTTAATATATTCTAAAATACAACTACGAAATAATCCCTAATATGATA
>JAUNOF010000076.1 GCA_030537215.1 Lachnospiraceae bacterium
TCAATGCCGTCCTCCACGATCTGCTCAATGGACTTTCCGAAAATATTGGCATCCCAGATGCCTTCTGGATTTTCCCTTGCATTTTCCTTGATATAGGCAATCAGGTCCTGGGCCTGCTGCTCGCTTCCCACGATGGGTGCGATTTCAGTCTGGATCTGTGCCTTGATCATATGGATCGAGGGCGCTTCCGCCTTGATTTTGACACCATATTTATTTCCGTGGCGGATCACCTGCGGCTCATCCAACAGGATTTCTGAGCGTTCCGGTGTCACAGCCCCGTAACCCTTCAGCCTTACCTGACTCACTGCATCCTGGACCTTCTGATACTCCTTCTGCAGCTTTGCCAGCTGCGCCAGCGTCTGCATCAGCTGATACTCCCCTTCGATGGGAAGGCCGGTAACATCGCTTAAGATCTCATAATAGCAGTTATCTGCCATCACCACCCGCATAGACACACAGCCATCCGCCATGTTCAGCTGTTCCACTCGGATCTCTTCCATGGAATCCGTCTGGATCCCTTCTGTTCCATCTGCGGCATCCTTCATCTGATCCACACGTCCCAGTACCTGTCTGGCTGCCTCGATGACCTGAGCCTTTACCGGATGGGTGCCGGGAAGGATCTCCAGCCATTTGGGGATGGCAAAGTCCAGGCGCACTACGGGAAATTCCTTCAGCACCTTCTCTAAAATGTGGTAGATATCCTCTTTTTTCAGCTGTTCACAGTTGACCGGCATCACGCTGACACCATACTCCTCTTCCATAGAATGCGCCAGAGAAACGGTTTCATCCGAAAATGGTCTTGTGGAATTTAAAAGCACGATAAACGGCTTATGGAGCGCCTTCAGTTCTTCGATCGCCGTTTTTTCTGCATCTATGTAGCTGGGGCGCTTCAGCTCCCCAAAGGAACCATCACAGGTCACCACAACACCAATGGTAGAATGATCGGTGATCACCTTGCGGGTTCCGATCTCTGCCGCCTTTGTAAAGGGGATCTCCGTATCAAACCATGGCGTTTTCACCATCCGCTCTGCATCATTTTCAATATGCCCGGCTGCTCCCTCCACCATAAAGCCAACGCAGTCGATCAGCCGGATCTTCACCGAAATCCCGTGCCCTACCTGGATCTGAGCCGCCTCCTTGGGAATAAATTTAGGCTCCGTGGTCATAACCGTCTTTCCTGCCGCACTTTGGGGAAGCTCATCCCGGCTTAAATTCCGGCTGTTCGCATCCTCCATAGAGGGCAGCACCAGAAGCTCCATAAAACGCTTGATAAAGGTTGATTTTCCTGTCCGCACCGGCCCCACCACGCCGATGTAGATCTCTCCCTTCGTCCGGGCTTCCATATCCTTGTATACATGAAAATTGTCCATAAAAATACCCCCTTGCTATGCTGATACAGTATATGCAGGGAGGTATTCTTTTATTTCTTTGTTTTACGGAGAAGCCCTATCTTCCGGTATCCACCAGCTCATGATTCAGCAGCTTGATGGTCTTTGCTGCCCGCTCCTCCAGGGAATAGGTCTTAAAGGACATCTTATTTACCCGAACCACATCTTTATTATCCTCCACCTCGGCGATCTTTACCTTGGTGGCCAGCGGACTGCAGCTGATATCCTCAATATACTCATAATAGGTCATATCCTTCCGCTTGGTAAGCTGCTCCACTGCCTCCAGCACCGTTCTGGAAAATCCGTATGTGCTCAGGTCTGCCATGGACATCTCAGAATCCTCCACAACATCGTGAAGCACAGCAACGATCTTCTCCTCTTCCGTGTCCATCTTCTCCATAACTCTCAATGCATGTTCTACATAAGGACGCCCGTTCTCATCCTGCTTTCCCTGTAATGCTTCTGTAGCAACCTCAATGGCTTTCTGCAACATCGACAAACTTAAAACCCCCTTATATTCGTTCTCTCGTAATGGTTCTGTACGATCACGAGCAAGATTATTCTATGAAAATTTTACCACAAGTGCACAAAAAAAGCCAGAAAATCTTCCGGCTTTTTGTATTTATTACTCGCTTAAGTATGCCTTCTTTACAGAATCATTATTCATCAGTTCCTTGGCATCTCCGGACAGCACGATATTGCCGGTTTCCAGCACATAGGCCCGGTTTGCGATGGACAGCGCCTTTTTCGCATTCTGCTCTACCAAAAGAACGGTAGTTCCGTCATTATTGATCTTCTGAATAATGTCAAAGATCTCATTTACATAGATAGGAGAAAGTCCCATAGACGGCTCATCCATTACAATCAGCTTCGGATGACTCATCAGAGCACGTCCCATAGCCAGCATCTGCTGCTCGCCGCCGGATAAGGTTCCAGCCAGCTGATTCTTCCGCTCCTCCAGACGTGGGAAGCGGGCATATACCATCTTTAAGGTTTCTTCGATCTCATTTTTATCGCTTCTGGTGTAAGCGCCAAGTCTTAAATTCTGCAGTACGGACAATTCCGCGAACACACGGCGGCCCTCAGGCACATGGGCAATCCCCATAGGCACCAGCTTATGGCCTGCCAGCTTTGTGATGTCCTTGCCGTCATAAACGATCCTTCCTGCCTTAGAGGGGATCAATCCGGTAATGGTCTGCAGTGTGGTGGTCTTTCCTGCACCGTTTGCGCCGATCAGCGCAATGATCTCTCCCTGATTGACATCAAATGAGATTCCCTTGATCGCCTGAATCACACCGTAATACACTTCCAGTCCGGTTACTTCCAGTAATGCCATAATCCTATCCTCCTATTCGCCCAAGTATGCAGTGATTACCTGCGGATCATTCAATACTGCCGAGGTCTCGCCCTCTGTCAGCACCTGACCGAAATTCAAAACGGTCAGCCTCTCACAGATTCCCGCTACCAGCTTCATATCATGTTCGATCAGAAGGATGGTCATATCAAAGTTATCCCGGACAAAGCGGATGGTATCCATCAGCTCCTTTGTCTCATTGGGGTTCATACCAGCAGCCGGCTCATCCAGCAGAAGGAGCTTGGGATCGGTGGCCAGCGCCCTGGCGATCTCCAGCTTTCTCTGCTTACCGTAAGGAAGGTTAGACGCCTTAAAATCAGCTTCCTGATCCAGGTCGAAGACTTTCAGAAGCTCCAGAGCACGCTGGTTCATCTCCTTCTCCACTTTAAAGTATCGGGGAGCGCGCAGGATGCCCTCCAGGGTAGAATAAGGGTGATGGTTGTGCAGTCCAACCTTTACATTATCCAAAACAGACAGATCCTTAAACAGACGGATATTCTGGAAGGTTCTCGCAATTCCCGCCTGGTTGATATCGATGGTCTTCTTTCCGGTAATATTGATGCCGTTCAGCTCAATACTTCCGGAATCCGGCTTATACACACCGGTGAGAAGGTTGAATACCGTAGTCTTTCCGGCGCCGTTTGGGCCGATCAGACCGTAAAGCTGTCCTTTCTCAATGGTCACATGAAAATCGTTTACTGCCTTCAGACCGCCGAAGGAGATACTTAAATTTTTAACTTCCAGCATCGCCATTTAAGCCGCCTCCTTCCGTTTTTTCCCTTTAATCGTTTCTACCAAACGCTCCCGCATCTCAATGGATTTTGGAGCGGAGTTAAACAGCATCATCACGATCAGCACCACAGCATAGATCAGCATACGGTAATTGTTCAGACCGCGGAGCATCTCCGGCAGCGCGGTCAGGATCACCGCTGCAATAATGGAGCCGCGGATATTTCCGATTCCGCCCAGCACCACGAATACCAGGATCATAATGGACATGTTGTAGCCGAAATTCTTGGTGGTGGCTGCAAGACTGGATAGATTATGGGCATAAAGCACACCTGCTACTCCGGCGATGGAGGCGGAAATAGTAAATGCCAGCAGCTTATACTTTGTAATATTAATGCCAACAGACTCGGCCGCGATCCGGTTGTCGCGGATTGCCATAATCGCACGGCCGGTTCTGGAATTGATCAAATTCAGGATAATCACCAGGGTGATCAGAACCAGGATGATACCGATGGTAAAGGTGGATGCCTTCGGTGTACCGGTAATACCCTGCGCACCTTTAATAATAACCTCTCCATCTGCCTCCAAATTCAGGGAAGCTACATCCTTCATGGAAAAATGAAGCCCACGGCTGTCTTTTCCAACATAAAAAACATTGATCAGGTTCTTAATGATCTCACCAAAGGCAAGGGTCACGATAGCAAGGTAGTCGCCCTTCAGACGCAGAACCGGGATTCCGATCAGAACGCCGAACACAGCAGCTACAGCCGCACCTACAAACAGGGCAATGGCAAACCGCACGCCCACGCTTGGAATCACGTCGGCCATGGCCTTGGTGAAAAATGCGCCGGAAAACGCGCCTGCGCACATAAATCCGGCATGTCCCAGGCTCAGCTCACCCAGGATACCAACTGTCAGATTTAAGGAAATTGCTAAAATCACATAAGTACAGATCGGAACCAGAAGGCCATTTAACAGGCTGGTCATATGTCCGGTTTTGCTCCAGATCTGGATAAACACCCAAAAGGCAATTACGATGGCATATGTGATGAGGTTTTGAATCGTTGTCTTGTTCTTCACACTTTTCATTTTCATCTTCTGCACCTACACTTTCTCGTGAATCTTTTTGCCTAAAATTCCGGTTGGGCGTACTAACAATACGATGATCAGCACGGAAAATACAATTGCGTCAGAAAGCTGAGAGGAGATATACGCCTTGGAAAGGTTCTCGATCACTCCCAGGATGATGCCGCCGATCATGGCTCCCGGAATAGAGCCGATGCCGCCGAACACGGCAGCTACGAATGCCTTGATACCGGGCATGGAGCCGGTATATGGAGTCAGGGACGGGTAAGCGGAGCAAAGCAGAACACCTGCGATGGCTGCCAGAGCAGAGCCGATGGCAAAGGTAACCGCGATGGTACGGTTCACATCGATTCCCATCAGGGTCGCCGCGCCCTTATCCTCAGAAACAGCAAGCATGGCCTGTCCCATCTTCGTCTTATTGATAAAGGTGGTGAGCAGCGTCATGATTACGATACAGGAAATAATGGTAACGATGGTAACGCCGGAAATGGAAAGCTGGCCGTCCGCCAGCTTCAGCGCCGGAATATTTACCACAGAAGTAAACTGCTTGGAATTGGAACCGAAGATCAGCAGCGCTACGTTCTGAAGCAGGTAGCTAACGCCGATGGCTGTAATCAATACTGCAAGAGGGGAGGCTCCTCTTAAAGGCTTATAAGCAACCCGCTCAATGGTCACGCCAAGCACCGTACACACAACTACCGCCGCTAAAATTCCCAGAATTGGATTGCCTCCCATGGTACTGACTACTGTAAATGTAGTAAAGCCGCCAACCATGATAATATCACCATGAGCGAAATTCAGCATCTTCGCGATTCCGTATACCATGGTATATCCCAAAGCGATAATTGCATAGATACTGCCAAGGCTGATTCCATTAATTAAGTAAGATAGGAAACTCATACACACACCTCTTTGCATTTGTTATGATAGCTATCGGTCCCCCTGCATAAAAGCAAACTGCCGAATCACTTTTACAAAACAGAGGGCTGTCCCATGGACAACCCTCTGTTGGGTTTCTTGTAAACGATCAATTGTAAGAAAATCCTTACTGCATCTCGTACTTTCCGTCCACGATCTTTACTGCCTTTGGAGCCTTGTTCGGCTCGCCTGCCTCATTCCAGGTAGTGCCCTCGCCGGTTAAGCCGTCGATGGTGATCTGGGTCATAGCAGGTACTAAAGCGTCACAGATCTCAGAATAACTCATATCAGGATTGATGCCGGCTTTCTCAGCTGCTGCTTTAATCGCATATACTGCATCATAAGAATCTGCTGCGAACTGGTTTGGAGTCTCACCATAAGCCTCTACGTACTTGGTGGTGAAGTCCTTTGCATCCTCTGCGTCAGCAGCGAATGGAGTTAACAGCATAACGCCCTCTGCCAGAGATGTATCAAAGTTCTCTACAGAAAGGATACCGTCCATACCGTCTACGCCAAAGAAGATGGGCTGGAACTCTTTGTCAGAAGCCTGCTTTAAGATGATGGAAGCCTCCTGATAGTAGATGGGAAGGAATACCAGTTCTGCGCCGGCTTCCTTTGCCTTGTCAAGCTGTACAGAGAAATCGGTCTTGCTGTCAGCGGTAAATGCTTCGCTTGCTACAATCTCAATGCCCTGGTTTGCAGCCTCAGATACGAAGGTCTCGCGGATACCGTCAGAATATACGCTGGAGCTGTCGTAAATGATCGCTACCTTGGTTGCCATCTTGTTCTCGCCGATGTACTTAGCGGAAGCGGTACCCTGATCTGGGTCAGAGAAGCATACACGGAATGCATTTGGATTCTGTACGCACTCTACTGCAGAACCGGATGGAGTGATCTGGAACATATTGTCATTCGCGGTCTCTGCCGCTACTGCGATGCAGGCGCCGGAGGTAGTGGTTCCTACTAACATCTGCATACCCCAGTCCTTTAAGGTGTTGTACGCGTTAACGCTCTTTTCCGGGTCAGCCTCATCGTCCTGAGCCTGAAGCTCGATGGCTGCGCCGTTGATGCCGCCTGCTGCGTTGATCTCTTCTGCTGCGATCTCAGCACCGTGCTGTACAGCTAAACCATAAGCTGCTGCATCACCGGTTAACGGTCCGATCACGCCGATCTTAAAGCTGCCGCCCTCACTTGCAGGAGCTTCTGCTGCATCATTTCCTTCTGCAGCTGCTGCGGTGGTATCTGCTGCTGCAGCAGCTGCAGTAGTGGATTCGGTAGAACTTCCGCCACATGCAACTAAAGAAGCTGCCATGGCTGCTGCTAAACCAAGACTTACTACTTTCTTCATAATATTTTCCTCCTCTTTCTTGCGTTATGCTTTTGTGGCTTTAACAAGTCATCACTGTAAAGCTATAATCAACATAAAGCTTTCCTAATTATAATTTTTTCAAAAGAACTTGTCAACTATTTTTGAACCAGAATCACAGGTTTTCTTCCCAGCTTAAGTCAGAAACCTCTGTCCGCTTGTCCCGAAGCATCAGGTCGTTTACTGCCTCCCGGGCAGGCTTTCCTTCAAAGAGAACCTGATTGACCTGCTCCACAATGGGCATAGATTGGTGATATTTCTTTGCCAGCGCCAGAGCGGCCTTTGCAGAATATACGCCTTCCACCACCATGTGTACCTCTGCCATCGCCTCCTCCATGGTTTTTCCCTGCCCGATCAGGATACCGGCGCGGCGGTTCCGGCTGTGCATGCTGGCACAGGTCACGATCAGATCCCCGATTCCGGTCAGGCCGCAGAAGGTCTCAAACCTTCCTCCCATGGCGGTCCCCAGTCTGGCGATCTCCGCGATCCCCCGGGTGATCAGCGCCGCCTTGGTATTGTCTCCATAGCCCAGTCCGTCTGCCGTTCCGGCAGCCAAAGCGATCACATTTTTTAAAGAACCGCCCAGCTCGATTCCCAGCATGTCCGGGCTGGTGTAAACACGGAATACCTCATTCATAAAGATATCCTGGATCAGCTCAGCCGTCTCCCGGCTGTGAGCCCCTGCCACACAGGTGGTGGGAAGTCCCCGGCTTACCTCCTCGGCATGACTGGGTCCGGAGAGGACGGCTACGTCTGCCTGGGGCAGTTCATCCTGGATCACCTGAGACAGCGTCATCAAAGTCGCTTCCTCGATCCCCTTTGCCACATCCACGATCACCTGGCCCTTCCGGCACCAGGGCTTCATCTTGGATGCCGTACTGCGGACAAAGACTGAGGGAACCGCCATCACAAGGAGGGTCTTATCCTTCATCGCCTCTTCCAGTTCGCCTGTGATCTGAATTGCCTCCGGAATCACAATTTCCGGAAGATTGGGATGTCTTCGTTCCTTAGACAGGGATTCCACTTCTTTCTCGATTGCGGACCAGATCGTTACCTGATGTCCCTTTGCCTCCAGAAGAACCGCCAGAGCCGTTCCCCATGTACCAGAGCCGATTACGCCGATTGATGCCATTCTATTTCCTTCTTTCCACACAATTCATTAAAAAATGTAACTGTTCAGTACCTTCACAGTTACAAGCAAAAATTCATTTAAAATCGGCTTTGCCGATGGAATTTTTGCCTTCTGGCCCAGTTTATCTTACGGTCAGCGCAGCAAGTGCGCAGACCTACTGAACAGTTCTAAAAAATCTTATTTTCATTTCCCGCAAGAAGACGCTTAATATTAGCTTTATGGCGCCAGACCGCCATCAGAGAGATGGCAGCCAGCAAAACCAGAAATTCCGGCAGAACCTCCCGGTTCAGACCGTAATCTCCCCCATAAGCCAACCATATATTTACCAGGAAAAAGGTAACTGCCACCAGAATGGATCCCAAGGATACGTAATGGGTCAGAAGCACACTGACAATAAACACCGCTGCACAGGCTAACGTCAGCCTCCAGTCCAGACTGGCAAGCAGTCCGGCGGTGGCTGCCACTCCCTTGCCGCCTTTAAAATCCATGTAGAAGGGGAAGTTGTGGCCCAGGATCACCCCGAAACCCAGGTACAGGGCGTAGAGATAGGCCATTCCTGCCGTTTCCGGCCGACTTCCAAAGATCAGACGCACCGCCAGACAGGGGATCAGCGCCTTAAGGGCATCCCCCAGAAATACCACCAGGCCGGCCTTCTTTCCCAGAACCCGCAGGGTATTGGTTGCTCCTGAATTTCCGCTTCCATGCTGGCGGATATCCATTCCATGCATCCTGCCATAAATATATCCGGTCTGCAACAGACCGCACAGATAACCCACTGCCAGACAGATGATTCTTTCCATACCTACTGCTCCTTTTCCTTCCGCTCACGGATGATAAATTTTAAGGATGTCCCCCGGAACCCAAATGCATTCCGAATCTGATTTTCCAGATATCGGGTATAGGAAAAATGCATCAGTTCCTTATCATTAACAAACACAACAAAGGTGGGCGGCTTCACCGCTACCTGAGTAATATAGTAAAGCTTCAGACGCTTGCCTTTATCAGAAGGCGGCTGCTGCATGGCTACCGCTTCCGTCATGATCTCGTTCAATACACCGGTGGATACCCGGAGTGTCTGGTTCTCCCGCACCACATCGATCAGTTCAAACAGCTTGCCCAGACGCTGCCCGGTCTCTGCCGAGATAAAGAGAAACTCGGCATATGGGATAAAGGACAGGATATCCTTCAGCTTCTTGGTATACTCATAGATGGTTTTATCATTTTTTACAATGGCATCCCACTTATTGACTGCCACAATAATGCCCTTGCCCCGCTCATGGGCAATGCCGGCGATCTTGGCATCCTGCTCGGTGATCCCTTCCGTTGCATCGATCACCACGACCACCACATCCGCCCGCTCAACTGCAGTTACCGTGCGGATAATGCTGTACCGCTCCAGCTCCTCCTTGATCTTATTTTTCCGGCGCAGACCGGCTGTATCGATAAATACATATTCCGTTCCATTGTGTACAATCTCCGTATCTACCGCATCTCTGGTGGTTCCGGCAATATCCGATACGATCACCCGGTTCTCTCCCAGAAGCTTATTTATAATAGAAGATTTTCCTACATTAGGCTTTCCTACCAGGGCAATTCTGGGACGTTCATCCTCTTCCTCTGTGCCTGCATCCGGCTGGAAATGCTTCACCACCTCATCCAGCAGATCACCTACCCCCAGACGGGACGCCGCGGAAACGGGAAGGGGATCTCCCATCCCAAGATTATAAAACTCATATACATCGTTTCCGAACTTCTGCATGCTGTCTACTTTATTAACTGCAAGCACGACCGGTTTTCTGGATTTTCTTAAGATATCTGCTACCTTAGTGTCTGCATCCACCATGCCCTGGCGCACATCCACAATAAAGACGATCACATCTGCTGTCTCAATCGCGATCTGAGCCTGCTCCCGCATCTGAGAAAGGATGATGTCCTTGCTGTCCGGCTCGATACCGCCGGTGTCGATTAATGTAAAATTTCGATCCAGCCATGTGCAGTCTGCATAGATCCGGTCTCTGGTCACGCCAGGAGTGTCTTTCACGATGGAAATGGATTCTCCTGCCAGGACATTAAACAGTGTGGATTTGCCCACATTGGGACGCCCTACGATGGCTACTACTGGTTTACTCATTTATGTTCCCTCCATATTATGATGTTGGGGCCAAAAAGTATTTTGACCCCTATGATATCGGGTATTCACCTTCATCGATGATCTCATATCCCTCGTCCTGCCCGTACAGCTCCTTCAGCTCGTATTCGCCGTGCACAGCCGGCTCCTCCTCTGTCACAGGCGCCAATATGGCATTGACCAGGTCATATCCGCTTGATTTTACAATATTCACTGGAACTTGTAAAGCTTTTTCCAAATCTCCCACCGTCAGATCATCCAAAAGCACATCCTCACCACTTCGCAGCAGGCAGACCGGAAGAAGAAGACGGCTGCCAAGAGGCTTGTCTTTCAGCTGTTTGATAATATCCTGTCCGGTCAGCAGTCCGGCTACGGTGATCCTCTCTCCAAAAAACTCATTGATGATGGGGTAGAGATGCACCTTCCGGCCTGGGAACCGGTCCGTGATCCAGCTTACGTATTGCTTTAAGTTCTTGTAGGGAGAAAGGCCGGTGGCAATGGAGATCTCCTCTTCCACGCCGTCATCTTCCTTTCCATCCAGCGCATCCTTCACCTCTTCTTCCAGAAGGCGGATCATACCGACTCCATTTTCCAACTGGAGATACCCGTCATACCGGCTCTCCTCCGGCATCGGACGCTCCGCCAGAAGATAAAACTCGTCGCTGGCATGGATAAAGTGGATTCCGTGCTCCACGTAAAGCTTCTTCTGCCACCTTTCGATCTGGTCGATGGCTTGCCCGGCGCTTTCCTTATTAAAGGGCTCCAGCGGGTACAGTCCCTCCCGGAATTTGGTCAATCCCACCGGGACCACAGAAACGCTTTCCATACAAGGAATGTACTTTGCCAGATCCCGGATGCTCCGCTCCAGTTCCTCCCCATCGTTCACTCCAGGACACAGCACGATCTGCCCGTTCATGGGAGTTCCTGCCTGATAAAGCCGGTCGATCATTTGAAGCGCCCTTCCTGCAAATCGGTTGTGCAGCATTTTGCAGCGCAGCTCCGGATTGGTGGTATGGACAGAAACATTAATGGGAGATAAATGGAACTTGATGATCCGGTCAATATCTTTTTCCTTCATATTGGTAAGGGTGATATAGTTCCCCTGCAGGAAAGAAAGTCTGGAATCATCATCTTTAAAGTACAAGGTTTCCCGCATCCCCGGCGGCATCTGGTCGATAAAGCAGAAAATACACTGGTTGGAGCAGGAGCGGTAGTCACTCATCAGGCTGTTCTCAAAGGTAATTCCCAGATCCTCATACTCATGTTCAATATCCAGTTCCCATTCCTCACCGTTTGCCTTGCGGACCATCATCAGCATGGAGGGGCTGTCCGTATAATACTCGTAGTCAAAAATATCCTCTATCTCCTGACCGTTGATCGTTAGTACCACATCCCCCGGCTCCAGTTCCAGCTCATCTGCAATGGAACCCGGTTCAACGGCGGTGATCCTATGGCCTTGTTCTTTCTTGCTCATTTCTTGTCTGCCCTTTCTATCCATTTACTTTTTCTATCATACCAATATTCCCCTTCTTTGTAAAGGAAACACTTTTGCCAATGCCTTGTTTTTTTTCATAAAATGTCCAAAAGCTATTGACGGGAATCTGCGGAAAATGATATAAAATTTAAGTAAAGGCAATTTATAGACAAAAGAACGGAGGGACTGCCTTATGGCAAATAATTACGTTTTTAATGATTCGCTTCCAGTAGCACCATTAAAAATCGCAGCTTTGGAAAGTATTACGCCTTTTGCACAGAAAGTTAATGACCATATCGTAAAATTCCGCCGAAATGATACGGAAGAACTGATCCGCAGACAAGCCGATCTTCATTACCGGGGCTACGATGTGGATTCCTACTTGTTAAACTGCTCCTGCCCCCGCTTTGGAAGCGGCGAGGCCAAGGCCGCCATCAATGAATCGGTCCGGGGAGCAGATATCTTTGCCATGGTGGATGTGACCAACCACAGTCTGACCTACAAGGTCAGCGGCCAGGTGAATCACATGTCGCCGGATGACCATTATCAAAATCTGAAGCGCGTGATCGGCGCCTGCGCCGCCACTGCACACCGCGTCAACGTGATTATGCCCTTCCTCTATGAAAGCCGCCAGCACAAGCGCACAAAACGAGAGTCCTTAGACTGTGCCATGGCGCTGCAGGAGCTGGTGCATATGGGTGTCAGCAATATTATCACCTTCGATGCCCACGACCCCAGAGTCCAGAATGCCATCCCGTTAAACGGCTTTGACAACTTTATGCCCACCTATCAGTTTGTAAAGGCACTGTTCCAGCATGATAAGAATTTAAAGATCGATAAGGATCATTTAATGATCATCAGCCCGGATGAAGGCGCTATGAACCGCGCCGTATATCTGGCAAACAACCTTGGGGTAGACATGGGTATGTTCTACAAGCGCCGGGACTACTCCCGCGTGGTGAACGGCCGGAACCCGATTGTGGCCCATGAGTTCTTAGGAACCTCAGTGGAGGGAAAGACGGTTCTGATCATTGATGATATGATCGCATCCGGCGAGAGCATGCTGGATACCGCAAGAGAATTAAAGGAGCGGAAGGCCGCCAAGGTGATCGTATGCTGTACCTTTGGATTATTTACCAGCGGCTTGGAGAAGTTTGATGAGTTCTATGAGAAGGGCTATATGGATTACGTGATCACCACCAACTTAAATTACCGCCCGGAAGCGCTTCTGAAGCGGGAATGGTATATTGAAGCTGACATGAGCAAATACATGGCTGCCATCATCAATTCCTTCAATCACGACGTATCCATCGGTCGGACTCTGTCTCCTACCGAGAAGATCCAGAAGCTGATCCGCAGGTATCAGGCAGACGGGTATGATTATTATCAGACCATTCAGTAAATACAAACAAGAAGTTGTGAGCATACATCTGCATATTTTTTGAATAAACGGCAAAGAGGCCCAAGGAAGCGAAACCTTTGGGTCTCTTTTTGATCGTTATAAAAAAACCAATTCCCCGCATTTGATACAGAAAGGAGCTGCCAAATGAGTAAATCCAGAGAAGAAGAAATTATGGAAATGATACGTGCCGCCCGGGCAGAGGAAAATATGCCGGAAGAACAGCTGGGCAATGATTCCGATTATGATGCCCGGCAGGACATTTTAGATTGGATCGAATCCCAGGGAATCTATATCCGGGAATAGACGTGGATTCCATCGCCGCATCAACCGCAAATTCCCAAAAATGCCGCCAGATTTCCCCGGTTCCCTCCGCATTTCCTGTGGGAGAACAAATATTCATAATTACAGAGGGTGCAGATATTGGTGACAGTGATCTGCTCCCCGGGAATCCCCGCCTCTTTTAATATCAGTTCATTTGCTTTCCACAGATCTAACTGGTACTTGCCGGGCTTTCCGTTTTTTACCCAGAGCCGATCCCATTGATGGGGACGGAAGGTTTTCTGGAATTCCTCCACTACCTCCTCACCCACCTCAAAGCAGTCCCGGCAGATGCTGGGACCGATGCAGGCAACTACATCCTCCGGGCAGGTTCCGAAGGCATCCTTCATGGCGTCTATGGTCACCTGCCCCATGCGGTTTACCGTGCCTCTCCACCCAGAATGGCTTAAACCCACAGCCCGATGCTTAAGATCTACAAAATACAGGGGAACGCAGTCTGCGTAGAAGGTCACCAGTGTAATGCCGGGAATATCACAGATCAGCCCATCCACATCCCGGTAATCCCGTTCCCGGATCACTCCTTTTCCCTCATCCTCCCTGGTCACCAGACGCACATTGGTGGTATGGGTCTGCCAGGATACTACCATCCGGTCCCGCTCCACCCCAAGCGCAGCCGCCATTCTGGTATAATTTTCCAGAACATGTTCTGGATTATCCTTCCTGCTGTAGGAAAAATTCATGGTTGCAAACTTACCAGTGCTGGCGCCTCCCATACGGGTGGAAAAGCCATTGGCCACCATCCCGGTATCCTCCAGGGCACGGAAGGAAAGATACGGCGTTTCCCCGTTCCAGACCGTGCGGAATACCTCCCTGTTATCTGCATATTTCCAATGAATTGATTCCATGTATCATCGCCTTCCTCTCATCTCACATTCTGTAATGGCTCGTAACTGTTCAGTACCTTCACAGTTACGGGCAAAAATCCATTAAAATCGCCTGCAGCGATGGGATTTTTGCCTGCTATTCCACGTTTTCTTACGGTCAGCGCAGCAAATGCGCAGACCTACTGAACAGTTACAATGGTTCAATCAAAACGCGTTTTGAATCAC
>JAUNOF010000235.1 GCA_030537215.1 Lachnospiraceae bacterium
TGCGCAGACCTACTGAACAGTTACAATGGTTCAATCAAAACGCGTTTTGAATCACCTTGATCTGATTTCCAATTATGCTGACCACATCAAACCGGCAGGGCGTATCATCTCCATATCGGCGGCAATACAGGTAATACCAGGCGGCCTGATAGATCCGACGCTGCTTCCTGGCATCCACTGCCTCTTCCGGATAGCCGCTTCCCGCATTCTTCCGGTACTTTACCTCCACAAACACCAGATACGGTCCGTCTCTGGCGATCAGATCGATCTCACCCTGGCGGCAGCGGTAATTCCGTTCCAGGATCTGATAGCCCTGGCTGATTAAATAAGAGGCAGCCTCCGTTTCCCGGCTGCTGCCTGCCTGTCGATTATTCATCAAGCTGTTTTTCCTCTACAAATTTCCCGATAAAGGTTCTGCGGTGAATCGGGCATGGCCCATGATCCTTCAATGCCTGGATATGAACAGCAGTTCCATAGCCCTTGTGCTTTGCAAATCCATATTCCGGGAATATCTTATCATACTCGATCATCATATGATCCCTGGTTACCTTTGCCATCACGCTGGCGGCGGCAATGGATAAGCTTTTTGCATCTCCATGGATGATCTTCACCTGCTTCATGGCAAGTCCCGGAATCTCAACTGCATCGTTGAGAAGAACCTGAGGTTCTATGGCCAGCTTTCCCACTGCCTGGCGCATGGCCTCATAGGTCGCCTGCAGAATATTGACCGCATCGATCTGATCCGGCCCTACGATTCCTACGCTGCAGGCAACCGCCTTCTCCTGGATCTCCAAAAAAAGCTCCTCTCTCCGCTTCTCGGAAAGCTTTTTGGAATCATTTAAATACAGGATCTTACAATCCTTCGGAAGGATGACAGCTCCCGCCACTACCGGACCTGCCAGGGGACCTCTGCCCGCCTCATCGATGCCACAGATCCAGGAGGCCCAGCTATACTGCCGCTCAAACTCCAGCATTCCATCCAGCCGCTCCAGCTCCTTTTCCAATCGTTCTCCTGTTAATGCTCTTGCCATATTTCTTCCTCTTTCGCCGCTTCTATTTTGATCCAATCTTTTCTCTTTTCTCTTTCCGCTTCTGCTGTTGCCGGAGGCAGCTCCAATGTGATCCGCCCCAGCTTTCCGCTGCGGTAATCATCAAAAAGCAAATTGGCTGCCTTGCCGAAATCATACTGGCCGCCCTTCTGCAGGCAGGCTCTTACCTTTGCGATCTGCTCCAATGCCATAAGAGGCGTTTCGGCTTCGGCCTGGTAACGCTCCTTCAGTACGTCCGGATACTGGTCCATCAAAAAGCGGAGCAGTCCCAGGGCTAACTCTTCCTTATTTAAAATCTCATCATTGATAGAACCAATGTAGGCAAGCTTTAGGCCTACCGCCTGATCCTCAAACTTCGGCCACAAAATTCCCGGCGTATCCAGCAGCTCCAGGGATTTATTCAGACGGATCCACTGATTTCCCTTGGTCACTCCCGGCTTATTTCCCGTCTTAGCACAGGATTTTCCGGCAAAAGCATTAATAAACGTAGATTTTCCCACATTAGGAATTCCTACCACCATAGCCCGGACTGGACGGTTTCGGATTCCTCTCCGGCGGTCCCGTTCAATCTTCTCTCTGCAGGCCTCCTGAACGGCCCCATTGATCTGCTTTAATCCGGCTCCGCTGCGGCAGTTCATCTTTACCACCTGATAGCCCAGGCCCAAGAAGTAGGAAACCCACTGTTCATTGACCCGCTCATCAGCCAGATCAGACTTGTTCAGCAGGATCAGACGGGCCTTGCCCTTTCCCAGCTCATCAATATCTGGATTCCGGCTGGATAAAGGCGCTCTGGCATCCACCAGCTCGATGATCAGATCGATCAGCTTGATATCCTCCTTCATGGCACGCTTCGCCTTTGTCATATGTCCTGGATACCACTGTATATTCATCATTATCATCCTCTTACTGTACCCGCCCCAGCTCCAGGGCAGGCAAAATTCGAAACCATACGGTTCCCATGATCTGTTCGGCTTTTACATTTCCCACATTGGAAAACCGGCTGTCCTCACTGGAATCTCGATTATCTCCCAGAAGGAAATATTCATCTTCTCCCAGCTTCACTGGATTTTCCGCCAATCCGGCCAAAGCAATCTTTTTCTGGTTCGCCGGATCTTCTAATGTGACACCATCAATTAATATCTGTCCATTTATGATCTGGACCGTTTCCCCCGGAAGCCCGATCACCCGCTTGATATTGGTCTTGCGGTCCTCCCGCTGAAAAACCACCACATCAAACCGGTCCGGCTTCCCTAAATGAACGCTGAGCTGATTCATCAGCACCACATCCCCGGAGTTTAAAAGAGGTGACATGGAATTACCGGCTACTGTCACCTGGCTGCCGAAGGCATACACAGTGAAGCACGCAAGTGCAATGACCACGATAATATCTGTCACCCAATTAACAACACGGCGGAGCAGATTGGTTTCCTCTTCCATGAAAAAATCCATGTTTAACACCCCGTCTAAATTTAAGAAAGCAAGTAACTGTAAGGGTACTGAACCGTTACGAAAGCAAAGTTGTTCATGCTAAGAAAGGGACTATGTAAATAGTCCCTTTTCGCGAATTACTTTACTAATTCTTTTACCTTTGCAGCCTTACCTACTCTGTCTCTTAAGTAGTTCA
>JAUNOF010000077.1 GCA_030537215.1 Lachnospiraceae bacterium
AGCACCTGCAGCGGATAACCCATTTAATGGAAAGACGGTTAAGGTGGGATGCTCTGCAACCTTCGTTCCTTTTGAGTCCATCGAGATGGCGGCAGACGGAAGCAAGGCATACAAGGGCATGAACATTGATATTATTAATGCGATCGTGGAGAAGAACGGCGGTACCGTGGAGTTTGTTGATATGCCGTTTAAGAGCTTAATGGCAGCGATTCAGGCCAGCCAGATCGATTTCTGCAGCGGCGGCATGGCGCCTACCGAGGAGCGTGAGAAGACGCTGGATTTCTCTGAGATTTTCTTCTATCCAAGAAATGCCATTGTATACCGGGCCGGCGATCATTATCCGGATCTGGATTCCTTAAAGGGCAAGACCATTGCTTATGTATTTGGAACCAACTATCAGCAGGTAGCGGAAAGTGTAGAGGGCGCTGAGACTGTAGGTATCCAGGGAAGCCCGGCCTGCATCGAGGAGGTTAAGAGCAAGCGTGCAGATGCCTGCATCGTAGACGGCGCCGGCGCCACTGAATTCTTAAAGCAGAACGACGGCCTGGAGATGAGCCTTCTGGACAAGACCGATGACTGCTTTGCCATCGGATTCCCCAAGGAGTCTCCATATTATGAGACCTTTAACAACACCTTAAAGGAAATGATGGAGAACGGCGAGCTGGATGCCATCATTGCAGAGCATTTAAGCGAGCAGTTTATCTTAGACTAATGAAAAGGGGCAGCACAAATGAAACTTGATTTTTCCTGTGTATGGCAATACTGGCCATTCCTGTATCATGGCGCACTTCTCACCTTGAAAATGACGGCCATCTGTGCTGTCTTTGGATTTTTGCTGGGCGTGCTGCTGTCACTGGTGAAGATCAGCAAGTGGAAGCCGTTGATCTGGTTTGGACGGTTTTATACCTCCATTTTCCGCGGCACGCCGCTGCTGGTTCAGCTTTGTATCGTGCATTTTGGTCTTCCGCAGCTTCTGGGTGTAACCTTTACCACCACCCAGTCCGGTATCTTAACCTTTTCTCTGAATTCTGCGGCATACATTTCCGAGATCTTCCGCGGAGGCATTCAGGGGGTGGATAAGGGACAGTATGAGGCAGCTCAGTCTCTGGGAATCGGCTACAAGGATATGATGAAGGATATCATCCTTCCCCAGGCAGTGAAGCACATTCTTCCCAGCCTGGTGAATGAGGCCATTGCCCTGCTGAAAGAGACTTCTATCCTGTCTTATATCGGTGCGGTGGAGCTGCTGCGTGCGGCAGACCAGATCACAGTTATGAGCTTCCGCTTCTTTGAACCGTACCTGGTGATCGCATTGGTCTACTATGTATTTGTTATGATCCTGTCAGCATTGGCAAATCGTCTGGAAAGGTGGGTGAACCGAAGTGATCGAGTTGCGTAACGTGTATAAAAATTTTGGTAAGCTTGAGGTGTTAAAGGGCATCAACTTTACCATTGAGAAAGGCCAGGTAGTTACCCTGATCGGTCCTTCTGGTTCCGGCAAATCCACTATCCTGCGGTGTATCAACCTGCTGGAGCAGCCGACGAAGGGACAGGTGTTTATCGAAGGGAAGGATATTACGGTGCCGAAGGTGGATGTTCAGGCGATCCGGAAGGATATCGGCATGGTGTTCCAGCACTTTAACCTGTTTCCCCACATGACAGTTATGGAAAATATGACGTATGCGCCCATGAAGGTAAATAAGCGCTCTAAGGCAGAGGCAGAAGCGAAGGCCATGGAGCTGTTAAAGCTGGTGGGCCTGACGGACAAGGCCGGAGCCTATCCGGGAAAGCTGTCCGGCGGCCAGAAGCAGCGTATCGCCATTGCAAGGGCCCTTGCAATGGAGCCGAAAATTATGCTTTTCGATGAGCCCACCTCCGCGCTGGATCCGGAGATGGTAAAAGAGGTTCTGGAGGTGATCAAGGGGCTGGCGCACACAGGAATCACAATGGCGCTGGTTACTCATGAGATGGGCTTTGCCAGGGAAGTGTCAGACCGCATCTGCTTTATTGATGAGGGATTGATCCTGGAGGATACAACTCCGGATCAGTTTTTCGGCAATCCGCAAACCGAGCGTGCCAAGAGCTTTTTGGAGAAGGTTCTGTAAAAGAATGTTTTCAGCCTGCAGATGGCAGAGCTGTGGTCAAATTTGTATTTTGCAAAAGGCGCCGGGAGCGCAGATTTGGAAAAGGATTTGAAACTTTTTCATATCTGCGTTCCCGGCGTTTTCCTATCACTGGTTCGCTGCTGTAAGGGAATGGGGCGGTTTCCTGACTGCTTCCTGCCGTTTTTTGACTGGATATGAGGCTGGCTGTTTTCTGAACGGTCGTAACTGTTTAGTAGGTCTGCGCACCTGCTGCGCTGACCGTAAGATAACCTGGGCCAGAAGGCAAAAATCCCATCGGCGAAGCCGATTTTAAATGGATTTTTGCTTGTAACTGTGAAGGTACTGAACAGTTACGAACGGTCTATGAAATCCGCCGACAACTGCCTCGTTCCAAAAGGAAATGGGGCACAATGCTTTTGGTGGCTGGCAGGCTGGGCTGTTCAATGTGATTGATCATCTGGGCGGCAGCCTCGACTCCCAGCTGATGGGCATTTACATCGATGGAGGTAAGGGGCGGCGAGGTCATTCTGGCAAAAACCGAGTTGTTAAAGGACAGAATGGATAGATCCTCTGGAATGGAAATTCCATTTTCCAGGCAGATCCGTTCTAATGTCACTGCCAAAATATCATCACTGACCAGAATGGCAGTTGGGCGGTCGCTGCTTCGAAGGAGCCGGCGAAGCTCATCTCCGTCTTCAAATGCAGCAGCAGGCATTTCGATGCAGTACTCTGGTCGGATCGGGAGACCAAAACGGGTGAGAGTCAGCTGATAACCGGATTTCCGGTCGGCAGAGAACAGCAGGGAGCTGTCGGTTCCCAGATAGGCGATTTTCCGGTGCCCCAGCTGATACAAATATTCTGTGGCCTCCTGTCCGGCCAGCAGATTGTCATTGTCAATGTATACGGTCTGATTGGCGTGCTGGCATGCTTTCCCAAGCAGCACATAGCACAGTCCTTCCTGATATAAGTAGCCTGCAATCGGGTCGTTCTGCCTGGAATAAAGAAGGAGAAAGCCGTCTGCCTGTCCGCTGCGGGTCATGGATTTGATGGTCTGGAGGATCTCCGTGTCATCCTGTCCTGTAATGATGGTGCTGATGTACTGCCGTGGATTGCAATACTGGCAGATGCCACGGATCACCTGGAGATAAAATGGGTTTTCATAAACCTCCTTTTCTGAGGGAGGAAGAATGATTCCAATGGTTCTCGAATTTTGACTGGCCAGGTTGCTGGCCTGAAAATTGGGCTCATATCCAAGCTGCGCCATGGCACGGCGCACCTTCTCCTTGGTCTCGCGGCTGATGGAAGGATGATCCTTACAGGTACGTGAGACCGTAGATGGGGATACACCGGCCAGGGCAGCAACATCTTTGATGGTAACAGGCATAGGGGAAGCCTCCTTTTGGTTCCTGAAAATGTGAAAATATGGAATCGTTTCTTTGCTTTTATTCTAGTAGAATTCGAAAGAAAAGTCAATAAAGTAATGCAAATGATAGGATATTATTTGCGCATGATTTGCATAAGAATATGGGCAAAACGCAAAAAAGAGATGGTGGTTTATTGGATAAAACGTAGAAAGTACAGTTGAAACTATTTTTTCACTTGAAAAAGTCATGCAAATATACTATATTTAATGCAAACGGTTGCATTAAATAAGCGCAAAGCGTAAGCGGCTGCGGCAGACCGCGGCTGGAAGCAGAAGGGAGAACGAAAATGAATCGAACAGCAGGAATTTTATTATCCATTACCAGTCTGCCCTCCAAATATGGTATTGGCTGCTTTTCAAAAAGTGCGTATGATTTTGTGGATTGGCTGAAGGAAGCTGGTCAGTGCTATTGGCAGATTTTGCCTCTTGGCCCTACCAGCTACGGAGATTCGCCATATCAGTCCTTTTCCACCTTTGCAGGAAATCCATACTTTATCAGTCTGGAAACACTGATCCAGGAAGGGCTTCTCACTGAGGAAGAATGCGATGAGGCAGATTTCGGCGCAGATCCTGGAAAGACGGATTATAAGCAGCTTTATGAGAATCGGTACAGCCTTCTTCGGAAGGCATATGAGCGCAGCAACATCAGTGAAGATCCGGATTACCAGAGATTTCTGGCGGAAAACAGCTGGTGGCTTTCTGATTACGCGTTATTTACCGCAGTAAAGGATCGGTTTAACGGCGTGCCGTGGACAGAATGGGCGGAAGATATCCGTCTTCGATGGAACAATGCTCTTGATTACTACCGCCGGGAGCTGTATTTTGATATTGAATTCCAGCAGTATCTGCAGTACACCTTTTACAAGCAGTGGTATCAGCTGAAAGCCTATGCCAACCGCCAGGGGGTCCGGATCATCGGTGACATCCCTATCTATGTGGCCATGGACAGCGCCGACACCTGGGCGCATCCGGAGCTGTTCCAGCTGGATGAGAATAATATTCCAACTGCAGTAGCCGGATGCCCGCCGGATGGTTTTTCTGCTACCGGGCAGCTTTGGGGCAATCCCCTGTACCGCTGGGATTATCATCGGAACACCGGATTCCAGTGGTGGATGCAGCGGCTGGAGTACTGCTTCCGCCTGTATGATGTGGTGCGCATTGACCATTTCCGCGGATTTGATGAGTATTATTCCATTCCCTTCGGCGCCGAATCTGCAGTAAGCGGACACTGGGAAAAGGGACCAGGGATGGAGCTGTTTTACCGGATGCGTCAGGTGCTGGGACAGCGGGAGGTGATCGCAGAGGATCTGGGCTATATGACAGACTCTGTGCGCCAGCTGGTTCGGGAAAGCGGCTTCCCAGGCATGAAGGTGCTGGAGTTTGCCTTCGACTCCAGGGATTCCGGCTGCGCCAGTGATTATCTGCCCCACAACTACATTGAAAACAGCGTTGCCTATACCGGAACTCATGACAATGAGACCATCGTTGGATGGTTTAACAGCATCTCCAAGGAAGAGCAGGAGATGGCCAGGGATTACCTGTGCGATCACTATACTCCGAAGAAATGGCTGTACAAATCCTTTATCAGCACAATTATGCAGAGCCGCTCTGCCCTTTGTGTGATTCCTATGCAGGATTACCTGGGAAGCGATAACCGGTCCCGGATGAATCAGCCTTCTACCGTAGGAATCAACTGGAAGTGGCGTCTGAGAAAAGAGGATCTGACAGAAGATCTGAAGCAGGAGATCCGAAGTGTGACCAGGCGCTACGGCAGATTGTGCTGGCAGTGGGACGAGGCGCTGGATGTAAAGACAGGCGCAGCGGTGCAGCAGGAGGAGGCGTAAGGGATCAGTGCACTAGTGCCAGGCAGAAGGAGCAAAAGGGCGTTTCTCTTATGGCTGTGCCGCAGAAAAGAGCCGTTCCACAAAATGGCGCAGCGGCGGTTCCTGGTCTCCTCGTTTCCATACCGCTATAATGTCCTCAAATTCTCCCTCGCCCACCAGCGGCACAAACACCAGATTGTCTGCATTGGTCAGCTTATTCGTCATATAAGAGGACAGGATGGAGATGCCTTCCTCGGCAGCTACCATAATCAGGATACTTTCAATATCACTGGAGCGAAACAGGATATTTGGATAGTATCCTGCTTTTTTGTACAGATCCATATAGTGGTTATCCCCGAAGGATTCTCCGGCGCCGGAGGGCGTCATGTACAGGATGCTTTCATTCCGCAGCTCCTCCCGCCGAAGAAAGGAGCGGTAGGCAAAGGGATGGCTGCTGTAAAGAGCGACAACCAGCGGTGCGTGTTCGATCAGGCGGTATTCCACGGCATCCTCCTGCATAATATTGGTGCTGTCCCAGGTAAAAATAATATCATAATCTCCATTTAACAGTCCCGATGCCAGCTTGTCTGTGTCACAACGGTAGCAGGTAATCAGGATATTGGGATAGTCCAGATGAAAAGCACGGAGATGGTTGGACAGGTTGCTGCGCTCATATCCCTTGGTATAGCCGATGCGCAGGGTTCCCACCAGCCCGGTGGAAGCGTCCTGTACCCGGCTGACGGCCATGCTCATCCGCTCCAGAATGGCCTTGGCCTCATTTAAAAACACATTTCCCGCTGGTGTCAGCTGAATCGGCCGGCTGGTGCGGTCGATCAGCTGTACCTCCATTAATTCCTCCAGAGCACGGATCTGCTGGGTAATGGCGGTTTGGGAGATATAGTACTGATTTGCTGCTTTGGTAAAGCTTCTGGTTTCTGCCACAGCAACGAAATATTTTAACTGGTTTGTATTCATATGGATTCCTCCAATTATAACTTTTTCTTATTTTAATATGGAAAATGAAAAGTTGCAATCCATTCCTGACCGGTATTATAATAATAAAACGTTATGTTATCAGAGTCAAAAGGGATTTTGATTCTGATGACACACAGATTTTACAGGAATTGGAGTGGAGGTTACAATGGAAAGAGAAAAATTTGGCTCACGGCTGGGCTTTATTCTGGTGTCTGCCGGCTGCGCCATCGGACTTGGGAATGTATGGAAGTTCCCATACATGTGCGGTGAATTTGGAGGCGCTGCCTTTATCCTGATCTATCTGGTATTCCTGGTAATGCTGGGAATCCCGGTGCTGGTTTGCGAGTTTGCAGTGGGCCGGGGAAGCCGCCAGAGTGTGGCCACTGGCTTTGAGAAGCTGGAACCGAAGGGTTCCTGCTGGCACTGGATGAAAGCAATTGGCATTATCGGATGCTATATGCTGATGATGTTTTATACCATGGTAGGCGGCTGGATGCTTTTCTACTGCTTCCGCAGTATCCGGGGCGATTTTGCAGGCGCCACGCCGGATATGGTTTCCGGAGCATTTAACGAGATGCTGGGGAATCCGGGGGTGATGGTATTCTGGACGGTTCTGGTTTGTGTGATTGGATTTGCAGTATGCCTGTTAGGTCTTAAAAATGGAATCGAGCGGGTATCCAAGGTGATGATGTCTGCGCTGCTTCTTCTTATGGTAGTACTGGCAGCACATTCCTTTTTTCTGGATGGCGCAGACGCGGGAATCCGATTTTACCTGATCCCTGACTTTGAGAAGATGGTGGAGAACGGCATCGGCAATGTGGTATTTGGTGCGCTGAGTCAGTCCTTTTTCACCTTATCCATCGGCATCGGCGCTATGCTGATCTTCGGAAGCTACCTGGGACGGGAACGGAGCCTGACCGGGGAAGCCTTAAATATTACGATTCTGGACACCGTTGTGGCGCTGATGGCTGGCTTTATCATCATTCCGGCCTGCTTTTCCTTCGGGATCGAGCCGGGGGCTGGGCCAAGCCTGGTGTTTATCACGCTGCCCAATATTTTTGCACAGATGGCAGGCGGAAGTCTCTGGAGTGCACTGTTTTTCCTGTTTTTGTCCTTTGCGGCGCTGAGCACCATCATTGCCGTGTTTGAAAATATCATATCCTTCGATATGGATTTATTTGTCTGGTCCAGAACCAAAAGTGTGCTGGTCAGCGCTGCGGCAGTGATTCTTCTGAGTATGCCCTGCGTGCTGGGCTTTAATCTGCTTTCTGGGATCCAGCCCCTGGGCAGCGGCACCAACATTATGGATCTGGAGGATTTTATTGTTTCCAATAATCTGCTGCCGTTGGGAAGCCTTGGCTATGTGCTGTTTTGTACGGGCAGAAATGGCTGGGGCTGGGATCACTTTTTGGCAGAGGTGAATGCAGGACAAGGAATCTCCTTTCCAAAAGGGCTGAAATGGTATGTGTCCTACTGCATTCCGGCAATCATCACCTTTATCTATCTGAAGGGCTATTATGATATGTTCAAGGGCGGCAGCAGGATGCGTCTGATCGGATGGATGGCAGTAGCTGTGGCGCTTCTGGGATTTATTGTTGCCTGCGCCACTGTGAAGAGCCGGGCATATGTGCAGGAGCATGTAACGATTCAGTAGGTCTGCGCAGCTGCAAGGAAATCCGGCTGCTGCGGTAACATGAATAACGTGGATATAAAAATAAAATGAGAGACCAGCGGTTTCTGGCTTTTGATGAAAAGCAGAGCCGCTGTTTTTATATCTAATTATTTTGCTGCATTCTGTTAAAAAAATGAAAAGTAATAGAAAACAGCGAAAAAAGAATTTCATTATCGGATAACTGCTGGTATAATAAAGCTATTCGCTGCAAATAAAGACGTAGTTCAGTGAGGAGGGAGAAGCATTGGATTTGCTATTGATTTATTATTTTACGGCTCTGGAGAAGTACCGAAACTTTTCTGTGGCAGCAGATGAGTTGTATCTGTCCCAGTCATCCTTATCCAAACGGATCAAAAGTCTGGAAACCAAGCTGGATGTGGACCTGTTCGTGCGGCATTCCAGAAGCATTGAATTAACAGAAGCCGGACGGGCGATCCTGCCCCATGCCCGCAATATTTCCAATGAATATGACAAGATGAATGCTGCTATTTCTAAATTTTCCGGCGGCTGCAGTATGTTTCGGATTTCTGCCATATCGTTTCTGTCTTATTATGGCATGATGAATGGAATTTCTGATTTTATCAAAAAGAATCCAGAGGTCAATTTAAATATCAAAGAGTGTAATTCCAGAGAAGGGATGGAGATGCTGGACAGTGACCGGGTAGATGCATGTATGATGTTCAGTAAGCTGGTTCCCGCGGAACGATATAATAAATATCCACTGGTGCAGGACCGAATGATGGCGCTTATGAACGAAACCCATCCCCTGGCGTCTGTGGAGCACATATCCCTGGAGCAGTTGGGGGAGCAGGAGCTGGTGCTGATATCAGAGCGGGACGAGCCGTTTTTCAAACAGTTTATTCTGGAGGAATTCGACAAAAGAGGAATTCGGCCCAATTTCCGGGCATATGGGGTATGGATCAGCGCAATTTGGGCGGTAGTCCGGCAGAGCAGCTGCGTTTCTATCCTGCCCAGGCAGGTGGCAGAACGGCTGCAGGGAAATGGAATCGTATGCAGGGAGATCGAAGAATTGCCCTTCTTTTATTTTTCTCTGGTAACGAAATGCGACAGCACGAAAAAGATCCTGCCGGACTTTATCCGGTGCATGAAGGAGAACGGCGCAACGAAAGGCAAAAAATAAGTGGTAAGAGCAAGGAATATGGCCGCGGATGTCAGCTTATGATATCCGCGGCTTTTTCTTCCGATAAGCCATATTCCAAAATGGAAAAAAAGGAGGGGGAAAGGGGAATTGCTCTCTGACAATTGTTCGAATATAATAAAAATATCAAAAAAACAGTGATTTGATAAAGCAAATATCACAAAAAGGCCGGTTTGTGAAACAAAAAAATGAGAAGGGAAGGACCATACTATGAAATTAAATAACCTGCTTGACCCAAGAGGATTCCAGGAACGGGAAGTCATTCAGCTTGCAAAACGTGTTTCCATTGATGAGCTGCGAAACGGAAAAATTCTGTTTTACAATAATACCAAGCTGGGATTTTGCAACTACTATACTGTATTCGACCGGATCAAAGAGCATTTTCAGGAACTGGGCATCACTAATTTTGTGGAGTATACCGAGACCGTAAGAGGCAAGGACGCAAAGAAGCTGTATGAGTATGCGCAGATGCTGGCAGAGGAGAAACCAACGGCAGCGATCGTAGCCTTTGGAGATATGGGAACCTCCTCCTCCACAACCGTTGTGACCATTGCATTAGAGAAACTGGGAATCCCCACTGTTTATATGACGGCGCCTCCAGGAAGCGCCATCACAGAAGGTGTGGGTGTGTACCGCGCTGGTCATCTGTGCCTGTGCTCCGTTGATATCTATCAGGCAAGCACGGTAGAGGAGGTAGCAGATCAGGTAGATTTAAAGTGGGATTATATCCTGAAGGCACTGACTACGAATGGGGATGAGCTGGAGAAATTAGCGCATATTGATTTTAAGATGGATAAGGTTGCTCCGGCGAAGGACGGACTGCTTCCATTGGAGATTGAGGCTGATGAGGAGAAGGCAAAGGAGCCGGGGGCCTACATGGAGGAAGTCAATGCCTACTTTAACGAAATGCATATCAGTGACGGACTTCCAATCATCCCTCCTACCAGAAGAAGATACGAGGCAATGCTGGAGTATTGCCCATTTGATGAGGATATGGTGCTCTGCGATCCCAGCGGACCAAGCGGCAGAACCGTTACCGTTAAGGACGTGGCGATTGCGGCGGTGATGGCTGGCTGTGTGCCCAAGGCCATGCCGGTGCTGATTGCAGCCTTCAAGGCGCTGAACAGCCCGCTGTATAACTTAAATCAGTCCGTTACCACCTCTCATCCAGGCGGAAATATGGTTCTGGTATCTGGCCCCATTGCACAGGAAATCGGAATTTCCGGCAAGCAGGGCTGCCAGGGACCTGGCTGGCCGATGAATGCCACCATCGGACGAGCGGTTAATCTGGTTATGATGAATGTATTTCGCTCCGTACCTGGCGTGTGTGATCTGGACTGTATCGCATCCCAGGCTGAATTTACCTTCTGCTTCGCAGAGGAGCCGGAGCTGGCGCAGTGGAACATGATCAACGAAGATCACTATGATAAAGACACCACAACGGTTTATGTATTAAAGGCAGAGCCGATCCACGATATCATTGATTTCTTAAGCCTTGACGGTTATGATCTGCTGGACACTATCACGGCCTGCTGTACCACCCTTGGCTCCAACAATGCGTATATGCCGGGCCCCATGGTTGTGTGTCTGACGCCAGATCATGCCATGATGCTGAAAAAGGCTGGATTTACCAAGGAGATGATCCAGGAGCATATTCACACCTATGCATACCATCAGACTCCAATGGTAAAGAACCGGGGATTAGTTCCGGTAAGACCTGCCAGCTTTAAGAATAAGCATCCGATGCCGGTAACCAGGACTCCAAAAGATGTAGAAGTGGTTACTATCGGCGGACGAGGCGGTCACTCCGGCGTGATCCTGCCATGGGCGCTGCACAGCGAAGGCTGCATCGAACCGATCGCGCTGCCGGATGGACGTGCGGCAAGAAGCATTGAGGAGTTTAAGCGTTAGGGCCATGTCCGCTCTGCCGGAAACCAGATGGCTCGAAAGAAAGGGAGGTATTCATGTACAAGAAGAGAATATTGTCATTGAGTTTGGCGATTATAACAGCAGCATCAGCTGTTCTTTTCAGCGGCTGCTCCGGAAACCAGGCATCTAACGGGACTCAGGCGCCTGCCCAGGCCCAGACAGAGGCGAAAGCAGATACCGACACAGATCAGGGCGGGGCTGCCCCAGAGTCAGGCTCTGACAGCAGCGGCGGGGAGATTGATTACGGCTCCCTGGAGCTTACCATGGGCTCTACCGGCGCTGCCGATGATATCTCTACCCAGGCAATGACTTATATGAAGGATTATATTGAAGAAAAGTCCGGCGGAGCGATCAAGGTGAATACCTTCCCCTCCTCCCAGCTTGGAGCTGCCGTTGACCAGCTGGAGATGACCGGACAGGGTTCCATCGATTTGTTCCTGGAAGCAAACTATATGACCAGCAATGGCGTGAATGAGGCAAAGGTAGGAAGCCTTACCTTTACCTACGGCTCTAAGGAGGATTACAGAAAGGTTAATGAAAGCGAACTGACCCAGCAGTGGAAGGACAAGTTCTGTGAATTGAATAATATTAAGATTATCGCAAACAATTGGTACCGGAATGGAACAGCATTGGTGTCCAATCGGGAGATCCGTACGGTTGAGGATATGAAGGGGCTGAAGGTCCGGATTCCTCCGGTGGACATCACCATGGAGTGTTTTTCGGAATTGGGAATGAATCCAACCCCGATTGCTTATAATGAGTCCTTATTGGCACTGCAGCAGGGAATCGTGGACGCCATCTGGTGTACCGAGGATGCTGCCTACACCATGGGCTTTTATGAGGTTGCCAAGTATTTAATTGAACTGAACTCCTATTTTGACGCCATGTATGTGTATATGAACTATGACATGTATCAGAATATTACTGACCCTCAGAGAGCGCTGATTGAGGAGGCCGCATTAAAAGCCGGCGAATATTACAGCGGTTTGGCCGATGATATTCTGGAGGAAAATGTGTCCAAGATGAAGGATGCCGGAATTGAAGTGATCTCCCTTCCGCCGGAAGAGGTTGAAAAATTAAAGGCTCCCATGAAGGGCATAGCAGACCGGTACGAGGCAGCAGGAGAATGGCCGGTAGGAACGTATGATGAAATTATAAAGATTTTAGAGGAGTAACAACGGGGCCTTCCATATGCGAAGCGTCATATGGAAGGCTGTGTTTATCGAACCGGAAATTCCAGAAGAAAGGAGGATTTCATGAAAACATTAGTAAAGGCACTGAATCGGTTTATCATTGTCAGTTATGACGGAATCAAGAATATTGCAGGAGCGGTTATGGTTGCAATTATTCTGATTGTGTCAGTGGGAATTGTTTCCAGATACGCATTGTCCTATTCGATTTCGTGGATTGAAGAAATCTGCTGCCTGCTGCTGGTGTGGCTGTGCTATTTAAGCGCATCGCTGACCACTGTGGCAAAGGAGCATGTGGTGGCTGATTTTATATCCGGCTCTCTGCCTTCAAATTTGCAGAAGGTGTTAAGAAGCATAATCCGTCTTGGAGAGATTGCGTTCTTTGCCGTGGTGACGTACAGCGTAATTCGCCTTCTGCCTAAGCTGACCAATGTAAGCGCAGCTTTAAAAATGCCAAGATATGTGTATTATCTTCCGGTTTTAATATTCGGCGCCTATATGGCTTTTGCAGTGATCGTGGATATGCTGAACGACCTGGTTCCAGGCTTTGATTATTTCGGACAGAGAAGAGAAGAACAGGAACGGCTTCGCCTGGAACAGGAGAAGCGGGAAAATGAAGCAATGTTAAAGCGGGTAGATGCTTTCATGGGAATTCCGGAGGAGGAAGGAAAGGAGGAATCGGTATGAGTGTCAGTATGATTGTGGTAATTATTACCTTTCTGGTGCTGATGTTGTTAGGGTTTCCTGTTTTATTTGCACTGGGAATTCCTGGACTGGTCTGGCTGGGAATGAATCCGAAAATGCCTGTAACGATTCTTTCTCAGAATATGATGGCGTATTTAAACTCCTTCACGCTGCTGTGCCTGCCGGGATTTATGCTGGTAGGGCGGCTGATGAATACCTGCGGTGTGACAGACCGGCTGTTTAATCTGTCCCTTGCACTGGTCGGGCGGTTCCGGGGCGGCATGGCTTATGCCAACTGTGTGGCATCTGCATTGTTTGCTTCCATGTCCGGTTCGGCGATCGCAGATGCAGGCGGCTTAGGACTGGTAGAAATGAAAATGATGAAGCAGGCCGGATATGAACCGGAATATGCAGCCGGTGTAACTGCAGCATCCTCTATTATCGGCCCGATTATTCCACCCAGCGCAGCTATGGTTCTTTTGGGAGCTATTTCCCAGATCTCCGTTGCCAGCATGTTCTTTGGCGGCGTGGTGCCAGGGGTACTGTTGTGCGGAGCCTTGTGCGCTCAAGTGTTTATTATTGCACATTTTACGGAAAAAGGAAAAAAAATGCCCTGCTCTCCCATTCCGGTGAAACAGGCGCTGCTTACGATTCCCAAAGCATTTCCGGCCCTTTTGACCTTTATCATCATATTAGGCAGCATTTTATCCGGAATCTGCACCACCACGGAGGCGGCGGTGATTGCTGTGTGGTATTCCATCTTTTTGGGTATCTGTTATAAAAAAGTGACCTTAAAAAATTTGTGGGAAACCTGCAAGGATACGGCGGAGGCCTGCGGCCCCTTGTTTATTATTATGACATCTGCCAGCATGTTTTCCTGGATCATTACCCGGGAAGGTCTGCCTCAGATGATCGCATCCGGGATGCAGCAGATTGCGGAACAGTCCAGCGTTACCGTGGTGATTTTTATCTGTATCCTGATTTTCCTGGTAATCGGATGCTTTATGGATACAACAGCGGCAGTTCTGCTGCTGGCTCCCATTATCATGCCGGTTGTAAAGGGAATGGGAATTGACCCGATTTATTTTGGGGTACTGATGATTTTATCACTTATGGTGGGTATCATCACCCCGCCCTTTGGAATCTGTCTGTTTGTGGTTTCCGGAGTGGCCAAGCTGCCGGTAAAGGCGGTGACGAAGGAAGCAGTAAAATACATTCCGGCTATGGTAGCAGTGATTCTGCTGATCATGTTTTTCCCGCAGGTCGTGCTGTTCCTGCCCAATGTTTTGTTTGGAAAGTAATTCATAATAATGAATTGAGATGTACTTCAAAGAAAAGGAAAAG
>JAUNOF010000078.1 GCA_030537215.1 Lachnospiraceae bacterium
GGCTTCCACCTGATGATCGTGGACGAACGCTCTCACGGAAAAAGCGAAGGAACCTACATCGGCTTCGGCTGCCTGGACCGCAGGGACGCTAAGCGCTGGATTGAATATGTAGTCTCCCGTCTGGGCGACAGCTGCCAGATCATGCTTCACGGCATTTCCATGGGCGGCGCCACTGTCCTGATGACCACCGGACTGGATCTGCCCGGACAGGTAAAGGCTGCCGTATCCGACTGTGCCTTCACCTCCGCCTATGAGGTGTTCCAGTCCGTGCTGAAGACCATGTACCATCTTCCCTCCTTTCCTCTGATGAATCTGGCGGACCGGATGGCAAAGCGGGAGGCCGGCTATGGCCTGAATGAATGCAATGCGAAAAAGGAAGTGGCAAAATCCCAGACCCCTACCTTGTTTATTCATGGTGATCAAGATACCTTTGTTCCCTGCTCCATGGTATATCAGCTTTACGGAGCCTGTCATTCCGAAAAGAAACTTTTAGTCATTCCCGGCGCCAGCCATGCGGAAGCCTACTATAAGGATCCGGCTGCCTATGAAGGCGCTGTGAAGCAGATGATTCACCAGTATTTCCGATAAAGGAGAAATAATCTTATGAAAACCAGAAAAGGATATAAAGTTTACCCGTTGACCAATGCACAGAATCTGCACTTTTACTGCTTAAAATACTGTCCGAAAAAACAGGTATTAAATATCGGCGCCAGCCTGACGATCCAGGTAGACTTAGACTGGAAGCTGCTGCAGGAAAGCATCGAGGAGGCCATCGACCGGTGTGAATCCATGCGGATCCGTTTTGCAGAGGATAAGGAAGGAAAAACCTGGCAGTATGTGGTGAAAAAGGATGATTCCGTTATCGAGCATTTCGACTTTACCGGCTGGACCATGGAGGCTGCAGAGCAGAAAATGCGGGAATGGACAGAGACTCCATTTGTCCGGTTTGATTCTCCCATGCACCACATCGTCATGATCAAGCTGCCGGATGGTTTCCAGGGAATCTACATTGCCGTGGACCATATGACCATGGATGCCCAATCGCTGATCGTCTTTTTCCGGGATGTGATCGAGCTTTACTGTTCCCGTCTGTATGACAACATCAAGCATCCAAAGGAGATGGCTTCCTATATCAAGCAGCTGAAAAAGGATCTGGAGTACGAAGCAGGCTCCGCTGCCAGCCAGAAGGACCGGGAGTTCTTCCAGAAGCTGATCGCCTCCTCCGAACCGATTTTTGCTGACATCTACGGTCCTGGAAAGCTGGAGGCGGAACGAAAGGCCACTGGCAATCCAAACCTGCGTGCTGCAACAAACACCTCCAATAACGTGGAAGCCAATATCACCACCTTCCATCTGGAAACAGAGCCTGCCGCACGGCTTCACAAGTTCTGTGAAGAACAGCATATTTCCATGGTTTGTCTCCTGTTAATGGGCCTGCGGACCTATCTGCAGAAGGAAAACAATCTGGATGATATTTCCGTGACCACCACCATTGCCAGAAGAGCCACCCTTTCCGAAAAACGCTGCGGCGGAAGCCGAATCCACTGCTTCCCCTTCCGCACCATCGTGCCGAAGGAGGACAGCTTTATCGAGGGCATCTATAAGATCCGCGACATGCAGAACCAGTATTTCCGGCATGCCAACTACAGCCCAAGCGAATACTACTATTACCGGAAGCAGTACTATCATCTGGAGGACGGCCAGACCTATGAACCTCTGTCCCTGACCTACCAGCCGCTGTCCATGCGTTATGACGGCCCCGGACTGGATCAGCTGGAAGGTATCCAGTATCGGACTGCCCGCTATTCCAACGGTGTGGCAGCACATACTTTGTATTTGACCGTTAGCGAAAATCCGTCGGATAACGGCATGGACTTCTGCTTTGAGTATCAGACCGGTGTGGTGACACCAGAGAAGCTTCGGGATATTTACTATTACCTGTGCCGGATCCTGTTCCACGGCGTAGAAGACTGCAGCCGGACAGTTGGCGAGATCATGGAGTGGGTATAAGAAACCGCACTGCAAATTGCATAAAATCACCAAATACCAGGAGGAATATATTGTTATGTTAAATGAGTTAAAGGAAGTTATCTGTGAATATGTAGAGGTTGAACCAGAAAATGTTACGGAGGATTCCCGGTTTGTAGAGGATTTAGGATTCAATTCCTATGACTTTATGAGCATGGTAGGGGAACTGGAGGACCGTTATGACATCGAAGTAGATGAGCGGAGCGTAATCCAGGTAAAAACCGTAGGCGATGCCATCACCTATATCAAGTCCCTGCAGAATGCATAAGAAGCGGCGGAACATGGAGGAAAGTGTTGTGAAACACGCCAGAATGGAGGAAATCATGGAAGTAAAAACTCTGCGGGATGTGATCCGCCATGGAGCGGCTGCTTATGGTGAGCAGGCTGCATTCCGATATAAAGTAAAAAAAGAAGTGGAAGAGAAAACCTATCTGGATGTCAATCAGGATTCCCTGGCAGTAAGCCGGATGGTAACAGGACTGGGAATGAGAGGAAAGCATATTGCCCTGATCGGCGCTACCTCCTATTCCTGGATCATCAGCTATTTCGGCATTACCGGCTGCGGCAGCGTGGCAGTTCCCATTGATGCCCAGTTTCCTGCAGATGCCGTCTGGGAGCTGTTAAACCGGGCCGATGTGGAGATGCTGATTTATGACGAAATCCGGGCCGATGTGGCTGCCGGCGCGAAAGAACATTGTCCTCAGATCTCCCATGTGGTCTCCATGCAGGCTGGGGAATCTACAGAAACAGCGCTGTCACTTTCCTGCCTTCTGGAGGAATATGCAGCTGATCCGGCAGAGGGAACTCCTTCTAAGATCAGCAGCACCCCATCCGGCATGGAAGACGGTCTGGAAGAAGAGCCTTGTCTGGACCCGAAGCAGCTGTGCACCATTCTTTTTACCTCCGGCACCACCGGAAAGAGCAAGGGCGTTATGCTGAGCCACCAGAACCTGACGGACAATGCAGTCTGCCTGGACATGAAGATTCCGGCAGGAACCGTTTCTATGACCCTCCTTCCCATTAATCACGTATATTGTCTTACCATGGATATTATCAAGGGTCTGTATATCGGCACCACCATCTGCATCAATGACTCCATCATGCGGGTGCAGAAAAATTTAAATCTGTTTAAGCCGGAGCTGGTTCTCATGGTTCCCATGATTATCGAATCCATCTACAGCAAGCTAAAGGAGGCTTCCAAGCAGGCGCCTGCCGGAACACCCAAGCCCCTGATCGCCCAGGCCGCATTTGGCGGACGGCTGCGGATGATATGCAGCGGCGGCGCTTACTTAGACCCGGATTACGTGGAGCGGTTCCGTGAATACGGCATCACCATCCTTCAGGGCTACGGCATGACCGAGTGCTCTCCTGTCATCAGCACCAACCTGGAATGGGCCAACAAGATCGGCTCTGTAGGAAAGCTGCTGCCCAACTGCCAGGCGAAGGTGGTGGATGAGGAAATCTGGGTAAAGGGCTCCAGCGTTATGATGGGGTATTATAAAATGCCGGAAGAGACAAAGGAGACCTTGGAGGACGGCTGGCTGAAAACCGGCGATCTGGGCTATGTAGATGAGGATCAATATGTATATATCACAGGCCGCAGGAAAAATCTGATCATTCTGGCAAACGGAGAAAATGTTTCTCCCGAGGAGCTGGAAAATCAGTTGAGCCGCGACCAGTTGGTAAAGGAGATCCTGGTTCGTGAGAAGGATAACCTGATCGAAGCAGAAATTTTCCCGGATTACGAATTTGTCAAAGAGGCTGAGATTGCGGATATTCAGGGACAGCTTCAGGAGCTGATCGATAACTTTAACCGTTCGATGCCGGTCTATAAAAGGATTTCCCGGCTGATCGTCAGAGAGTCTGAGTTTGAGAAGACTGCAGCACGGAAAATCAAGAGGTTTTAAAGACTTACGGGCAAGCAGCCTTGGCTTCCCCCCTTATGAGTAAAGGGAGCCAAGGCTGCTTGCCCGCTTTTATTCTGATACGTCCGATTCCTACTGCCCCAGCAGGCTTGGATCGATCTCCGTATAGCCTTCCAGATCCGGTGTATCGATGGTCACAGACTGTCCCGGATTCTGATAAACCACATCCATATCGATCTCCATGGCAACGGCTTCGCCTTCCACCGTCATGTCCATTTTCATCAGGATCTTAGAACTGGAAAAATATCCCTCTTTATTCACCACAGCCTCCCCGCTCATCTCGTGAATGGTGTAGGAAACTCCTTCCATGCCGGTTCCCATCATTCCCATAATATCCTGAACGTAGGAATCCAGCTTAGATGCATCTGCTGTGAAGGTCAGGATCTGGCTATCGCCGTCCTTTTCCGCCGTAATATCCGTCAAATACTCGGAGCTCATATTTGCATTTCCCATACTCTGTTTGATCTGCTCCATCATGGTTTCCATATCCATAGCGTATTTGAACTTCTGCCCCATGGTATCCATATAATACCAGCCATCCTCGTAGTACATGCTCATAGGGATCTCCTGGCCCATGGCGCTGGTTGTTCCTTCTGCAACGTAGCGCAGGTTGTCTGAATTGATTCCCGTCATTTTCATCTCCATAGACATGGTCATATCCAGCGTATCCTCACCCTGAATCATCTTCATATCTGTCTCATAGGTCATAGCCATGTCCGCCAGCTCTCCGCTTTTCTTCGAAGCCGTATCATAGATTTCTCTGGGGTCCGGCTTGCTGCACCCGGCCAGAGATAATACCAGCGCCATGGTCAGCACAATTGATAATAATTTTTTCATAGTCCCTCCTGTGTTCTTCTGCTTCATTAAGAAGCAAGATCGTAACTGTTCAGTACTCTCACAGTTACGCAGAATCTATATAAGCTACGTTTTCAGTATACTATAAGAATCGTATCAATTCTATCTGATAATTCTTACAAAAAACGAAAGGCCCGCTGCCAGAGGCATCGGGTCTTTCAAAATCAATTATGCTTCTTTTTTCTGCGTCTGCATACAAGACAAAAGATCAGGCTTCCGCTGACCGCCAGGATCACAACCAGCGATCCGCAGGAGATCCAACCGTCTCCTGTTCTTGGAAGAACAGCTAAGGGAGTCATCAGATCCTCGATCTGCTCCAGCATCCGTTCCAGTCCAGAACGGGGTATAATGGAATCCGCCAGTTCACTCAGGGGAACCGGTTCATCCGGCGGATTTCCTCCGTCCCCTGGCATAGGCTGCCCCGGCTCCGGGCTTGAAGGCGCCGGGGCCGTGGGATCTGGCTTGTCCGGTCGGTCGGGTCTATCCGGGTCTATCGGATTCGGCTTCGTTGGTTTTTCCGGCTCTGATGGTTCCGGCCCTGTGGACTCATCTGGATCAGTTGGATCTGGCTTCGTCGGCTTATCCGGATCAGTTGGATCTGGCTTCGTCGGCTCATCCGGATCGGTTGGCTCCGGCTGGTCCGGTTCATGCTTCGGATAAGCTCTGACCTGATAATTCCATTCATGGGTCACAGTATCCATAACAGGAAGAGCCGTCAAAAACGGTGTGATGGTCACATTATCGGATGCTTTCCGCTCCTGGCAGATCAGATACAGACCGTGAGTCAGATCCGAAAAAACGGCAATGCCCTCTGCTGTGGTCTGATAGCTGATTGCTTGTATCCCCTGCTCCTGTGCATACTGCTCCAGTATCCTGGATGCCTTCAGCATCTCCGCCGCTGTAAATGTCCCAAGCACTGCACCTGACTGAGAAAATTCTTCTGTCAGCCCATAGGCTCCGGCCTTTCCATCCCACTGACCTACCCGATAGAGGTAAACCGTCGCACAATTCTGCCTCTCCTCCAGATCGATGGTCAGCGTCACCATCCTTTCCGGATCTATGGCCGCCTTTCCGTCAGCCTCCGCAGCAGCCGCAGTTCGGCAGAAGCAAAGGACCGCCAGCAGCATTGCCCCGAGAAAAGCTGACATTCGATTTCTTTTATTTCTTCTTTTCATGGCTTCCTTCCCTCTTTTCCCTTTCTCTGCTGCCGGAAGAACTGCCGCCTGCTCCTCGGTTTCTCTCCTGCTCCGGCGCCTTTCCTGCCCCTGCTTCCTTCTTCTGCTTCTCTCCCGCCTTTTTTCCGGGAAGGAAAAGACCAGCCAGGACAGCGGTCAAAAATGCCGCTGCGCCGAACAAGATCCACTGCTTACCCGTCAATCCATTTCCCTGCTCCTCCTTTGGAACATCTGAATTGACAGGAGCAGGCTTCATGGCTACCTTTTCCGCATAATTGCCGTCATAAGGGACCCGGGTGCCGCGAATCAGCATGCGGTGACTATTGATCCCATAGGGCGTGCAGGTAACCAGTGTTACATAGTCCTCTCCCTCTGCGATGGACAAACCGTCCAGCTCCTGAGGCAAAACCACCTGGATCTGATCAATCTGATACTCCAGAATCTCTCCTAAAACCTTCAGGTAAAAGATGTCCCCCTCTTCCAGACGGTCTAAATCGGTAAACAGTCTGGCAGAAGGAAGCCCCCTGTGACCGGTCAGAATGGCATGAGTCCCAGGCCCTCCTACCGGAAGGGAGGAACCGATATAATGGCCCGCCGCTACCTGAAGAACGCTTTCATCGGTTCCGTGATAAATGGGAAGATTGACCTGAATACTGGGAATCCGGATCATTGCCATAATTCCGTTTCCCCCGATATTCAGCAGAGCTTCATAGGGGCTGTCCTCCCGTTCCCGCTCCGCAAGGGCCGCTCCCAGCAGATCCGGAAAGCCAGCCAGAAACTCATTATAGGCTCTGGCATCGGCCAGCTCCTTTGAATAATCCTCCTCCGCCATCTGATCAGCTATGCTCTCATAGCTTGAAATAACCCTGGAAGCATTCTTTTCATTAATATAATTGCTGACGGACGGATAAAGGAAAATCGAAAGGCCTCCCAGGAACAGCAAGAGGATGAGTAAATTGATAAGTTTTCGTTTCATGAGGCCCTTCGATCCTTTCCCATGCAGATAAGCTGCATGTTATTGTATTTCTTTTCTTACGCTTTCTTCTAACCCCGCTGCTCTTACGCACGCTTTCTTCTGATCACAAAGAATACTGCACCTGCCATCAGAATAATGCCTGCTGCGTAGAAAATGGTGGTACCCATGCCGCCGGTGGATGGAAGCTGGGCGCCGGTCTTGTTTTCAACAGTAAGCTGAATCAGGCCATCAACGATTATTGCGTCATCTGTGTCGGAGCTCCAGGTACAATCTTTTGACTCATCACCAGTTGGAGCCTCCCAGGTAATGTTTACGCTGATGGGATCAGATAACAAATTGTAACCATTCGGTGCCTTTATTTCCGTAATCTCATAATCACCAGCAGCCAATCCTTCGAAACGCAGGATACCATCCGGACCAACAACTGCTTCTGCCGTTACCTCACTGCCTGTAGTAACGATTTCCGTTTGAACCGATTTTACATACGTGGTTGTGGTACTTTCATACTTGTCATCATGCTCCGTCTGGCCATTTGGAGCCTCCTCTGTGTAAGAACCATCCTTTAATTTGTAATAGGTTCCCTCATCAGATTCTGTAAAGACATCCTTGCGCACCAGAACCTTGTTCAGCTTATCACCAGTAATTTTAAATTCTGCTCCTGCAAGGCGAGCCTGTGAGCTTCCGTCGATCTTGATTAATTCAATTCCGGTCACATAGGTATAGGTTTCCTTTTCCGGCGTTTTGCCTGTTGGCTCAGTCGGCTTATCTGAATTGTCAGGTTCTCCCTCATCCTTAACATATGGATTGTTGGAATACTCTAACGTTACCTTATTGGGGTTTCCTTCCACGCCGATCACAGCATTTTCATTTAACTGGGCAGAATATGTAATAATAATATCCTTACCTTTGTCATTCTTTTTCGCGATAAAATTCTTAAAAATAATCTCAATATTGGTTTCACCAGTGGCTTCCAAGTTTGAAGATTCTACTTCATAATCTTCACCTTCAGTAAGTTCCGTCTCCCCAATCTCAACCTTAACGCTGTCCTCATCAAAGGTTAATCCTTTGGTCATGGTATCATGAACGATGAAGAAATATTTTTCATAACCGTCCATAGCCGGTACCTTGGAGGTAAGCTTATAATTAATGGTATCTCCTACCGCCGCATTGGCAGTTGTGGTTTCTTCATCATCATCCACAACAATTTTCTTATCAATGGTAGGAACATCCGCCTTTGCGGTTACTGTAACATCCTTAATCACTTCCAGGATATACTTGGTATAGGCATCTTCCCCCTCATTCAGGGATGTGTCTTTATCTTTTACCAGATAATATCCATCACCTGTTACGGTAATTTCATAAGGTGACGCAGTCGCTGTAGAGGTACCTGCAACGGTGGCCAGATGCTGACCAACAATCGCTGCAAAGGCATCCAGTTGAGCACTGTTATTGTTAAAGCCAGCCAGCACATCCGCAACTGCCTGCGCGCTGCTGCAATCTGCATACGGAGATTCCGTCATCTCCTTTAATGCATCTAAAACCTCGTCTCCATCTACGCCGCTTCCCCATTCAATGTTGGTCAGCTTGCCAGCCGAAATATCACCTGCAAATACCTGATAGGCTTCATAGGTATGGCCTTCTTTTTCTTTTTCATTTGTGATGGTAATGGTATGTGTTGGTTCATTTTCTGCAAACGCAGTCGATGTCATACTCAGCACCATAATCAGCGCCAGCAGTAAGCTGGCAAGTTTTTTGAATTGTTTCATACTCTCTTTTCCTTTCCTTTTTTTCATTTGTAACTGTTCAGTACCCTCACAGTTACGTGCAAAAATCCATTTAAAATCGGCTCCGCCGATGGGATTTTTGCCTTCTGGCCCAGGTTATCTTACGGTCAGCGCAGTAAATACCCTCGCTTCGCTGGGGCAGACCCTGCGCAGACCTACTGAACAATTACTTTCATTTTTTCTTTCGGGAAGTCCGGAAAGCCTGGCAGTGGTTTATCAAAGCTTTCCTTTCCGCCGAAGTATATCATACATCAGGGCAAGTGCCATCCATGCAATGCCGCTGAACGTATACCATCTTGTGCCCATGCCTCCCGTTTCCGGAAGCTCATAGCCCTGCAGCAGCCGGTTGGTAAAGCTTATGGGATCCGGGATCTCAACCCAGGACTTCCCGGCCTCGCTGCTCTTCTTATATTTTGTTACAGATATCTGAAGACCATCGCCCGTTTTCTCAACGGTAATCTCTGCCAGATAGCGGGAATCATCAAATTTTGTCAGCACCCCGGGCGTTTCCTCAAGCTCCTCCCAAATTTGATAATAATAGGTCTCCTGACTGCCTGTTATGTCCCGCTCCAGATAGGTCAGCGTAAAGTTTCCGGTATTTGTGCTGCTCTCCGTGCCCGGCGGGACTTCGGGTGAAACAGGCCCAACCGTCACCTCTATGGTCTGCCGCGTCCCATTCTCCACAGGCAGTTCATGATCCGCCCCCGTCACCTGCTCCAACGTAAAGCGGTAGGTATGCTCCGTTCCATCTGTCTGCTCCAGGAGCTTTGTCACCGGAAGGTCAATGGATGCGCCGCCCTTCTGGGTATTGGTAACGATAACCGACACCAGACTGCCCGTTTGGATCACGCCGGCCGCCATCTCCCCTGTGGGCTCCTCCTGATCCACCTGATAGCTCACCTGATAGCCCTCCGCAGAGGACTGCTGTTCCGTTACGGTAAACCGGCTTCCTGCAAGCATATTGGGGATTCGCGCCGTTTCCTCTGCCGTCAGCGTAATGATTCCTGCCTCGCTGACGGTTCGTTCCTCTTCTGCCTGGCTCACAGCCTCTCCCTCCGGCCCGGTCTCTGTTTCGGAGTTCTTCCTCACCTTATAGACCGTTCCAACCGGCAGCGGCTGGCCGTCCAGGTCCACCCGGAACCGGAATCGTGGCTCCGGTGAGATGGTTTCATAGGCATGCAGCTTCTTGGTGATTTCCAGGCTTCCCAGCTTCTTGAAAATAACCTGATTGTTAAAGCTGAACACGGTGCTGCCGTCGGATACATCCTTCACCGGACTGTTGACGCCCTTAAAGGAATCCTCCCCAATGACCACATCGTAATCGGTGGTGGTGCTGCTGCCGTCCACGGTGATGGTTCCGTACTGCTCAAAATCCGCCGGATTCAGAAGCTCCCGCACGAAATAGCGTCCGCTGTCCTCTGAAATATCGCTGAATACTGCCGTCTGATTCGCCTTGAGGACAAATACGCCATTGGCATCCGTCCTTCCCGTTCCGATTTTTTCATTACTCTCGTTGTAAATGTCATACTCGGTATTTCCGCCGATAAAAAGCTGGGTTCCGCTTTCCTTCAAAACCTGGAACCGGAAGTCCGGATTGCCCAGCAGACTCAGCTTATCTGCTTCATCCACAGACAGCTCCTTTTTCACGGATACGGAATTCTGACGCAGCAGCGGGAAGTTGAAATTCAGCCGGCATACGCTGGAACCTGAGCCCCGCTCCATGTAATAAAAGTTGAAGCTGTGGGTGGTATAATCCTTAAAGGTACCCTGATCATTGAGCATACTTTGATCCGCCACAAGATCACGGAAAGGTACTGTCTGATAGGGGACGTTGCTGACATCTCCGGTTTTGGTATCCAGACTGTAATATCGTACCTCTCCCTTTACAAAATCAATTTCTCCGCCTACATGACGATGAATACCGGACAGATCCAAAAACAGCCTCCCGTCCAGATATACCCACACATCATCATCACCAGTAAAGTAAAACTCCATCGGCTGTTTTCCGTCCTTGCCGGTGAGACCTCCCTTGGGCTGCATGAAGTTCATCTTCATTTCCATGCCGAAGTAAAAATCGGAGGCCACATCATAATCCAGAGAATACAGGCGGTCTAAGGAGATCTGGTTAAAATTGTGATCGTTATCATCCGGTCCGGGCAGCTCGCTTCCCCAGTAAAAGTAGTGCTGCAGCGCCCGCTCTGCCGTCCAGCCGTTTCCCCAGTTGTCCTCCTTGGCATACTGCAGAAACTGTCCCAGCACCTTGGCAAGCTGCGCGTACTGACTGCCTTGTCCCTGCTGATACAGGTAGCTTGCCTGGAGCATCAGCTCCTTAAAATACCCTTCGTTGATCTGGCTCACCTGCTTGGAATCATGGACAATATCGTTAAAGGGCATGAAGTTTCCAAAGGGGTACATGATAAAGTTGGGCGTAAAAATCTCGTCGTACAGCGTAAAGGTATCATCACTGCTGTCAAACTGAGCAAAATTGGTCCGGCTGTTAAAGGAATATGCTCCTGTTTCTTCATCGTACTGGAACAATCCGTCCACGCTTTGTCCATTCATCTTTTTGGAATAGGGCTCCACGCCGAATAAATATCCCAGGCTGGTTCCGTTTTTTAATGCCGGATAGCCGTTTTTCAGCTCCTTGCTCATCACATCATCATATCTGGAAATCGGGCTGTTAGCGCTGTCCTTTACCACATTAATTCCCACAGGCCTCTGGTTGGTCACCAATGTTCCATCCGCCAGATCGCTGGTAACAATATCTCCAAAGTTCATATCATTGATGCCTCTGAACGCTTCCAGGGAACCGATATCGCTGGTTCCTCCGCTCTGCTGGAAGCCGGGCATGTTGCTGTCCGAATTGAATTTGTCATTGATATTCCGTCCTGTGCTGCCGGAGCCGTAATCATACAGGTTCAGTTCGATAAATTCTCTGGTGCTGGCAGCCTCTATCACCGTAAGCTGTCCCGAATTATCCTTTGGATTTTTCTGAGCTGCAGGAGAGCTGAAGGTTACCGTTCCGTACACCTGTCCATTATAGGAATGGTAGGATCGCCAGAAATCACTGCTCACGGTTGCCATGTCCCCTACGTTTACAGTTACATCCGTGCCCAAAACGCCGGTGTGGAACAGGAGAATAAAACCGTCGCCGGATGCCCACACATCCCGTTTTGAGGTTCCGCTGCCTGTTTCTACCTGTTTTACTACAAATATTCCGTTTTCTTTTTCTACCCGTACTGCATACCAGTACAAGAAGTCAATTTCTCCCATGCCGCTGTCCCGAACAGCCAGGCCGTTATCCCCATGGACAATCAATGCGCCTCCATAGCTGCTCCAGCTAAAGCTGTTCACCGCCGTCACATTCACCGTATTGGTCACCGCCATGGGCATTGCCGACCACAGCCATTCATACTGCAGCAGCTTATCCCGGTTGGTTACCAGCTCCCGCCGTTCCTCCTCCAGCGACTCATACATCACATAAACGTGCCGGACCTGCACCGACAGCTCAGTCAGATACTTTTCATATCCCTGGTCATCCCCAGCCTGGTCAAAGCCTTCCAGGATCGACGCCGCTTCCTCCAATTCGGGAAGTTCCTCAATGAGAGCGATGATCTCTGCCACCAGCTCATCCTCCGGCTCTGTGACCGTCAGGAAAAAGCCCTGGGTGGACTGGAATTTTCGATTTTTAAACTGATAAGCGGCCGTCACCTTTCCCTGATATACGCCAGGCTCCGCATCCGGGCCTACCGTAAACTGACAAACTACGGAGGTTCCGTACTCATCCTCCTCTTCCTGATCCGCCAGCCGGAAATTCTTCAGCTTGATTCCATAAACCTCCACCTGGCATTTTAGATTCTTTACCAGAGGACGCTCCCCTGCGGTCTTTGGGATTCCCGTCAAGTCGCCTTCCCACTTGATCCATGGCTTGGAGCTGCTGTCCGGCTTAAGCTGGGAGGAGCTGGCGGTTTTCGCCTGAGAGGAACTGGCCTTCTTAGCCTGGGAGGAACCGGCTTCCTCATCCTCTGCCATAGCTTCCAGCTCTGCCTCCAGGATCATGTCCTCCAGATCTCCCAGATCAAAATCCAGAAGCATCTCGCTGGTTTCTCCATATGCTGCTTGTCCTTCTCTGCCAACCTCCACAGGAAGCAGATTCATAGCTCCGATTCCATACCGGAAGGTTTCCTTTGCCGTAACGGTCTTATCCTCCAGCATTCCCCGGAAGGTAAACTCGATATTCTGATTTTTTATGCCGCTGATCTCATCATCAATGGTAAAGTAAAAATTTACGAAATAACTCTGACCGGGAGCGATGGTCAGATCTGTCAGCCGGTCCGGATATTCCTCCCGGTCTGCATCGGAATCGGAAGCAGTCTCCCACTCCTCATCCTCTTCCAGATCCGTTTCATTCTCTTCCTGGGAAACCGGTTCTGCAGGATTCTCTTTTTCCTCCCCGTTCTCCTTCGTTCCCGCCTGATACAGATCACTCAGATCTTCAAAATACGCGCTGTCCTCCAGGATCCCCCTGCCCCGGTATTTCAGCAGGCCTTCTGTGATCTCCTGATCGGTGTGATTGGTGATATACAGATCCAGGCAGACCATATCTCCTGCGTCATATCCAGCCTGATCTGACACCACAGTAATCTGAATGTCCTGTTTCGGCTGATTTTTCAAAGACACTTTTCCATTTCGAATTGCATCCGACGCACTGGCTGCTGCACCGCCTGTCTCTCCAGACAGGTTGGCATAGGACAACGATACAAAGGGATGGTCAAACAGGAACGTAAGCATCATGACAAGAACCAAGTATCCGCTGATCCATCGTCTGATGCTATGTTTTTCCTTTTCTTTCATCCTGCACACCTCCTTTCTCGTCTTCTGTCACATCGATCATTTTGATCAGTTCCAGCATACTTCGGAAGTTTTTTGTTTTTTTCTTCTCCATCCACGTTACGGTTCCCTGCCAGGTAGAGTTCTGGCGGCTCACAATATGAACCAGAAACGTGCTTTTATCCGCCATCTCATTTCCCCCCTTCTCCCTGCCTGATTCCAAGCCAGCATACTATTTAGCTGAATAAGACAGCACCTTAGTTCACCCGCTGCAGCACAAATTCTACCTGCAGCTCCTCTGTCTCTTTTTTCAGCTTCCAGATGGCCTGCAGGCGCTGAATCACCACCATTCCCTTTTCCGGCGCTGTGGCAGGAAGCAGGAGCAGAAGCTGATTCGGGCTGTAGCAGGTACAAACATCACTTCGCCGGATCAAGCCTGATGTCAGCTTCAGAAATCCTTCCATCTGCTCTTTGGTGTATTCCTCATCGAAAGGAATCCTTCCCTGTGTATCCTTCAATGTACAGAGGATCAAAGACGACTCGGCACCATTCCGATCTCCAAGTCTGGTCATAATCCGATAGATATCTACAAAGCTTGGATAGCTGCAAAGATAAGCTTCCTGCCGTTTTTCTTTCTCCATCAGTTTTCCCTTGATCTCACTGAGCGCCTTTGATGTATTCTGAATATGTCCCCGCTGGCTGTGACAAGATTCCATATTTTGAAATG
>JAUNOF010000079.1 GCA_030537215.1 Lachnospiraceae bacterium
GGCGGAGCTGCCCGCTCGGGCAGAGCAGCCAAAACAGCCTGACCAGGCAGAGCTGTCCGTCCGGGCAGAGAAGGCGGAACAGTCTGGTAAGGCAGAGCCGTCCATCCGACCAGAAGCGTCTGTCAGAACGGAGCGTTCTGATATGAATGGGCGTAGAGAAAATGTCCAGAGCCGGAGAGATGGAGGCCGGGATAATTCGGGACTGCGCCAGGACCGCAGCCGTACAGATGGCCGGAATGTCCGGGTGGTAAACCGGTATGACAATCGAAATGGTTATCAGAACCGTGGGAGAAATCAGGACAATGGGGGCCGCCGGGATTATAGCCGCAACCAGGAGAACCGCAGCCAGGAGGGGCGTAATCAGGAGTACCGCAGCCAGGACAACCGGAATCAGGAGTACCGCAATCAAGAAAACCGTAATCAGGAATATCGCAGTCAGGAAGGCCGCAGCCAGGAGACTGGAGCGTTGAACCCAGAGACAGCCGGCAGAGTTTTGGATAAGGCAGGGTATTCTGGCGATGGCAGTTCCAAAAGCGGGGAAGCTGGAAATCCAAGAAGTTCAGAAGCTCCGGTTCGTGAAGCTGCCCGTCCGGATGGCCGGAATATAGAGATGAGTCAGGATGAGATCCAGGAGCTGGACAGCGGTATGGAGGCCAACGGAATCCTGGAGGTTATGCCGGATGGATTCGGTTTTATCCGGTGTGAGAATTTCCTTCCTGGAGAAAATGATGTTTATGTAGCGCCATCCCAGATCCGCCGCTTTAACATGAAGACCGGCGATGTGATCCGGGGAAATCGGAGAGTGAAGGCAGCCACGGAAAAATTTGCTGCGCTCCTCTACGTTACCAGTATTAATGGATATCCAGCAAATGTGGCAGAGCGTCGTCCGAATTTCGAGGATCTGACTCCCATCTTCCCCAATCAGCGGATTCATATGGAAACGCCAGGTATCCGCAACTCCACTGCCATGCGGATTCTGGATCTGATGGCGCCCATCGGAAAAGGCCAGAGAGGCATGATTGTATCTCCTCCGAAGGCAGGAAAGACCACGCTGCTAAAGCAGGTGGCAAAGGCAATCACAACCAATCAGCCCAATATGCACCTGATCATCCTTCTGATCGATGAGCGTCCGGAGGAAGTTACCGATATCAAGGAAGCCATTGTGGGGGAAAATGTGGAGGTCATCTATTCCACCTTCGACGAGCTGCCGGAGCGCCATAAGCGGGTTTCTGAGATGGTCATCGAGCGCGCCAGAAGACTGGTGGAACATGGCCGCGATGTAACCATCCTGTTAGACAGCATCACCCGTCTGGCAAGAGCCTACAATCTGGTAGTCCCGCCCAGCGGCCGTACCTTATCCGGCGGTCTTGACCCGGCGGCGCTTCATATGCCGAAACGGTTTTTCGGCGCTGCCCGCAACATGCGTGAGGGCGGCAGCCTGACCATCCTGGCAACTGCACTGATTGATACCGGAAGCCGTATGGATGATGTGATTTATGAGGAATTTAAGGGAACCGGCAACATGGAGCTGGTGTTAGATCGAAAGCTATCGGAAAAGAGGATCTTCCCGGCAATTGATATCTTAAAATCTGGTACACGTCGGGATGATCTGCTTTTGAGCCGGGAGGAGGCAGAGGCAATGGAGATCGTCCGCAGAGCCACCAATTCCATGAAGCCGGAGGAGTCGGTAGAGAAGATCCTGGATCTGTTCTCCAAAACCAGAAGCAACCGGGAATTTGTGGATGAGATCCGCAGAAGACGGTATGTATAAGTAAGAAGAAATAAAAAAACCGTTGCATTTTTATTTTGCCTATGATATACTGATTAGGCTGTCTGAATAGACATATGCAACGAAGATAATACCGCATTTCGCTGTTTTTGATAAAGATTAAAAACACACAGGCGGGTGCAGAGGGTATTTCACTGCGGTCGGAAACCGCGAATATGATTAGTGAGGTGAAAAACATGAGAGAGGGAATCCATCCAAAGTATTACCAGGCAAAGGTAGTTTGCAACTGTGGCAATGAGTTTGTAACCGGCTCTACCAAGAATGATATCCACGTAGAGGTTTGCTCTAAGTGCCATTCTTTCTATACTGGTCAGCAGAAGGCTGCTGCAGCCCGCGGTCGTATTGATAAGTTCAATCGTAAGTACGGCATCAAGGCTCAGTAGAATTGATAGGATAGGAATTGTGATAAAAGCGTGCTCTTTTGCGTATACCGCGTATGGAAGAGGACGCTTTTTTTACCTACTTGTTAGTTGAATGAGGAACAGGCAGATTTTCTCTTTTTGTATGCAGAGGTAACTGTGAAGGTACGGAACCGTTATGCGCAGAACATAAAGAGACAGGAATGCTTGTATCAGGAGGATGGAATGAAATATTCAGGAATTGGCGGACAGGCAGTTATTGAAGGGATCATGATGAAGAATCGTGATGAATACGCCACAGCAGTCCGCAAACCAAATGGGGAGATCGAGGTGTCTAAGGATACTTATATCAGTATGACGGAAAAGGTACGGTTTTTTTCTCTTCCATTTGTCAGAGGCATTTTTAACTTTGCAGATTCCATGATCCTGGGAATGAAGACCCTGTCCTGGTCTGCCAGCTTTTTTGAAGATGATGAGGACAGCCAGCCCAGCCGGTTTGAACTGTGGCTGGATCGGGTATTCGGAGAAAAGCTGGAAACGGCTCTGATGAGTCTGGTCATGGTATTTTCAGTGGTGATGGCGCTGGGGATCTTTATGGTGCTTCCCCTTGTGCTGGCAAACTTTTTCCGCAGGTTTATCGCCTCGGACACGGTGATGGCAGTTTTGGAAGGCGTGATCCGAATCGCCATCTTTATCACATATATTAAGGTGATCTCCCGGATGGAGGATATCCGCCGTACCTTTATGTATCACGGTGCGGAGCATAAGTGTATCAACTGCCTTGAGCATGGTTTGGAGCTTACGGTGGACAATGTGCGGAAAAGCTCCAAGCAGCACAAGCGCTGCGGAACCAGCTTTCTTTTGATCGTTATGGTTATCAGTATTCTGTTTTTCATGGTGATCCGGGTGGATACCGTGTGGCTGAGGATCGTAAGCCGGATCGTGCTGATCCCGGTGATTGCCGGAGTGTCCTACGAGTTTCTGCGGCTGGCCGGACGAAGCGATTCTAAGCTGGTGGATTACTTAAGCCGCCCCGGCATGTGGATGCAGAATCTGACAACAAAGGAGCCGGATGACAGTATGATCGAGGTGGCGATCCAGGCAGTGGAGGCAGTCTTTGACTGGAGAACCTATTTGAATGAAAATTTCCCCGGCTGGGAGAAGCAGTAGAAGAGGTAACTGATAGGGCATGGAACCGTTACGAGAAGAGTAGGAAAGGATTTGGAAAATGAAACAGACGCTGCAGGCTCTTTTAACCTACGGCCAGGAGACATTGAAGCAGCAGGGGAACCTGGAACCGGAGCTGGATGCCAAATATCTGCTTCTGGAAGCCTTTCACATGGATATGGTTCATTTTCTGATAGACCGGAATCGGGAGCTTCCGGATGATCCGGAGATCCGCCGGATGACAGAGCGGTATCAGGAGATGATCAGGCAGCGGGCCAGACGGATTCCCCTGCAGCAGATTTTGGGAACTCAGGATTTCATGGGGCTGTCTTTCGTTGTCAACCGTTATGTGCTGATCCCCAGGCAGGATACAGAGACTTTGGTGGAGCTGGTGTTAAAGGAGCATCCGGGGAAGGGCGAACAGATTCTGGATCTGTGCACTGGTTCCGGGTGCATTGCCATCAGCCTGGCGGCTTTGGGAAATTACGGATCGATTACAGCGGTGGATTTATCCCAGGAGGCCTTAAAGGTGGCGGCAGAAAACAGCAGGCGGCTTTTGAAGGAGAAGGGCAAGGTAACTTTTCTGCAGGGGGATTTGTTTGAAGCGCTGCGAACGGAAACCAGAAAATTTGACATTCTGGTATCCAATCCGCCATACATTCCTACCCAGGTGATCCAGGGACTGGAGCCGGAGGTACGGGACTATGAGCCTCGGATCGCTCTGGATGGAAGCGAGGATGGCCTGGAATTTTACCGCAGGATCGCAGCGGAGAGCCTGGCTTATCTGAAGCCGGGTGCGTCTGTTTACCTTGAGATTGGATATGATCAGGGAGATGCGGTGAAGGAGCTTTTAGAGCAGGCAGGATTCACCCATGTGCGGATCATCAAGGATGCCCCGGGCAATGACCGGGTGGCAGCAGCGTGCCGGCCGTAGGTTGTGGTAAAAGCATAGAAGAATGTGTGAGGTAACTGCGAGGGTACGGAACAGTTACTGTGTGAGGGGAAGGGAGCGCTTCCCGTATGAATACAGGAGGATATTATGTTTGATAAATTAGATGATATTTTGATCCATTTTGAAGAGCTGATGCAGGAGCTGGCCAGCCCAGGAGTTACCGATGACCCCAAGCGGTTTCAGCGTCTGATGAAGGAGCAGGCGGATCTGACGCCTTTAGTGGATGCTTATAAGGAATATAAGCAGGCAAAGCAGGATGTGGAGGACAGCCTGATGCTTCTGGAGGAGGAAAGCGATGAGGAGCTGCGGGAGCTGGCCAAGGAGGAACTGGCCGGAGCCAAGAAGCGGATCGATGAGCTGGAATATGAGCTGAAGATCCTGCTCCTTCCCAAGGATCCCAACGACGATAAAAACATTATTTTGGAGATCCGTGCTGGCGCAGGCGGTGATGAGGCAGCGCTGTTTGCATCTGAGCTGTACCGCATGTATGTGAACTATGCAGACAGCCAGCACTGGAAGGTAGAGCTGGTCAGCGTCAACGAAAACGGGATCGGCGGCTTCAAGGAAGTGGTTGCCATGATCACCGGAAAGGGCGCTTACTCCAAGATGAAGTACGAGAGCGGCGTGCACCGGGTACAACGTGTCCCGGAGACGGAATCCGGCGGCCGGATCCACACCTCTACTGCAACCGTAGCTGTTATGCCGGAGGCGGAGGAGTTCGATGTGGTGATCGATGACAAGGATATCCGGATCGATGTCATGCGCGCATCCGGCAACGGCGGACAGTGCGTCAATACCACGGATTCCGCGGTTCGTCTGACTCATATGCCTACGGGAATCGTGATCTACAGCCAGACCGAGAAGTCACAGCTTCAAAATAAGGAGAAGGCATTCCGCCTGCTTCGCTCCAAGCTGTATGATCTGGAGCTGGAGAAGCGTCAGAATGCAGAGGCGGATGAGCGCCGCAGCCAGATCGGAACCGGCGACCGTTCGGAGAAGATCCGTACCTACAATTTCCCACAGGGACGTGTGACGGATCACCGGATCAAGCTGACCTTGTATAAGATTGATTCCATCATGAATGGGGATATCCAGGAACTGTTAGATGCGCTGATCACGGCAGATCAGGCTGCAAAGTTAAGCAAGCTGCAGGAGACTGCATAAGGGATAAGCCTTCATGGGCCGCAGGCGGCGGATTTTCGCGGAAAAAGGAAAGCTGCTGGAATGCAGGCGAAGCAAGCCTGCAATCTCAGCAGCCGCTGGCCGCGTTCTCCCTATGAAAGAGGCTGCAGCCGTGGAGGTTGTACTGAACAGATAAATTATCTATCCATGTAAGATTGTATGACTATTATAAAGCATACTTTCTGGAAAAACCAGATAAGATGATAAAGCCATCAAAAATAGCCTTAAAAGAGTCTATTTTTGATGGCACTTTCTGTTTTAGAGAAAGAGATGAAAGACAGAAAAGGACAGCTGCCTGCATATACTAAAGAAAGGGATCGCACCGGAAAAACGAAGGCTTTTCTTAAGGTTTTCTTTATTTTCGGATAACTGTCGGCAAGCCCGCTTGACATGAAAGAGTACCGCTGGTAAAATGAGCCTGATTGCAGGAACCGGTAAACAACATGGAAAGACGAAAAAAGCTGAGCGCAAGATGACCGTGTACAGGACAATGACAGAATCAAGATTGCGGAAAGGAATAAAACAATGGGAAAATATTTTGGAACAGATGGCTTCCGCGGTGAAGCAAATGTAGATTTAACCGTAGAACATGCATTTCAGGTGGGGCGATTCCTGGGATGGTATTATGGACAGAAAAATGCAGACACCAGATGCCGGGTCGTGATCGGAAAGGATACCAGAAGAAGCAGCTATATGTTTGAGTATTCGCTGGTAGCAGGACTGACGGCCTCCGGAGCAGATGTTTATCTGCTTCATGTTACCACCACGCCAAGCGTATCCTATGTGGTTCGGACAGAGGGCTTCGACTGCGGCATCATGATCTCAGCCAGCCATAATCCATTTTATGATAATGGGATCAAGGTGATCAACGGAAACGGCGAGAAGCTGGAGGAGAGTGTGATCACGGAGATCGAGCGCTACTTAGACGGCGAAATGGGGCAGATCCCCCTGGCAAAGAAGGATAGAATCGGCCGCACTACAGACTATTCCGCAGGCCGGAACCGCTACATCGGCTATCTGATCTCCATTGCCACCCGCTCCTTTAAAAATATGAAGGTGGCGCTGGACTGCGCCAACGGAAGTGCATCTGCCATTGCAAAGAATGTGTTTGATGCCCTGGGTGCTGAGACCCATGTGATCAATAATGAGCCAAACGGCGTGAACATTAACACAAACTGCGGCTCTACCCACATTGAGAATCTTCAGAAATATGTGGTGGATACCGGCTGTGATGTGGGCTTTGCATATGATGGCGATGCAGACCGGTGTCTGGCTGTGGATTCCAGAGGAAATCTGGTGGACGGCGATGTGATCATGTACATCTGCGGCAAGTACATGAAGGAGCAGGGAATGCTGCCTCACAATACGGTAGTGACCACGGTAATGTCCAACTTTGGCCTGTACAAGGCATTTGACCGGGAGGGTATCTGCTATGAGAAAACTGCAGTAGGTGACAAGTATGTGTATGAGAACATGTCTGTAAACGGTCATGGACTGGGCGGCGAGCAGTCCGGACATATTATTTTCAGCAAGCATGCAACCACTGGAGACGGTATCCTGACCTCTCTGAAGGTGATGGAGGTCATTCTGGAGAAGAAGCAGACATTAGATAAGCTGGCGTCTGAGGTTGAGATCTATCCCCAGGTACTGAAGAATGTGCGGGTGAAGGATAAGAAGGCAGCTCAGGATGATCCGGCTGTGCAGGCTGAAGTGGAGAAGGTGGCAAAGGCGCTGGGCAATGACGGCAGGATCCTGCTGCGCCAGTCCGGAACGGAGCCGGTAGTCCGCGTGATGGTGGAGGCATCCTCCATCGAGAGCTGTGAAAGCTGTGTGGATCAGGTGATCGCGGTGATGAAGGCGCAGGGGCATTTCGCGTAGGGAGTAGTTGGTTATGAATGCAGCAAAAAGCTGATAAAACCTTGCGTTTGCTACTTGAAAAAAATAAAATATTTAGTAAAATAAGAGTGATATGAAGAAAGAGGCCAGAGGACCTCTTTTTTCATGACATAGGAGAGCAGGAACTTTCCTGTGCCACAAAAATACTCTGCGGATTCTTTTTATGAGCAGACGTAACTGTGAAGATACTGAATAGTTGCGATCGGACACATATTGTCAGTGAGTTAGTGAGAGAAAGGTAAGAAAGCGAACATGATTAGTGCAAATAATATTACACTGAGAATCGGAAAAAAGGCTTTGTTTGAGGATGTTAATATTAAGTTTACGGAAGGGAACTGCTATGGCCTGATCGGCGCCAATGGCGCCGGGAAATCTACATTTCTGAAGATCTTGTCCGGCCAGCTGGATTCTACCAATGGGGATGTGGTGATCACCCCTGGCCAGCGTCTGTCCTTCCTGCAGCAGGACCATTTTAAGTATGATGAGTATCCGGTGCTGGATACGGTTATTATGGGAAATGCCAGACTGTATCAGATCATGAAGGAGAAGGAAGCCATCTACATGAAGGAGGACTTCACCGATGAGGACGGCATCAAGGCTGCAGAGCTGGAGGGGGAGTTTGCTACCATGAACGGCTGGGAGGCAGAGTCGGATGCGGCAAACCTGTTAAACGGACTTGGCATTGATACTGATCTGCATTATGCAGTGATGTCCACTTTGACCGGCGCCCAGAAGGTGAAGGTGCTGCTGGCGCAGGCGCTGTTTGGAAATCCGGATATCCTGCTGCTGGACGAGCCTACCAACCACCTGGATCTGGATGCTATTGCGTGGCTGGAGGAGTTCCTGATTAATTTCGAGAATACCGTGATCGTGGTATCCCATGACCGTTATTTCTTAAATAAGGTCTGCACCCATATTGCAGATATCGACTACGGCAAGATCCAGCTCTATGCCGGAAACTATGATTTCTGGTATGAGTCCAGCCAGCTGATGATCAAGCAGATGAAGGAAGCCAACCGGAAGAAGGAAGAGAAGATCAAGGAGCTGCAGGAATTTATCCAGCGGTTCTCCGCCAATGCTTCCAAGTCCAAGCAGGCGACCTCCAGAAAGCGCGCCCTGGAAAAGATCGAGCTGGATGAGATCAAGCCTTCCAGCCGGAAGTATCCCTATATTGATTTCCGTCCATTCCGTGAGATCGGCAATGAGGTCCTGACGGTGGAGCATTTAAGCAAGACCATCGACGGTGTGAAGGTTCTGGATGATATTTCCTTTATCCTGGGCCGTGAGGATAAGGTAGCGTTAGTTGGGCCAAACGAGCATGCCAAGACGGTGCTTTTTAAGATTCTGGCCGGCGAGATGGAGCCGGATGAGGGAAGCTATAAATGGGGCCTGACCACCACCCAGTCCTACTTCCCCAAGGACAACAGCGCAGAGTTTGACAATGATGACACCATCGTAGACTGGCTGACCCAGTATTCTGTGGAGAAGGATGTGACCTATGTCCGCGGTTTCCTGGGACGTATGCTGTTTGCCGGTGAGGACGGCGTGAAGAAGGTTCGGGTTCTGTCCGGAGGTGAGAAGGTGCGCTGTATGCTGTCCAAGCTGATGATCTCCGGCGCTAACGTGCTGATGCTGGATGAGCCTACCGACCATCTGGACATGGAATCCATCACCGCGCTGAACAATGGTCTGATCAAGTTCCCTGGGGTGCTGATCTTCTCCTCCCGTGACCATCAGATCGTGCAGACCACTGCCAACCGGATCATGGAGATCATCAACGGCAAGCTGATCGATAAGATCACCACCTACGACGAGTATCTGGACAGCGATGAGATGGCCAGAAAGAGATTTACCTTTACTGTGACAGCAGCCGATGAGGCGGACGACTAATAAAGGCGGAAATTCAGAAGCGGACAGTAACAATCGGGAATAAAAGAAAAACAAAATGAAAAGCATCAGAAAAAGCGGAGACTTGGGACAGAAGCCTCCGCTTTTTTACAGCAAGACAGGAAGTTTTTCGCCGCTGCCGGCATTTTTATGGTATGATATTTAGGAATAGAAAATAAAGGACAGGAATCAGGTCGCGCCCAACAGCAGCCTGATTCGGGAAAAAATATGTCAGGGATAAAAAAACAGAAATATCGAAAGACAATCATCGCCTGTCTGCTGCTTACAGCTATCGTGCCGCTGCTGATCTTAGGAATCTATTCCTATCACAGCGCAAAGCAGACGGTGCGGAAAAATGTTCGCCAGGCCAATGAAACGGTGCTGATACAGATTGCGAATAAATCAGATAATATTCTGGAGGGCGTTCAGCGAACCTTTTTCCGGCTTGCGGCGGGCAGTTTGACGGACCGGATGATTCGTCAGGAGATGGATCACATTGACTATAAGGATCTGCGGGAGTACATTGATGAGATCGGGCAGAATCAGGCTTATGTAGGCTATGTCAGCGATTATACGCTGATTAGCTTTGAAAAGCAGTGGGTCCTCAGCAATAAGGGCATGTTTTCCATGGATGAGATTGAGAATCCGGAGGATGTGGAGGCGATTCAGGAACGATGGGAGAAGATATTCTGGATCAACCGTACACAGGAGCACAGAGATAAGGAGATCGTGCGGGAACACATCGATAATGAGTATCTTACCTTTGTAGCCAAGGTGCCCATCTATTCCAGTGATGATCAGGCGGTTTTTATCGTCAGCCTGGATCAGGCTTCCTTTGAGAAGATCTTCCGGGAAAGCTTAAGCAGCAGCAGCCTGACAGTATTTGACGAGGACGGGAATCTGGTATTTACGGAAAACCAGGAGATTGCAGCGTACTATGAGGAAAATCAGGAGGCGCTTAAGCAGGGAACAGAAGAGGGGATCAGCCCCGGCGGCCGCCAGTATGATATTGTTAAGCATCGATCCAGCATCAGCGGCTGGACTTTTATTGCAGGCTATGATCCGGGAGTGATTGCCGGGGAGCTGAATTCCATTCTGATCACCATGGGAGGAATTATTCTTTTGATTCTGGTAATTGTAGGCGGGATCACCATATTCAGCACCTCAAAGGTATACCGCCCGATCAAGGAGCTGGTATCCAGCTTTGAGGGCATGGTGGAGGAAACGGAGGAAGGGGACGAGTTTGGCCTGATCAATCAGGGAATCCATCAGCTGGTAGGGCATAATGAGCAGCTGCAACAGATGATCGACAGACAGAAAAATCAGCTGAAGGAATTATTCGGACTTCGCCTGATCCGGGGAACCTTAAGTGAGGCAGAGATCCTGCAGACCAGGGAACGGCTGCAGACCTTGGATGAACCGTGGTTCTGTGTGGTCTCCGCTGTATTCTGTCAGAAGGCAGAGGATGGGGCCAGAGAGCGGATGGAGCAGGATGTGCTGAACCTGGAGATGGTGAAAAATATGCCGGAGGAGATCCGGAATATTTTGCTGCTGCCGCCGTTTATTCATACCCGGGCTATTGTGATGGTGCTGGGAAGTCCCACCAAGGAAAAGATGGAACAAAAGATCCTGGCACTACGGAATTGTCTGTCTGTGTATGTGACGAATTTCTGCGGCGGTTATGTGGATATGGGGGTCAGCCGTCTGTTTGACGCAGTCACCGGCTTTAGAAAAGGGTACCAGGAAAGCCTGGAAGCACTGAAGATCAATGAGTATTACGGCCATGACCAGGAGGAGGGAATCTCTCTGGAGGACAGCTCCATCACCTACTATGCTGATCTGATCCAGAAAAGCAGCAGTGCAGAGTACAATCAGGCCCTTGACCAGATGGTGCGGTCTGCCGTGGACAGCTGCAGCCGGGAGCAGGCGTTCCAGGCAGTGGACCAGTTCCTTCGGGATATCAGCAGAAACGGCGCTGTGATGTATGAGCAGCACTTTTATCTCCACCGGTTCCTGATGACCATCCTGTCAGTTCCGGCGGATGCCGGGATCCCCATACGGGACATGTTCCCGGAGGGAGAATCGAATCTGTTTTCTCGGTTTAATCAGTTATATGATTACAATAATATCCGGAAATTTTATGAGGAGCAGGTGATTCTGCCGGTGATCAGCCATCTGGAGCAGTTCCGCAAGAGCAGCTCGGAGATGGTGATGGAAAAGATCATCGAGGTAATCCGGCAGGCCAGCGGAGATATTACTCTGGCGGAATGTGCAGAAAAGTTAGGTTATCACCCCAGTTATATCTGGAGAGTGATGAAGAATACAAGAGATATCACCTTTACGGATTATCTGGCAGAGCAGAAGCTGGAGATGGCAAGAAACCTGCTGGAGGAAACCGAGCTGTCAGTGGCGGAGATCGCAGAAAAGCTGAATTACAGTAATGCCCAGAACTTTATCCGGCTGTTTAAAAAGCATATGGATATTACGCCGGGGCAGTACCGGAAAAATCGGAGAAAGGAAACAGGGCAGGAACCGGACAGAAAATGAGAAAGCAATGAGCAGGAAAAGCAGAATGGTTTTGCTTCAGAGAGTGAGGCGAGGCCATTCTGCTTTTATCGTGTTTACAGCGGCACAATCAACCGCCGGACGCATGAAGGCTTACACTGAAAGTCTGCCGCCGAGTAGTCAAGAAAAGGATTATGGAGGGAAACGAAAAGATTTGGATTATGGGCGCGAAGCATACGGGTGTCACCTGTGGAAAATTCATTATAAAAGGCAGAAAAAGCAGATGATTTTCTGTGAGATACGATAATCACATTATTTGAATTGCGGGATTATCCGGTGCAGAAGTGGATTATTTTTTAATGATTAGTGCAAAATGCACAAAATGATAGCATATAAAATAGGTAAAATTGTGTAAATATAATGATTATTGAAATTAAGCCGAAAATCGGTATGATGAAGCCATAAGCACTTGCACAAGACGGAAGAGACCTCCGGACGGGAGAGGGGAGGTCAATAGAAAATAGGAGGGTTGCTTATGGCAAGAGTAAAAAGCGCTGCGGTACAGGCTTCGCAGACCGGGAGGAAGGAAAGCTTCTGGTCCTATGTAAAGCGGCACAAATGGATGTATCTGCTGATGCTTCCGGGAATTATTTATTTTATCATTTTCAAGTATGTGCCCATGGGAGGTTTGATTATTTCCTTCCAGAATTACAGTCCGTACCTGGGAATCGCAGGAAGCGAGTGGGTGGGGGTGGAGCATTTTAAAAACTTTTTTATGAATCCGGATTTTAAGATGCTTCTGGTAAACACCTTTTCCATCTCGATTCTGAATTTGTTGTTTTTCTTCCCCATGCCCATCATTTTGGCGCTGCTGCTGAATGAGATAAAAAATAAGTTGGTGAAGAAATCCATTCAGACCATGATTTACATTCCGCACTTTATTTCAATGGTAATCGTAGCCAGTGTTACTTTTACCCTGCTGAATGTAGAGTCAGGAGTGATTACACAGCTGGTTGCTATGATCACTGGAAGCCGGCCGGAATTTTTGTCTGATCCCAAATATTTCCGCTGGATTATTGTAATTCAGAATATTTGGAAGGAGACCGGGTGGGGAATGATCATCTTTTTGGCGGCGCTGGCTGGAGTGGATACTCAGCTTTATGAGGCAGCGCAGGTGGATGGAGCCGGGAAGCTCCGTCAGGTATGGCACATTACACTGCCTGCCATTAAGAGTACCATCATTATCATGCTGATTATGAAGGTAGGGTCGCTTTTGAACACTGGTTTTGAGCAGATCTTCTTAATGAAGAATTCCCTGAATTCTTCGGTAGCCGAGGTGTTTGATACGTATGTGTACACCTTAGGTATCAGCCAGGGAGCATTTTCCTACAGCACGGCAGTTGGTATGTTTAAATCCGTTGTTGCCACGGCTATGGTTCTCACCACAAACTGGATCTGTAAAAAATGTGGTGAGACCGGATTATATTAGGAGAGGAGGCGCTGTAGATGTTTGCATCTCGTAAAAATAAAATCAAGCTCAGTCCGGCTGAGAAGGTGGGAATGACCATTGTATATGCCATTTGTATTCTGGCTGGCGTTCTGACGGTAGTTCCCTTCCTGTATATTGTGGCAGGATCGCTGGCAACGGAAAAGGAGCTGGTGGAGCGGGCATTCTTCATCATTCCCCACACCGTTTCCCTGAATGCGTACAAGTACATTGTAGCGGACGGAAGTATTTTCCGGGGTTTGGCCAATTCCTTTTTTATCATGGTAGTGGGTACCATCATTAACATGCTGTTTACTACAACGCTGGCGTATCCGCTTTCAAAAAGCTGGCTGAAGGGACGGAACCTGGTGCTGAATGTAATCATTGTCACCATGCTGTTTTCCGGCGGTATGATTCCGAACTATCTGGTAGTGAAGAACCTGGGGCTTCTTGACAGCTATCTGGCTTTGATGCTTCCTGGCGCGGTGAATGCCTTTAATCTGATTATTATTAAGAACTTTTTCCAGGAGCTTCCCCATGAACTGGAGGAGGCGGCGAAGATCGATGGTTGTTCTGATCTGGGAATCTTTGTAAAGATCATTCTTCCCTTATCCAAGCCTTCCCTGGCTTCTGTAGGATTGTTTTACGCAGTATCCCACTGGAATGACTTCTTTAACTCTTTGATTTATTTAAACAGCACAAAGAAGTTTCCGGTACAGATCATCCTGCGCCAGATCGTGCTTCTGGCTCAGGGCGCCAGTGCAGACGGCAGCTCGGTTGACTTTGGGGCAGGCGGAACACCGCCGGAGCAGGCAGTGCGGATGGCAGCGACTGTGGTGGCAACCATTCCCATCTTATGTGTCTATCCCTTCGTACAGAAGTATTTTGAGCAGGGTGTTATGGTGGGCGCTGTGAAAGGGTAAGAAACGATGCTGCGGAGCAGGCGGTAAATAGGTGAAA
>JAUNOF010000080.1 GCA_030537215.1 Lachnospiraceae bacterium
GGAATGGGGTACAAATTCGAAGTAGATGACAGCGGAAAAGCTTGATTTCATAGGCCTTTGGGAGTGACATTCGGCTGAACTATTGTTATCCATGGGACGACCTCCTTTGACTTTCTACATGTGGTTGGCAAACTTGCATGTAGAAAGTCAAAGGAGGTTTTTTTAATTCTATTGTTATCTCAGCTCTGTAGTCGGAATATTATCCATATCATCAAATGCCTGGTTCTCGCCGCCCATTGCCCAGATAAAGGTATAGTTGGAGGTACCGGCTCCGGAGTGAATGCTCCAGGACGGGCTGATCACAGCCTGCTCATTCTGCATTACGATGTGGCGGGTCTCCTTGCCCTCACCCATCATGTGGAATACCACATTGTTCTCCGGAATCTCAAAATACATGTAAATCTCCATCCGTCTCTCATGAGTATGACTTGGCATGGTGTTCCATACGCTGCCTGGCTCCAGTGCGGTCATACCCATGGAAAGCTGGCAGGTAGGCAGTACATCCGGATGAATAAACTGGTTGATGGTACGCTTGTTGGAAGTCTCCATAGCGCCCAGAGGTCTCTTAACCGCCTTGTCGATAGGCAGATAGGTGGTCTTGTAGGCACAGTGAGCCGGAGCACTTACCATGTAGAATTTAGCCGGATGCTCTGCATCATCACTTGCAAAGCTTACCTTCTTGGTTCCCTGGGTGATGTACAAGCAGTCCTTGTAGTTCATGTGGAAGGTTTCATCATCAGCCTTGATGGTACCGGCGCCGCCGATATTAAAGATACCGATCTCTCTTCTCTCCAGGAAATAGCTGGTTCCGAAATTTGCCCATACATCAATGCCCTTGTCGATGGATACCTCCTCGGTGGTCGGCATACAGCCTAAGGTTACCATACGGTCTACGTGAGAGTAAACGGCTACCACTTCATTGGCAACATACAGGTTCTCGATCAGGAACTCATTGCGGGTCTCCTCCGTGGTGTAACGCTTGAAATCTCTCTGGTTGCAGGAATAACGAATGTCCATTTGAAATACTCCTCCTTGAATTTTCCCTTGGTTTCAGAAGCTGGCTTCTGAACGTTTTTTGTTACTTACAATGTACCATATGACCAAAAGAAAAACAAGAGGTTGGGGCAAATTTTTTATACAAATTTGCAGTTTTGTATTCAAACTATATATTTTATATACTATATTATCGGTTCTGCGTTTCAATAACTCCGTACACTTCCTGATAAATTTCCTTTTTACAAGGCCAAAACCCTTCCTCTGTCACCGGATCCGGCCAGCTCATGATCCAAAGCGGGATCGGCGGATCTCCCGGTTTCAGGGGCATCTGTTCATAATAAAAATGGTTGGTGTGAAAACCGCAGCGATGATAAAAGTTCTCTCTTCTTCCCGTCATGGGATGAGCTTCCGTCACCGGTTCGATCTCCAGAAACAGCGGCTTTCCCTTCTCCCGGCCTTCCTGGATACATTCCTCAATCAGGATACGGCCATAGCCCTTTCCCCGGCACTGCTTCAAGGTAGCAAGATGTTCTAAGAAAATACAGGAATCCAGCTCCCAGTAGCCGAGAAATGCACAGATCCTGTTTTCCAGCTTCTGATGGTCCCTTTCCTCCTTCCCTGCTTCCTTGATGACCCGAATCCGGTACTGGGGCTTTTCCAGAACCGCTCTTTGTCCCTCTCTGGTACGCCGCTCAATTGCCGGAAATGCTTCCTCGTAAATGGCATAGATCGACTCAAAATAATTGGATGGATTTGGCAGCAGCATCGATTCATCTCCTTCATAAAATATAAAAGAAAACCCGGACTTCTCATTTGAGAAAAATCCGGGCCTTTTTTACCGTTTCGTTAAGCAAATTTTCCCAATCCCGTGGACACAACGTCCGCCTGCAGCAATCCGGCAGCCTTCACAGCCGCGCCAGACCTACTTCTGGGACAGATACTCATGAATTCCCTTGGCGCCAGCCTTGCCGGCCTCCATTGCCAGGATCACAGTGGCTGCGCCGGTAACGGCATCGCCGCCGGCGTAAACGCCTTCCTTGGTGGTCTTTCCGTTGTGCTCCTCTGCAATAATACACTTGCGCTTATTGGTCTCCAGACCTTCGGTGGTGGAGGAGATCAATGGGTTTGGAGAGGTACCTAAGGACATGATAACAGTATCCACATCAATGGTATAATCAGAACCGGGAATCTCAACCGGTCTTCTTCTTCCGGAGGCATCCGGCTCGCCCAGTTCCATCTTTCTCACTACCATACCCTTAACCCAGTCATTCTCATCGGTCAGGATCTCTACCGGATTGGTCAGCAGGTTGAAAATAACGCCTTCTTCCTTCGCATGGTGAACCTCCTCCACACGGGCAGGAAGCTCTGCCTCGGAACGGCGGTACACAACATGGACCTCAGCGCCCAGACGAAGTGCAGTTCTGGCAGCATCCATGGCTACGTTTCCGCCGCCTACTACCGCTACCTTCTTACCCCGCATAATCGGGGTGTCGTAATCCTCGCGGAATGCCTTCATCAGGTTATTTCTGGTCAGGTACTCGTTGGCGGAGAATACGCCGTTTGCATTCTCCCCTGGAATACCCATAAATTTGGGAAGGCCGGCGCCGGAGCCGATAAAGACAGCCTCAAATCCTTCCTCATCTAAAAGCTGATCGATGGTGACAGACTTGCCGATAATCACATTGGTCTCGATCTTAACGCCCAACTTCTTTACGTTCTCTACCTCGTGGCGGACTACCGTATTCTTCGGCAGACGGAACTCCGGAATACCGTAGATCAATACGCCGCCTGGCTCATGAAGCGCCTCGAAAATGGTCACCTCGTAGCCCAGCTTTGCCAGATCGCCGGCACAGGTCAGACCTGCCGGGCCGGAGCCGATAACGGCAACCTTTTTACCATTGGTGGTCTCCGGTTTCGCCGGAACAAAGCCGTTCTCTCTGGACCAGTCTGCAACAAAACGCTCCAGCTTGCCGATGGAGATGGGCTCGCCCTTGATACCACGAACGCACTTGCCCTCGCACTGGCTCTCCTGGGGGCAAACACGGCCGCAGACTGCCGGAAGAGCAGAGGATTCTGCGATGATCTCTGCTGCCTTTTCAAAATTGCCTTCCTCAACCTCCTTGATGAAGCCTGGGATATTGATGGAAACCGGGCAGCCGCCTACACAACGTGCATTGTTCTTGCACTTTAAGCATCTGGAAGCTTCTTCCATTGCCTCTTCTTTATTATATCCTAAACAAACCTCTTCAAAGTTCGTGGCACGTACCTTCGGGTCCTGTTCACGAACTGGTACCTTCTTTAATACATCCATTAGTTGTCACCTCCGCAATGTCCGCATCCGCCGTGATGAGTATCACCCTCCTGAGCCTTTAACATGGCGCGTCCCTCTGCTGTCTTGTACATCTGCTGACGCTTCATCGCCTCGTCAAAGTTTACCAGATGGCCGTCGAACTCCGGTCCGTCTACACAGGCAAACTTCACCTCGCCGCCTACGCTTAAGCGGCAGGCGCCGCACATACCGGTGCCGTCTACCATGATGGGGTTCATGCTGACAATGGTGGGAATGTTTAATTCCTTGGTCAGCTTACAGGCAAACTTCATCATAATCATCGGGCCGATGGCAACACAGACATCGTACTTCTTTCCCTGTACCTCTACCAGATCCTTAACCACATCCGTAACCATACCCTTGCGCACATAGGAGCCGTCATCGGTGGTAATGTAAAGATTTCCGGCAACTTCCTTCATCATGTCTTCCAGAATCACCAGCTCCTTATTCTTCGCACCTACGATCACATCCACAGAAATCCCGTGCTCATGCAGCCATTTCACCTGAGGATAAACCGGCGCTGCACCTACGCCGCCTGCTACGAATAAGTACTTTCTCTTTTTTACTTCCTCTAAATCTTCTTTGACAAACTCAGAAGGCTGTCCCAACGGTCCCACAAAATCCTGGAACCCATCGCCGGCCTGCAGAGCAGACATTTTTAAGGTTGATGCTCCTACGATCTGGAATACGATGGTAACAATTCCCTTTTCCCGGTCGTAATCACAAATGGTCAGCGGGATTCGCTCCCCTACCTCGTCCATCTTTACGATGACAAACTCTCCTGGCTGACATCTTTTGGCTACCCGCGGTGCTTCTACATCCATCAGGTAAATCTTATCCGCCAGCTTTTCTGCCTTTAAGATCTTGTACATAGTTTTCCTCCTGCTTTTTGTGAAGCTGCAACCATCGATCCCAGTCATGCGCTGCACCGCACTCAGGTCTTCCCGGTTACTGTTTCAAGCTTATTTATGAATTTCAATAACATAGTCAGCAGTAAATTCCTGACCGGAAGCCAGGCTTACCTCGCCTTCTCTGTCTTGCAATTCTCCTTGGTATCCATCCGCATCGCACCTGCCGAACCAGGGTTCCAGGCACACGAAGGGATGCGTCTTTTCCATGGTCCACACTCCCAGATACGGGATTTCTGGACAATGAACCGTTACATATGGCTGTCCTCCCGGAAGCAGAAGGCTGACTGCCTCCACTTGTGCTTCATCGAAAATATAGGTCAGCGCCTGATCAAAAAATCCCGGAACAATCTTCGCCGTTCCGTCAGTTAATTCCAGATGGCCGGATAATGCCTCCGCCTGATAGCCAGCCTCATTTGGCGCCTGATAGTGGATCGGCCCCTGCCCGGCCTTCCGATGGAAATCCAGAGTAAAGTCGTGAACCGTCATGCCCTCCGGCGTCTTAAATGCCGGATGACCGCCCAGCATAAAATACATGGTGTCTGCCCCCGTATTGACCACTCGCCACATGACGCGGATGCAGTTTCCTTCCAGACGGTGTCCTGCTTCCAAACGGAAATGGAAGGGATACTTCCTAAAAGTTTCTTCTGAATCCTTCAGTACATACCACACCTCATCCTGAGTTTGGGACAGCAGCTCAAACTGACTGTCACGGGCAAAGCCATGAGCAGTCATCCCATATTCCTTTCCCTGGAAACGATATGTTCCCTCATACAGCTTTCCGATAAACGGGAAAAGGATCGGAGCGTGGCGGCCCCAGATCTCCGGCCTTCCTTCCCAGAGCACTTCTCTCTGGTGATTCTTGTCATAGATTCGGCTCAGCTCCCCGCCGGATGCCTGAACCTCTATCAGCAGATCCTGATTTTCTAATCTTACGTTGCCCTCTCCCATCCTGTTCCCTCTCTTTCTTCCAGCCTTCTGATGTTATCTTACCATGAAGCCTGATAATATACAATATTTTTTAGATTATCGTTAAAATTCAAACAAATTTTTAGGTCATTTTTCTTTTAATGCGGACTTTCTGCAGTACATGCGGAACTCATAGCACAGATCAAAATACGTCTGTTCATCGCTTTCCGCTGCCAGAACCCATTCCGGATCCTGGTCCAGATTCGGGAAAAAGGTATCCGCATTGTAGGAATAATCAATATTGGTCACATGGGCCACATCGCAGTAGGGAAGAAATGCCTGGTAGATCTCCTGACCTCCCGCCACAAACACATCCTGGGAGGGATACTTGCTGCACTCTGCAAGCGCCTCCTTCAGACTGCGGCAGACGATGGCTCCCTTTACGGAAAATTCCGGATCCCGGGACAGCACAATATTGGTCCGCTTCGCCAGGGGACGGCCTCCCGGAAGGCTTTCTAATGTCTTCCGCCCCATCACCACCACCTTGCCGGTGGTTTCCTCCCGGAACATCTTCTGATCTGCCGGGATATTTACCAGAGTGCTCCCTTTATATCCAATGGCCCAGTTTCGATCAACCGCTACAATGATATTCATCTGTTCTCTCCATTTCCTCCAGTATGGCCCGGTAATGCCCCAGTCCGAAACACTATGCCTCCTCTTCCCCGGCGATCAATTCCCTTCCGTAAGGCAGAGACAGAATCCAGTCGCAGAATGTGTGCCATTCCGCCAGCTTATGATTCCTTCTTGCATAATAAATATTGATCAGTGTTTCATAATTAAAGCTGCAGGTCCGCATCTGATTATAGCTGGACGGCAGAAGCTGGATCAGGTCATACCAGTCTTCCTTCTGTTTCCCCTCCTCCACATAGCGAAAGCGGATCTCCTCCAGCTTTGCGATCACCTGGTCCATAAACGCCAGTGTTTCCTCTGTCATATGATCAATGCTGAAATCCTCTCTGGCAAAGGGCTTGCTGTGGATTTTATGCATGGTGCTGGTGGAATTGGCTACTGTGGCAACCTTATAGGTGTCATATTCCTTCCACCAGTAGATCGGCGCTGTGATATCAACCGATACAAATACCTGGCGCAGAAATTTCCGATGATCGCTTCCGGCACGGCGAAGGCGCTTTGCCAGATCCAGATCATTAGGGCCCAGCACATACTGATGCTCCTCATTATAATAGCTGTCCATGCGGTTCCAGCTGTTCATGGGATTTCTGGCACCCCGCATGGCATTTTCCAGATTCATTACACTGGTCCGTTCCAATTTTATCATGGGATGTCTCCTCTCTTTACCCTCAGCCGACACAAGCGCTATGTCTTTGCCCGCTGAGGACATTCATGTATGATTATAACCGATTATGAAAAAAATGCAATCTCTTCTTGAAGATGCAGCGAGTAGATCACTGCCTCCTTCACCGGCCTTCCGGTTACCTGCTCCAGGGCGCGGATGTAGTAGTTGATCTGGACCTGATACCGCTTGATCAGCTCCTGTCCCTGCTCTACCCGGTCTGTCTTGTAATCCACCAGCACCAGTCCGTCCTCTTCCTCCAGATAGGCATCGATCATTCCCTGGATCAGCACCAGCTCATCCGAGTCTGCCAGATCCATCTCCCTGGCAGGAACTCCGATCATAAACTGCTGTTCCTTGTGAAGGCGTCCTTCCAGTTCCCCTTTCCCCAGACGCTGTCCCAGGGGACTCTGGAAAAAGTTCCACAGCACACGGGCATTTACCAGCTTTCTGGCTTCCATTAAGAAACGCCCGCTGTCTGTCAGCTCCTGCAGGCTGCGGACCACATCGTTCAGGGAATGACAGCGGCTGATGGAGATCAGTTCCAGGGCACGGTGGTATGCCGTTCCTCTCACCGCACCGGGGACGGCCGGCGGATAGCTGCGCCTGGAGATTTTCAGATCATCCGCCTTTTCCGCTCTATCTTCCTCAAGCCGATCGGGAAGCTGCCCGGACGCTCTTTCTTCCTGCGGCGGCTCCGGAAACAGCTCTGCCGCTTCCCCTCCTTCCTGCTGCTGGCTGCGCCGTTTCAGCTCTGACACAGACATCATGGCATACAGCCTGGTATCCTCCCCATATGGATACTGATAATGAAGGGCTTCCTCCAGCCTGCTGCGGTATGCTTCATCAAAGACCGTTCTGTCTGCCTGCTGCATCAGCATATCCCGCGAGCTTTGCTTTTCCATCTGGCGGAGCACCTCCTGCCCGATAAAATCCGCTGCCGGTATCTGACAACAGGAGATGGTCCTGCATGCCCTGGGAAGGGCCATGAAAATCCAGTCCAGATAAGAACCGGCTCCTGTGAGAAGGGTGTAGGGGACTGTCTGAAGGGGATCGCCAGCAGCTTCCTGCACCATCCTGCCTGTCTCATCCATGGAGATCCCCCATTTCTCCAGCTTATGTTCCAGATAGGAGTCCGCCGCCGTCAGGATCAGCTTTTCCTTGGCCCTGGTCATGGCTACATAGAGCACCCGAAGCTCCTCCCCCATGCTTTCCAGCTCCAGCCGCCGCTTCAGCACCTGCTTTTTCAGGGTAACGCTTTTTAACCGCTGCTCCAGATCCATGTAATCAGCTCCTACGCCGAAGTCGGCATCGATTAAAAGGCGGCTGTAGGCATCCTGCTTATTAAACCGCTTCCCCATGCCGGCCAGGATCACAATGGGGAATTCCAGACCTTTGCTCTTATGAATGCTCATGATCCGCACCGTGCGGTCCTCGGCGCCGGCCACGGCCGCCTCCCCAAAATCAGTCTCCACCTTTTTCAGCCGCTCCACATACCGGATAAAATGAAACAGGCCCTGATAGCTGGTGCTTTCATAGGCGGCTGCCTTCTCAATCAAAAGATCCAGATTGGCCTGTCTGGTCTCCCCTGCCGGCATGGCCGACACGTAGGCATAATATCCAGTCTCCCTGTAAATCTGTTCCAGCAGCTGATGAATGGGAAAAATGCCTGCCAGCCGGCGGAAGCGGGTGATCATGTCATCCAGCCGGCACAGCTTTTCATAGATCCCTCTTTCCTGCTGATTTCCTTCACACGGCTCCTCCAGCCAAAGCCGCCATGCTCCATAAATGCCCCGATCCTGCCCCTTTTCTGCCTTGTGCTTAAACCGGGCGCTCATCCAGGCAAGCTCCTCGTCCGTCATGCCGATCATCGGCGAACGCATAACTGCCGCCAGCGGAATATCCTGGATCGGGTTATCGATCACAGCCAGCAGGCTGAGCATGGTCTCCACCTCTGTGGTATCAAAATACCCTGCCTGGGACTGGGCATAGGCTGGAATCCCTTCATTCATCAGGCCGTTAACAAAGATCTCCGCCCAGCCGGAAAGACTTCTGAGAAGGATCACAATATCCCCGTATCTGGCCCTCCGGTACTGATTCGCCTCCTTATCCCAGACCAGAAGTCCAGTTTCCGGATCCGTCAGCCTGCGGATCTCACGTACAGCCAGCTTCACCTCAATCTCCCGGCTGGTAAGATCCCTGGCCTCCTCATCCAGACTGGAAAGCTCCTTGCTCCCGGTATTCACCACAAAAAGCTCCGTCTGATACGGGTCAGCGCCTGCCTTTTCGCCCTCCAAAAGAGGCTGGAAGGCTGCCCCCGGGTACAGAGCCGTTTCCTTTGTATACCGAATGCCGCCCAGATTGCTGGTCATAATCTGGTAGAATACCTGGTTAATACTTTCCAGCACCTGGCTCCGGCTTCGGAAATTCTTCTGCAGCTCGATCTTCTGATAGGGGCTCTCCTCCCTGCTGTAGCTCTCATATTTTTTCAGGAACAGCTCCGGCCTTGCCTGACGGAACCGATAAATGCTCTGCTTCACATCCCCTACCATAAACACATTAGGAGTTCCAAATCGTTCCCTGGAAATTGCATCCAGAAGTGCCTCCTGCACATAGTTGCTGTCCTGATATTCATCCACCAGGATCTCCTCATATCGCCGGCTCAGCTCATCCGCAGCCGCCGATGGCGCTCCGTCCTCATACAGCACCTGGAGGGCGTAATGCTCCAGATCCCCGAAGTCCACCAGATTCCGCTCCTTTTTGGCCTGCTGGTAGCGGTCCATAAATTCCTCTGCCAGATCAAGAAGCATTAATACCGCCGGCGCACAGCCCAAAAGTCCCTCTCGGATCTCCTCCGCCGTCTGGGAGGCATACTGCTCTCTGCACTTTAAAACCGCCTTCTTCACCCGGTCCCGTACAGCAGCCACCGCCTCCTTCTTCTCCTTGCTGATATCCTTCTTCCGGATCGCCGCCAGTCTTCCAAAAGCTGCTCCGGAAAACCGGTCCTGCAGCTCTTCAAAGGATTTCCCGCTGCCGATCCAGGAGACCAGCTCCAGGTCCTGACGGATCATAGGAAGATACCCTTCCGGACCATCCGCCTCCTGGCAGACCAGCATAGCCTCTGAAAGCTGCTCCTTAAATTCCTCCATCTGAAGCTTCACATCCTGAAGCAGGAACTGTACCCATGGGCTTTCCTGGAAATGGCTGACCCCTTCTGCTTCAAATTCCTGACGGCACCGGTTCAGCCACTCCTTCGGCCAGGGATGACTGACGGAAAACCGGTAGACCTGGTCGATCACCTCCTCGATCCCCATGTCAGTCTTCCCGCTTCCGTAGGTCTCCACAAAGCGCTCAAACCCTTCCTGCCCGGACTCATAATGGTCCTCTAAAAGCTCTGCCATCACATCTGCCTTCAGCAGAGTCAGTTCCCCCTCATCTCCTACCCGGAAAGAAGGGTCGATATCAAGCCCTGCATAATGATTCCGGATCAGTGAAAGGCAAAAGCTGTCGATGGTCTGGATCTGAGCATGAGGAACCAGCGCTGCCTGAAGCCGCAGTCTGGCATTGTCCGGCGCCTCCTGAAGTTTTCCTGTAATGGCTCGTCCGATCCGCTCCCGCATCTCCCCGGCTGCTGCATTGGTAAAGGTCATCACCAGAAGCCGGTCCAGATCCACCGGATGGGCTTCATCCGTCACCATCTTTACGATCCGCTCCACCAGCACTGCAGTCTTGCCGCTCCCGGCTGCCGCCGACACCAGAAGATTCCGGTTCCGGCTGTCAATCACCTTCTGCTGGTCACTGGTCCATGTCACTGCCATGTTGGTCTCCTCCCTTCTGTCTGGTTTTTCCGTCTGCCCCAGGCGTTCTCTCCGCCCTCTGCGCAGTTTCTTCATATTTCATAGCCTCTGCCCCGGCCTTGTCTTCTTCCTCCGGCAGGATCTCCTTCCAAATCTCCTCCGGTTTCATGCTCCTTAATTTCCGGTAGCCAAAGCCTGCCGTCTTCCGGTCAAAACCGCAGACCGCATGGTAGGGACAGTAATCACATCCAGTCCGGTTTCCCTGCTGATACGGCTGCATTCCAATATTTCCCTGCAGAATCTCCTGCCCTGCCTTCTGACACCTGGTTCTGACATAATCCCGCAAAAATGCAAACCGCTTTCCGCTGGCCACAGAAGATCTTGCCTCCTGGATCATTCCGGCCTTCAGCGCCACTGGAATCACATCGGATTCTCCTTCGATCTCCCGGTCCAGCCTGCGGATTACATCCAGGTCACTGTTTACCAGTCCATTCATCTTCAGCTGCTTTTTAATCTGAGCCTCGATCTCCTCCGGCGTCATCTCTTCCTTCTTCTCCACCATGGGATCCTGGATATGATAGTAAAATAATCCTGCCGGGACCACCTCCTTATCCGGGTGACGCCGCTCCTCCAGCTCCATGGCCGCATCCATATATACCACCAGCTGAAGCTGCAGCCCATAATACAGCGCTGCCAGATCAAAGCTGGTGCTGCCCGATTTATAATCAATGATCTTCACATACACATGGGTTTCATCCTCACACAGATCCAAACGGTCGATCCGCCCCTTCAGGTAAAGGGCCTCATCCTCTGACAGCGCGATCTTCATGGCATTCAGATTATCGGCCGCAGAAAATGACACCTCAAACCCCACAGGCTTGAAATCCCCCTTCTTCAGCTGCTCGCCCAGGGCCCACATGGTCCGCTCTGTGATCCGTGAGATCCGCCGGATCAGGTAAGCATTTCGGGAGGAGCTGTGAAGGATGGTGTTGCCGTAATCCTCCGCCGCCCTGGACACATTTTCCAAAACCAGCCTCTGCCGCTCCTCCTGGGAGAGCGCTGCCAGATTCAGGCCCTGTTCCCGAAGGGCCTCAAAGCAAAAATCCAGGGACTGATGGAAAAGATTTCCCATATCCACCGCTCCCAGCTCATACTCCTGCCGCTCCATCAATTCCAGGCCATACCGCAGGAAATGGGAATAAGCACAGGCCGCATACTGCTCCAGCCTGGTCACACTGCCCTGGAGAATATTTCCATACAGTGCTCTGGCTGCCGCCCGACCGATCCCCTGATCCTGATAACAGTAGGCAAATGCCTCCGCCAGCTTTCCTGCCTGCTCCTGATACTCCGGCTGGCTGTATAAATAGGAAAACAGCTCCATTACCCTTCTGCTGTTTTCCTCATCCAGTGTATCCAGCTCCCGCAGCCCTCCGGCCAGCAGGCGGACTGCCTCATGGAAGGAATATGGTACCGTTCTTTTTCGTCCGCTCTCCGCCCCATGGGGAAACATCTCCGTAAGCTCCCCGATCAGGGAGGAGGGGCGCAGCTCCTTTCCGCTTCCAGTATACGCTGCATAAGTAACCACCAGCTGATGGGATGGCTTTGTCAGCATCAAATACAGATAAAACCGCTGCATCAGCCCATTTTCCCTGGCAGAAGGAGCCAGTTCGATCTGCTGGCTGGCAAAAAACTCTCGTTCCTCATCGGTAAGAAGCCCCCGGTTCTCCTTCCGCTGGGGCACAACGCCCTCATTTACCCCAACAAAATACAAAACTTTAATATTGTCCAGACGGGTTCTGGTGATATCTCCTACCACTACCCGGTCCACGGTAGCAGGGATAGCTCCCACCTGGATCTCTCCAAACCCGGCATCCAGAATCTCTTGGTACTCTTTCAGGCTCATAGGCTCATCCCCCAAAAGCCCCTCAAGCCGGTCAAACAGTTCCAGGGTAAGCTCATACACCTGGCTGTATTCCTTGGACAGCTCACCAAGCCCCTGATCCATCAGGCGGTCCGCTCTCTGCTGCAGTTTCTGATCCAGCCCAAGCTGCTCCAAAAAGCTGCGCAGAACTGCCGTCATGGAGAAGCCCGTGCCATCCTTCTCCTTCAGACCGGTCCTCAGGCTGGAAAAAGCTTTTGCAGCAGCCTCCCGAAGCTGGTTTAACTCCTCCAGATTCAGTTCCTCGGCTCCCCGGTACTGCCGCTCCCAGCACTCTGACCACCGCTTATAGCCTCGGATTCCCAGAGCCTTTACATAGTTTTCCATCCGGTCCAGCTCCTGCTGAATGCGAAATTCATCCTCTCCCTCCAGCACCAGCCCCGTTTTCAGGCAGCGGAACAAGCTTTCATATGGAAAATCCATCCGAACCGTTTCCAGAGCAGACCGGATCAGCTCAACCAGCGGATTGGATAAAATACTTTTCTTATCATCCAGGAAATACGGAATTCCCAGCTCTTCAAACTGTTTCCGGATCTCCCTTCCGTAAGAGGCCAGATCCCCGGTGATCACCGCCATATCCCGATAGCGCATCCCGCTCCGCAGCCAGGACTGGATCTCACCACAGACCGCCTGCACCTCCATAGCCGGGTTCCGCTCCTTAAGAACCAGAACCTCCTTCCAGTCATCCTTCTTCTCCTTTCGGCCATCTCTGGATACCAGCGCCTCGTCCTGCTTTCCTTCGGATACCAGCTCCTGGCTGCAGCCCCCTTCAATCGCTGATTTTCCTTCCTGGCCGCTTCCGGCAGCCCACTTCCCATCCCGTTCCCTGCCATAACGCATTAAATTTCGTTCCAGAAAGGCAAGCTCCGGCCGCTCCCGAAACCGCACCGGCACCGGCCCTCCCAGGATTACGTCCGGTTCATGGACCGCACCGGCATGGGCTGCCACGTCAATCAGCCGACAGATCATATGTCGGCTCATATAAAATAAATCCGCTGGATCAGCCTCGGCGTACACCGGCTCCGAAAGGTCCGCCGTCACCGCCGCCCGCACCCGGCCGCAGCGCTGAAGACAGATCTCCAGGATCCGGTACTGGACCGGAGTAAAGCCAGTATAGCCATCCAGATAAATCTGGCTGCTTTTCAGCTTCTCCCAGCGGGGCAGCTCCCTGCAGCAAAGATCCAGCACCTCCTCTGCCGTAGTAAATTTATCCGCAATATATTCCTGAAAGCTCCCAAACACCAGCCCAAAGTCAGCCAGCTTCTCCTTTAAAATCGGCTGGTCCGCCTTTTCCTGAAGCTCCTCCAAACGAGACGGTGTCACCCCATACTGATACATTTCCGAAAGCAGGGATTTCAGCTGATTGACAAATCCCATCTGATTTAAATGCCTCTGGTAATAATGCAGCTCCCGCCGCCTCTGGGATGCCACTTTCCGCAAAATCATGGATTTTCCCATATCATCCAAAACTGTCAGCGTTTCCACCGCCAGATCCTCAAATACCCGATAAGCCAGACGGTTAAAGCTGAGTACATCCACATTGGTCAGGCCATGGCGGGGATGCAGGGTGATGATCTCCTTCTGGGTCTGCATGGTGTACTGCTCCGGCACCAGAAACAGATACTGTCTTTCCGGGTGCTCCATGGACTCCCGGATGATCTCTTCATATAAAAACCGGGTCTTTCCCGACCCGGAGGGACCTAAGATAAACTGAAGCGACATGTATTCCCTCCTAGTATAATAATGGTGTAGTCAAGAATAACTACTGGTTGATAGTTACAAA
>JAUNOF010000006.1:0-29001 GCA_030537215.1 Lachnospiraceae bacterium
CTTATTTTGCTTCCGTCCCATACACCTGAATCTGGGTCAATGCCGGGAATGGTGACGGATCATCCGCCTTGATCAGCTTTCCCAGCTTCAGCCAGGTAATTCCCTTCCGGGTAATCGGCAGAACATGGGGCTCATACTGCTTCTTTAAAGCAGCCGTCTCGCTGGTTCCATCTGAGAAGGTAAAGGTCACCTGCTCCCACCAGTTATCATGAGGAAAGTCTGCTCTGGTATACAGCACGATCCGGTCAAAATCTACAGTCCGGCCAAATTCCAGGGTCAGCTCCGCATCATCCTGGCGGTTAATGCCCCAGGACTCATAGGGCCACTGGCCGTGGGAGCGATTGGCGCACACGCCGTCGATGGCATTTCTGGCTGCAAACACTGCCTCTCCTCTGGTCTCTACATTAGCCAGGGCATGAGGATAGCAGCCATGCTCCCCATGCTGATCCAAAGGATTCACCGCCAGATTCCGGTACCCCAACTCCCAGGGAAATGCTTTCCGCAAGGTCAGATAATGGCGTTCTCCAGTAAAGGCCTTTGGATTGTAAGAGGTTTTCTTTTCTCCAAATGGAATGGTGTAGGTAAGCTCTGATTGGGTCATATAAACATAAGCTTCCCCCATGCTGTCGTCTGCCTGAATCACGTAAAACTCGTTGGGAGCCGCCACCTGAAACAGAATCTGATCTCCCTCCTCATAGCTGCCCTCCCAGGCCAGGATCACCTCGCTTTCTTCAGTCTCTCCTGCCATCTCTGCCTTTACACGGTAATCGGAATCATATACACGAATACAATTTTTCATTTGCTCCACCTCACTCTTTATATCCAAAATTAGGGATCTGTCCCCAGCGCTTTCTGAAATAGTGAGCCGCCATTTTCGGACGGCGCTCTCTGGTCAACAGGCCCTTTTTATTTCCATCTACACGCATACAGCCCTGAATGGTTCCGAAATCTGCAAAATTCCACACATGCTCTCCGATGAAGAAATCCCGCTTGTCAAATTCTGCATTCTGCCGTTCATAATATTCCGTCTGATATTCCTCACTGAACATTTCCGGCACACAGTTGTGGATGCCTGCCACCGCATCCGCGCCGTACTCGGTGATCATCACCGGCTTGCCCTGTTTATCCCAGAAATCCAGCTCCTGATTCAGGCCGTAGCAGGCTGCATCCAGATCGCCGGACAGATTGTACCAGCCGTAGTAGCGGTTGATGCAGACAACATCCATGGTGCGGGTCACCAGATCCTGTTCATAGTGATTCTGGCAGCACACAAAGGTTACAGGGCGGTTGGCCGGATCCAGCTGGTGAGTCAGCTTGTAAAGCTCCTGCCAGTAATCATATGCTGACTCTGGGAAATGCTCCGTATCCGGTTCATTTCCCATGGACCACATCACAACGCAGGGATGGTTCTTATCCCGGTCAATCATGTCCCGAAGCACCTGCTCATGATGCTCCCGGATGGAAAAGGTCTGATAGGGATCGCAGTGCCCCCCAGCATTGATTCCCACAGCCGGCGTCTCATCGATGATCACAATGCCTTCCTGGTCGCACAGCTCATACATCTCCTCCGCATATGGATAGTGGCTGGTTCGGAAGGAATTTGCATGAAGCCAGTGGATCAGATTCACATCCTTCACGTCCAGGCAAAGGTCCAGTCCCCTTCCGTGGAACGCAGAATCTTCATGCTTGCCGAAGCCCTTAAAGTAAAATGGCTGCCCGTTGATCAGGAACTGCTTTCCCTCCACCTTTACGGTGCGGATGCCGAAGGGCTGCTCATAGCGGTCCTGGCCGTAGGTCACTCTGGCGGTATACAGATAGGGAGTTCCCGGCCATGGCTGCCACAGACTGGCATTGGGAACCACCATCCTTCCCTGGGCGCCCTCCCCGGAAGCCACCAGGTTTCCATCTGCATCCATGATCTCCACTTTAACGGTACTGACCATTTTCTCATCCTCACCGGCCGTTTCCACCTGGTATGCTACAATTCCATCGGTTCCTTTGATATCCGGCACCAGGGTAATATCCTGGATGTAGGCCTTCGGTGTAGTATACAGGCGGACCGGACGATTGATCCCGGCATAGTTGAAAAAGTCAAAATTAGGAAGGTTCTGAGGCCGCCTCCAAAGCTTGGCCGCCTCCACGCTGGGGATTCCCGGGTTGTCGGAGCCGAAGAAGGCTGTTCCACCCTCATTTCCCACAGGAAGTGTGCTGTGGTTTACCCGGTTATCCACTGCCACGATCAGCTGTGCGCTGGTTCCCGCCGGGATCTGGCTGGTCACATCCAGCTCAAAAGGAAGGAATCCTCCCTTGTGCTCCATCACCAGGCCGCCGTTTATATAGATCTTCGCGTGATGGGTCACTGCATCAAAGCGCAGCACCAGCCGCTGCCCGGCATAGCAGGAAGGTACAGTCACCTTCCTCTGGTAATATGCCCAGCCATAATGTCTGCGGTAAGCGGGGTCATCCTTCTGGTCATTATAAGAAGCCGGAACTGCAATCCTGTCCGCCTGGCTGCAAAAAGCATTCAGACTGCCGCAGGTATCCCCAGGATCGCAGGCATCTCCCAGGCAAAAATCCCAGATTCCGGATAAATCTGAAATCGCACGTACTTCATTTTCTCTTGGATATAACATAAAAGCGCTCTCCTTTTTCTTTTATCTGGAAATATTGTATAATGAAGCAAGGGAAATCTCCATGGAAAATATCATGCATTATTTATAATATTTCCAGTTAATAAGGAAATTCTCCTCATTCAGCGATTGAAAATTCAGATCATATCAAGTAAGATAAAATAGGAATCCGGCATCCAATGCCGGATAGACGAGGAGGATTTTACTAACATCATGAATTACCTGAAAAAACTATACTGCCGCAGCTTCCAGACCGTTTTCAAGCTGGCGCTGCCCTTTCTGCCCTACCGGAAGCCTAAGATTGTGGGCAGCGTAACAAAGCTTCCGGAGATCATCCGCAAACATAAATGCACCCATGTACTGATCATCACAGATCCAGGTATCCGCAGGCTGAGACTGACCGGACGCCTGGAGCAGGCGCTGAGGAATGCCGGGATTTCCTATACCATCTATGATAAAACGGTTGCCAACCCTACCACGGACAATGTGGAGGATGCCCTGGAGCTGTACCGTTCGAAACACTGCAGCGCCATTATCGGCTTCGGAGGCGGTTCCAGCATGGACTGCGCCAAGGCTGTAGGAGCCCGGATCGCCAGACCGAAGCAATCCCTGGAATCCATGAAGGGGATTTTAAAGGTCCGCAGAAAGCTTCCTCTGCTGATTGCCATTCCCACCACAGCTGGAACGGGAAGCGAAACCACCCTGGCTGCCGTCATCACCGATGCCAATACCCGCCATAAATATGCCATCAATGATTTTCCTCTGATTCCCCGCTATGCGGTGCTGGACCCGAAAGTAACCGTAAGCCTTCCGCCCTTCGTCACGGCAACCACAGGAATGGATGCCCTGACCCACGCGGTGGAGGCCTACATCGGCAATTCTACCACATTCGGAACCCGCAAGGATGCTCTGACAGCAGTCCAATTGATTTTTGAAAATCTGGAAACTGCCTATGAAAACGGCTTTGATATCCATGCACGGCGGAATATGCTGAAGGCATCCTTCTACGCCGGCTGTGCCTTTACCAAATCCTATGTAGGATATGTTCACGCAGTGGCCCACTCTCTGGGCGGCAAGTACAATGTTCCTCATGGTCTTGCCAATGCCATCCTTCTTCCATTTGTGCTGGAAGCTTACGGATCATCCATCCACAAAAAGCTCCATCATCTTGCCGTGGCAGCAGGCCTTGCAGATCCGGACACGCCCTGTGCAGAAGCAGCAGCAAGCTTTATCCAGGCAATAAAAGATATGAAAAAGCGGTTCCAGATCGGTGATACCATACCAGAGATCCGTAAGGAGGATATCCCCGGACTTGCCCATTATGCAGACAAGGAGGCAAATCCCCTTTACCCGGTACCGGTTTTGATGGATGCCGGGGAACTGGAAAAATTTTATTTTATGCTGATGGAAACGCCGGATGGCCTTCCCTGCACGCAAGACTATTAGACGCAAAAAGAAAGGAAGAAGCCCAATTATGACCGAACAGGAAATCAAGCAGATCGTTGACCGGCAGCGAACGTTTTTCTATACCGGAGCTACTTTAGCAATCGATTTTCGCATCCATGCGCTGAAAAAGCTGAAGGCCTGCATCCAGCGCTACGAGACTGAGATCAATGACGCCATCAAAAAGGATCTGGGAAAAAGCAGCTTCGAAAGCTATATGTGCGAAACCGGCCTTGTTCTCAGCGAGATCACCTATATGATCCGTCATCTCCCTGGATTTGCCAGGGAAAAGACTGTTCTCACCCCTCTGGCCCAGTTCCATTCCAGAAGCTTTCAAAAGCCCTCTCCTTACGGAGTAACGTTGATCATGAGTCCATGGAACTATCCGTTTTTGCTGACGGTGGAGCCTCTGGTGGACGCCATTGCGGCAGGAAATACGGCTGTGATCAAGCCCAGCGCCTACTCGCCCTGCACCAGCCAGCTGATCCAAAAGATGATTAAAAAATGCTTTCATGAGGAATTTGTCTCTGTGATCACCGGGGGACGGGCGGAAAATACCTGCCTGCTCCATCAGCATTTTGACTACATCTTTTTTACCGGAAGCCAGGCTGTGGGCAAAGAGGTGATGAAGCAGGCTTCCGCCTATTTAACCCCTGTTACTCTGGAGCTTGGGGGAAAGAGTCCCTGTATTGTAGAAAAAAGCGCCAATCTGCGGCTGGCTGCCAGACGGATCGTATTTGGAAAATTCTTAAACTGCGGCCAAACCTGTGTGGCTCCTGACTACATCTACTGTGACCCAGCCATTAAGGACCAGCTTGTGGCGGAGATTAAGAAGCAGATACAAAAGCAGTTTGGGAAGCAGCCGCTGAAGAATCCAAATTATGGGAAGATCATCAATGAAAAGCATTTTAAGCGGATCTGCAGCCTGATGGATCCGGATAAGATCGTCTGGGGCGGAAAGGCAGAGGAAGAAACCTTGCAGATCGAGCCCACGGTGATGGATGGAGTAACCTTTGGGGATGCAGTGATGCAGGAGGAAATCTTCGGGCCTCTTCTGCCGGTACTTACCTACGATTCCCTGGATCAGGCCATCCACACCATCAATTCCATGGCCCACCCCCTGGCGCTGTACCTGTTTACCAGCAGCAGGCCGGCTGCCCGCGCCGTCACCTCCCGCTGCGGTTTTGGCGGAGGATGCATCAATGATACCATTATCCATCTGGCTACCAGTGAGATGGGCTTCGGCGGCTTTGGAGAAAGCGGAATGGGCTCCTATCACGGAAAGGACGGCTTTGATACCTTTTCTCATACAAAGAGCATTGTAGATAAAAAGACCTGGCTGGATCTGCCCATGCGGTATCAGCCTTACCGGAAGGTCAATGACAGGCTGATCCATCTTTTTCTGAAATAATGATAGAACACGGTCCCCTTCCGTAAACAAGGGTAAGAATGATAAAAAATGCTGCTGAAAAATAGAAACAACGGCGCAGCCAGCGCTGCGCAGAAAGGGCAAAAACATGAAAAAAATCGGATTTATTGGAGTTGGAATCATGGGAAAATCCATGGTCCGCAATCTTATGAAGGCAGGCTTTGAGCTGCACATCTATGCAAGGACTAAAGCCAAGGTGGAGGATGTGATCTGCGAGGGCGCAGTCTTTCACGAAACCATCGCAGACTGTGTGAAGAACTGCGATGCTGTGATCACCATTGTAGGCTATCCCAAGGATGTGGAGGAGGTTTACCTGGCAGCAGGCAATATTTTTGATTCCGCCGCTGAGAATGCCTATCTGATCGACATGACCACCAGCAGCCCGACCCTGGCTGAACAGTTATACCAGGAAGGCCGCAAACGTGGCTTCCATGTGCTGGATGCTCCGGTGACTGGAGGCGATGTGGGCGCGAAAAACGGCACTCTTTCCATTCTGGTGGGCGGAGAGGAGGAGGATTTCACCGCCTGTATGCCGCTCTTCCAGGCAATGGGTTCCAACATCAACTACCAGGGAAAGGCCGGAAACGGACAGCATGCCAAGATGGCCAACCAGATCATGATCGCCGCCAATCTTTCCGGCGTATGTGAGGCCCTGTCCTACGCGAAAGCAAAAGGGCTGGATACCGACACTCTGCTCCGCTCTCTTTCCAGCGGTGCCGCAGGCAGCCGCCAACTGGAGCTGCTTGCCCCTAAGATCCTTGCTGGAAATTATGATCCCGGCTTTTTCATCAAACATTTTATCAAGGATATGAAGCTGGCAGTCAATGAATCAGAGGAAAGCGGATTAGATTTAACGATCTTAAAGCAGGTTCTGAAACATTATGAGGAGCTGGCCGAGGAAGGCGATGGAGACCTGGGAACCCAGGCATTGTATAAGCGATATGAATGACTATGTAAAAAGCAGCCGGAGAACCGTTCCAGTGGTTCTCCGGCTGTCATCGTCTATTTGTAACTGCTCAATACCTTCACAGTTACATCTATTTCATCTTATCCAGCAGCTTTTCAATATCCGTCTTCATCCCAATTACCATCAGATGATCATCCATTCGGATCTTATAGTCCGCTCCAGGCATCATGCTCATCTCGCCGTCCGGCCGTTTTACTGCCAGAATGCTGATGTGATACACATTCCGCAGCGCCAGATCCTTTAAACTGCGGCCTGCCCACTGGGCAAGAGGCGGAATCTCATAGATAGAAAATTCATCTGTCAGCTCGATATAGTCAAACACATGGTTTGCGCTGTAGCGCACCGCCAGCTTTTCTGCAATATCCCGATCCGGGTAGATCACCTCATCTGCTCCGTTCCGAAGGAGAAACTTGGCATGGATATCCCGGTTGGCCTTGCTGACTACATACTTGGCTCCCAGCTCCTTCACCAGGCTGGTAATTTCCAGACTGCTCTGGAAATTCGTTCCAATGCAGATAAAGCAGATATCAAAATTCGCCACTCCAAGGCTTTTCAGCACCGTTTCATTGGTGCAGTCTCCGATCTTTGCGCTGACCACGTAGGGCAGCATATCCTCCAGACGCTCCTCCTCCTGGTCTACGATCATAATCTCATTATCCAGCATTGCCAGATTCCGGCAAAGATGCTGGCCGAACCGTCCCATTCCGATAATTAAAATTGACTTCATATGCTTCCCTCTCCTCTATCTGTAACTGTTCTGTGTTCTCACAGTTTCCTTTATCCTACTGTAATCCGTTCCATAGGCATCCGAACCGGCGGCTTCTTCTTCGACTGGGTAAATGCCAGCGCAGAAGAAAGGCTTCCCACCCTTCCGCAGTACATCAGCACCACCAGCGCCAGCTTACATACCGGCAGAAGCTGCCGGGTGACCCCGGTAGACATGCCTGCCGTGCCGATGGCGGAAAAGGTTTCAAACAGCACATCGGACATCAGAAGCTCCGGCTGAAATAACACGATCCAGATGGATGCCGCTATGGCTAAGATCAGATTAAAGGACAGGATCAAGCCTGCCTGCCGCGCCACATCATCATCCAGCCTCCGGTTATAAACATTCACGCCGTCGGTCTGCCCCACACTGGCCCGGATACACAGCAGCAGCACCGCCAGCGTTGTAGTTTTAATACCGCCTGCGGTCGAGCCTGGACTACCTCCGATAAACATCAGCACAATGGTCACCAGCTTGCTCCCATCGGTGAGAGCCGCGGTGTCTGTGGTGTTGAATCCGGCTGTCCTGGCTGTCACTGACTGAAACAGCGAGGTCCAGATCCGGCCCTTCAGGCTCATATCCGCCATTACATGATCCCGCTCCAACAGGAAGAACAAAACGGCGCCTCCAAATATCAGCACAGCTGTAGTCACCAGAACGATCTTGGTGTGAAGCAGATATTTCCGGAATCGAAACCCCTTCTTTGAGATATCATCCCATACGATAAATCCGATACCGCCGATCACGATCAGGCTCATAATGGTAAGATTTACCAGCCAGTCGTCATAGTAAGCCATCAGAGAACTGTAGGGCTCCCGAAAGCCCATCAGGTCAAAGCCTGCATTGCAGAAGGCGGAGATGGAGTGAAAGATCCCATAGTAAATACCCTTCCACACACCCAGCTCCGGAATAAAACGGATGGAAAGCAGCACGGCGCCCGCCCCCTCAAACAGCAAGGTTCCCTGGACGATCTTCTTCGCCAGCCGGACCACGCCGCCGATCTGGAGGGTATTTACGCTCTCCTGCATCAGCCCCCGCTCTTTCAGGCCGATCTTCCGGCGAAGAATGATGGACAGAAACACACCAATGGTAATAAAGCCAAGGCCGCCGATCTGGATCATGGTGATGATTACCAGCTGACCGAACAGCGTCCACTGGCTCCAGGTATCCGCCGCAATTAGCCCAGTTACGCAGGTGGCGCTGGTAGCCGTCAGCAGGCAATTTACAAATCCAAGGCTCTCCCCGCTGCGGTTTGAAATGGGAAGCATCAGCGCCAGCGTCCCTGTCAGGATGATCCCTAAAAATCCGTAAGCGATAAACTGCGTCTGGGACAGATGATTCCGCATCTGCAGCCAGCGTTTCAGCCAGAAGGGAATACCGATCCCCAGCCGACGCTTTTTTGTTTTCTTAATTGTAATGATATCCATATCCTTACCCCCGGATCCGTCCTACTGCCTGCCAGGCGGAAAACAGCAAAAAGCAAATCAGATTCACCACTACCACACTGGCTCCTGCCGGCGTGGAAAAGGTGTAGGATGCCACCATTCCCAGGGCAAAGCAGGTGACGGATACCAGGCCGGATGAGATCATCACGCCACGGAAGCTTTTAAAGATCCGCATGGAGGTAAGAGCCGGAAAGATGATCAGGCTGGAAATCAGCATGGCGCCCATCATCCGCATTCCCAGCACAATGGTCACCGCCGTCAAAATCGCAATCAGCACATTATACCGTTCCACCCGGACGCCTGTGGCCTTGGCAAAGCTTTCATCAAAGGTGACGGCAAACAGCTTATGATAACAGAAGATAAAGAGCCCAAGCACAATGATGGACAGCACCACACTCAGCTTCACATCGGAAGGACTCATAGCCAGAATACTTCCAAACATATAGCTGCTGATATCTGTGGTCATCCCGGTAGTCATGGAGGTAACGATAATGCCGATGGCCAGCGCACTGGCCGAGATCATGGCAATGGCCGCATCGCTTTTTAATTTTCCGTTTTCTGTAATCCGAAGAAGGAAAAACGCCGCCAGCACTACCACCGGAATGGACACTGCCAAAGGCGACCAGCCCAGAGCGATGGCTACCGACAAGGCTCCGAAGGATACGTGGGACAGCCCGTCCCCGATCATGGAGTACCGCTTTAACACCAGACTGACTCCCAGCAGGGAAGCACACAGGGAAACCAGGATCCCTCCCACAAATGCTCTTACCAGAAATGGATAAGACAGCATTTCTGCAATTACATGCATGAATCATCACCTCCCAGGAATTTTTTCCCAATCAGACTTTGACGGTATTCCTTCACATTTCCATAAAAAAGCACTCTCTGCTGAAGGTGAAGAATCTTATTGGCCTGGTTTACCACATTTTGAATGTCATGAGACACCATGAGAATCGTCACCTTCTCCTCCCGGTTCAGACGCCGCAAAATGCCGTAAAACTCCTGAATGGCCGACGGATCCAGGCCGGTGATAGGTTCATCTAATATCAGCAGCTTGCTGGTAGCGCACAGCGCCCTGGCAATCAGCACCCGCTGCTGCTGACCTCCGGAAAGCTCCCGATAGCAGTGGGATTTTAACTGGGTGATCCCCAGCTTTTCCATGCATTCCAGCGTCAGCTGCTTTTCCGCCCTGGTGTAGAAGGGGCGGTTCCCTCTGCGGCTTAAGCAGCCGGACTGCACCACCTCATAGACCGTGGCCGGGAAATCCTTCTGGGCCGCCGTCTGCTGAGGCAGGTACCCGATCCCGGTGCGCCTCAGCTCCTCATTCACCACAAGCTTTCCTGCAGTGGGCTTCAGCAGGCCTAAAATGCCCTTCATCAGCGTACTTTTGCCAGAACCATTTTCTCCTACGATACACAGATAATCCCCTGGAACGATCTCCATGGTAACATCGATCACTGCATCGTGGTTCTCATATCCAAAATCTACATGTTCACATGTAATCAGTGCACTCATGTTATATCCTTATCTAATCCTTATGAAATAGTTTTTTTGCTCGGTAACTGTGAGGATACTGAACAGTTACAATGGTTTGTCAGTTACAGGCTTATTCTGCCAATCCGGCCCGGAGATTCTTTACATTCTGCTCCATCAGCTGAAGATAGGTGATCCCTTCCTCAAACTCCTGCCGGGTTACATTGTGGCAGGAATGGAGGAGCATGGGGGCTGCCCCGGTTTCCTCTCCGATAATCTCCGCTACCCGGTGGCTGGAAAGCTCCAGATAGTAGACCACCGGAAGCTGCCTCTGCCGCACCTGGTCGATCAGGTAGGCAATGGTCCTGGCACTTGGCTCCGTATCACTGGAGCAGCCGGCAAAGGCCGCCCGATATTGAAGATCATATTCCTCCGCCAGGTAACGGAAGGGAAACTTATCTCCCACTATAATCATATCCCGCTTCCGATCCGCTGAAACCTGCTGAAATTCCTGATCCAGGGCTGCCAGCTCCGCCAGATAGCGGCTGGTATTCTCCTCATAAAAGCTCTGATGCCGGGGGTCCTCCTGGATCAGAATGCTGCTGATGGTCTCCACGATCTTCATAGCATTGACCGGAGAGGTCCAAATATGTTCATCATACTCGATCTCCCGCACCTGGCCCGGCTCATAGTGATGATCGTGGTCATCCTCTTCATGATTGTGGCTGTGATTATTGTCATCATCATGGCTGTGGCCATGGTCATGGCCTGCACCTTCCTCCATTCCTTCCACAATCTCCTCCTCCAGCACATCCACGCCGTCCATCATGCTGACTGCGCGAAGCTCTGGATTTCCAATGGATTCCAGAGCATCCTCCACCCATTGCTCCATCTCACCTCCATTATATAGGAAGATATCCGAATTCTGGATGGTGATCATATCAGCTGGTGTCGGTTCAAAGGAATGGCTGTCCATCCCTGCAGGAACCACCAGCTTCAGCTTCACCCGATCCCCGGCAATCTGGCGGACGAAATCATAATAAGGGAACAAGGTTGTGGTTACACTAAGCCGGTCCCATTGATCCTGCTGCTGGCTGCCGCCCGAATCAGCAGTATTTTGAGCCTGCCTGCCGCAGCCTGCAAGACACAGGCAAAGGCAGAGAATGCAGGCGGCTGTTTTCCGTCTGTTTATTTCATTTTTATTTCTCAAAAGCAATCCTTTCTGTCCTTCCTCTAAATCTTTACCGTCGTCCACCTTCCCGACTTAAAACGCCAGGTAGTCAGAAGAAAACGACTTAGCTGGTCGCCCATTACGCCCATCCATACTCCAATCAGGCCCCATCCCATTACATAGCCCATTACGTAAGAGCCCAGAGTCCGCACCATGGTCACGCTGAAGGTGGAGGCTGCCATGGTAAAGAATACATCCCCGGCGCCCCGCAGGCATCCCATATAAATAACCTGAGCAATCTGCAGCACCACAACCAGCACCATCAGCCGCATAATCTGAACTCCCATATCCACAATCTCCGGCTCTGTGAAAAACAGTCGGTACAGCATCCGCCCTCCCAGCAAATAAATCAGGGACAGCACCAGCGAAATCAGATTTCCAATTCGTTGACAGATATTTCCATATTTCACTGCTTCCTCTGGCGCCTTCTCTCCCAGGCTTCTTCCTATCAGCGCAACTGCTGCTGCCTGCATTCCATCTCCAAAGGAGAAGGACACGCTCATAATATTCATTCCCACCTGATGGGCTGCCATGGCTGCCGTTCCTAAGTTTGCTGCCATCACAGCCGTGGACATAAAGCCGATCCGCATCAGCACCTGCTCGGTAAACACGCTGGAGCTGATTCGGATCATGCTGCGGACCGGATCCAGCGATGGACGGATGTGCTCCCGCACCATGTAAGGAATGCTGACAAATCCATCCTTAAATAAGGAACGGATACTCATAATACACGCAATTACCGTTCCAAACACCGTGGCAAGAGCCGCTCCTTTGATTCCCAGAGCAGGGAAGCCGAAATGTCCGTTGATGATCAGATAATTGCCGATCATATTGACTACATTGGAGGTTACATTGGTCTTCATGGCGATCTTGGTATTTCCCGCTCCCCGCTGTGCCGCATTGATTACCAGGGAAATAATATTAAAGATCATTCCGCCCATGATGATCCGGAAATAAAGCACCGCGCTGTCATGGGTATCCTCTCCCGAACCGCACAGATTAATGATCGGCTCTGCCAGAAGCACACAGAGAATACTGATCACGATTCCTGCCCCTATGGTAAAGAAAAGCGCTACCATTAATGCCTGATTGGCGCCCTTCTTGTCCTTCTCTCCCCGCCGCCTGGCCACAATTGCCGAAACAGACACATTCAGAGCGATAAACAGCGCCATCCCCAGAAACTTCGGCTGGGTGGTCAGTCCCACCGCCGCCACCGCATACGCTCCCAGTGAGCTTACCATAAGGGAATCGATCAAACCCGCCAGCGCCACAAAAAATGATTCCAAAACAGATGGCCACGCCATCCTCACTGCAATCTTTATCCTTTCCTGATTTTCATTTAAATATGTAGTAACCCCTGCCATCTTCTGTAACCTTGCTTTCCTGTTTTTCGTATTCGTAACTGCTCAGTACCTTCACAGCTACAAGCGCTTTGGTCAATAGTATAGCACAGAAATATGGCTGGGGCAAGAACGAAGAAAAGAGGAAGAAAAACGCTCCAGGCATCTGCTTCCTGCAGCCTGCCTGGAGCGGTATAAAAATACTCCCCAGTATTAATTCATATCACTTCAGATCCCTGCGATCTGCTGTCCCTGCATTATGCCTCCAGATCCTTCTTAAGCACTGCCAGAATTCCGCATCCCACAACCGATCCGATCACAATTGCCGCCAGATACATCAGCGGATTTCCAATGGTAGGAAGCACAAAGATTCCGCCGTGAGGTGCACGCAGTGTGCAGTGGAACAGCATGGACAGACCGCCTGCGATGGCAGAGCCGATGATGCAGGATGGAAGCACCCTCAGTGGATCCTGAGCGGCAAAGGGAATGGCGCCTTCTGAGATAAAGGACAGACCCATAATATAGTTCACCACACCAGACTGTCTTTCCTTCTCAGTAAATTTTTTCTTAAAGAAGGTACTGCAGAGCGCAATCACTAACGGCGGCACCATGCCTCCTGCCATAACGGCTGCCATAATATCAAAGTTGCCTTCTGCAAGCTGCGCGGTTCCGAACACATAGGCTGCCTTGTTGAAGGGGCCTCCCATATCGATAGACATCATGCCGCCCAGCACAGCGCCTAACAATACACGGCTGCTGCCGCCCATGCTGTTAAGCAGGCCGTTTAATCCGTCATTGATCATTCCCATAACCGGATTAATAAGGGTAGTCACAACAGCTGCCAGAAAAATTCCCGCCACCGGATAGATCAGCACCGGCTTAATGCCTTCCAAAGATTTCGGCAGATGGCTGCAGAGCTTCTTCAAGCCCACCATCAGGTAGCCGCCTGCAAAACCGGCAAACAGCGCTCCCAGAAAGCCTGCGTTCACAGCTCCTCCGGCAGGGTTTGCGAAGGTAACTCCCATTTTTGCGATCATTCCGCCTACAAAGCCCACTGCCAGACCTGGACGGTCTGCAATGCTCATGGAGATGAAACCGGCCAGAACCGGAAGCATCAGATCAAAGGCCTGTTCACCTACCGTCTTTAAATAAGCAGCCAACGGCGTATTCTTACCAAAGTTGGAAGGATCTATGGAATAATCATCAAAAAGGAATGCCAGCGCGATCAAAATTCCGCCGCCGATCACGAATGGAAGCATGTGAGATACGCCGTTCATCAGATGCTTGTAGATGGTACGTCCCAGGCTGTCTCCTCCTGCGGCGGCTCCTGCGCCGCCTTCTTCGCTGCCGCCTGCATGATGGTAAATGGGAACGGTGCCGCTGACTGCCTTCTTTACCAGTTCCTCACCCTTGTGAATCCCATCGGATACGGAGGTCATAATAACCGGCTTTCCGTCAAAACGGGCCATCTCCACATTCTTGTCAGCTGCAATAATGATGGCATCGGCATTCTTGATCTCTTCAGCGGTAAGCACATTGGCCGCACCGCCGGATCCGTTGGTTTCCGCCTTCACCGGGATTCCCAGCTTCTTTCCTACATTTTCCAGGTTTTCTGCTGCCATGTAGGTGTGGGCGATGCCAGTGGGGCAGGCAGTGACGCAGAGAACCCGGTAGCCTGATTTTCCTGCTGTATGTTCTGCCGTGGACGCTCCCTGGCTGCTTCCTTTCGCAGAATCTGCCTGATCCGCCGATTCCTCTTTTGCCTTTTCTTCCTCCTTGCCGAACCGGCCGCTCTCCGCCTTGTCAATGATATCCAGAAATTCTTCCTTCGTCTTTGCTGCCAGCAGGGACTCCTTGAAGCCTGGATTCATCAGCAGCATGGACAGATTCGCCAGTGCTTCCAGATGCACATCAGCTCCGCCTGCCGGGGCTGCGATCATAAAGATCAGATTCGCCAGCGAACCATCAAAGGCCTCATAATCCACGCCCTCTGGTACCGTAACAGCCGCCAGACCCGGCTCCTTTACGGCCTCCACCTTGGCATGTGGAATCGCGATACCGTCACCGATGGCGGTGCTTCCCAGTGCCTCTCTGGCTAAGATGCCTTCCTTATATCCTGCCCGGTCAGAAATCCGTCCGCCTGCATCCATCAGACCCACCAGCTTATCGATGGCCTCCTCCTTGGAATGAAGCGTTACCCCTAATTCAATGCTTTCTTTTTTCAAAAGCTCTGTGATCCTCATATCCTGCGCCTCCTTCTTTTATTTTCCAGTGCCTGATCCGGCACTTCTTCCCACTCTTCCTTATAATGTTTGATAAAGCTCCATAATCTTCTCTTTTGTTCCCAGCCCGTCAGAAAACGCTGTGGCGCCTCCTGCCGCCGTTCCCAGCTTTAAGGCATGGGAGAAATCACCGTTTTCCAGGAAACCAGCCATGAAACCGGCTACCATGGAATCTCCGGCACCTACGGAATTCTTCACGGTTCCCTTGGCTACTCCAAGCTTATGCACCTGTCCCGATTCCGTTACCAGAATCGCGCCGTCGCCGGCCATGGAGATCAGCACATTGGCAGCGCCCTTTTCCTGAAGCTTCTTTGCGTAAAAGATGATCTCCTCCTCTGATTCCAGCTTTACGCCGAACATATCTCCCAGCTCATGATTATTCGGCTTGATTAAAAACGGATGATACTGAAGCACATTTAACAGCAGATTCTTCTCTGCGTCCACCACAATGCGGACGCCTCTTCCATCCAGCCGCGCCATGATCTGCTCATAGATGTCATCTGCGATGGAGGAGGGAATGCTGCCAGAAAGGACCAGCACATCGTCCTTCTTCAGTCTATCCAGCTTTCCAAATAAGGCTGCCACATCCTCCTCTGTGATCTCCGGTCCCATGCCATTGATCTCACTCTCCAGATCTGACTTCAGCTTTACATTGATCCGGGACATCCCCCTCTTTACCCGGATAAAATCAGATGCAAATCCCAATGTCTTTACTCCCCGCTGGATCTCATCGCCAGTAAAGCCTGCTACAAAGCCCAGGGCAATGCTTTCATATCCCAGATTCGCCAAAACTGCTGAAACATTAATGCCCTTTCCTCCATAGTAGATGTCCTCCTTCACAGTTCGGTTCACCATACCAGGAGTAAAATGATTTACGTTTACCACGTAGTCCAGTGCCGGATTAAATGTTACGGTGTAAATCATATGTCACTTCTCCTTTTCTTTATGAAATTTCATTTCATCTGTTGGCTATATCATATCGCGATATTTTTATTTCGTCAATAGTTATTTATAAGAAATATTATTTCACATCAATTTTCATCAATCTGCCGGATTTCTCTTCTCTTTCCCATGATTTCTCACCTCTTTTTTGTCTATTTTGCTCATATACTTACAAAAAATGCCTGGGCAGATTTTCCTTTTCTTCTGTGATTTTGTTTTCCGTCAGCACACCTGGTTTCATTCAGCAATTTGCTTTTCCCACTTTCGCCGCCGCCTCATCCGGTATTTAAGGAGGATTCCTTAATTTTCTAGTTTTTTCTATATTATTATAGTAAAATTGCATAGTTTTTTAAATAAATTTCAAAAAAATCATTGATTTTTTATCTAAATTGCTGTATTTTGAAAGGATAAACAAAAAAGGACATATGACCTTTTAAGTTATCTGCTTCATCCTATATAATAGAAGCAGCAACACAATGAAAAGAGGTGCGATCCCACATGGATGTGTTCAACGAACTGCCGCCGAAAAAACGAGATTATATGAATCTTCTTTTTCAAAACTGCACAGAAGAAGTGAAGTATTACATGACGCTGATCGAGGTAGACCCGGATACCGCTCTGATTGAAGCCGGCGATAAATGCAGCAATATTTACATCATCCTGTCGGGGAAAGTAACTGGAATCGAGTGGCCCATCAATGAAAAGGAATATTCCTTCAAGGATTTCGGTCCAGGTGATTTTTTCGGGGAAATCGAATGTTTTGCAGATCTTACCAATTACCGGATCAGTGTTGTGACGGTCACCAGCTGCCGCGTGCTTGTGATCCCGGCTCCATTTTATATGGCATGGATCCAGAACGATGTGGAGGCTCTGTATTCACGGGCCAAGGTAAATATGCGCCGGCTGATCACCCAAACCACGGATGCCAGACGATATCTGTTTTTAGAGGCAAAGGAACGCCTGATCCTGCATCTGATCCGCAAATACGAGCAGCGATCCTCCTCCATGTATGCCTGCGACCTGACGCTGAACCAGACCAGAGCCCAACTGTCGGAGGAAATCGGTTTTTCTGTAAAAACTCTGAACCGGAATATCAAGCTTCTGGAGGAAATGAATATGATCCAGATCCATCATGGAAAAATCGTGATTTCAGAAACCGGATATTTCCAGATGAAACGCTATATGGACCAGCACATTTATGGAGAGATCTGAACCTGCAGCACAAAATAAAGGAGGTAATATCATGTATGTAGGAAAAAAAGTAACTCGTGTAGATGCCTATGACAAGGTAATCGGACGCACGAAATATACCGATGACCTGTGTGACAAGGGCGCCTATATCGCACAGGTTCTGCACGCTGCCATTGCCCACGGAAGAGTCGTTTCCATCGACACCGCCCAGGCCGAGAAAATCCCGGGAGTCATCAAAGTATTTACCTGTTTTGACGCAAAGGAAACCCACTATTTTCCAACAGCCGGCCATCCCTGGTCCACGGATCCAGACCATCAGGACGTTGCAGACCGCCTGATTTTAACAGAACATGTGAAATTCTATGGGGATGATATCGCAGCAGTAGTAGCAGAGGACGAGGTATCAGCAGCCCAGGCCATCCGGGCAATCAAGGTCACCTATGAGGAATATCCCTTTGTGCTGGATGTGCAGGAGGCCATGAAGGAGGGCGCTCCCCAGCTTCACAAGGACTATCCCAACAACATTTTGAAACACACCTCCATCCGAGATGGAAATTACCAGGAAGCAATTAAGGAGCCTGGGCTGATCAAGGTAGAGGGATGGTATGAAACCCCTACTGTCCAGCACTGCCATATTGAAAACTTTATCTGCACGGCTCAAATGGAAGGCGACCGCATCACGGTAGTTTCCTCCACCCAGATCCCCCACATTGTACGCCGGGTAGTAGGTCAGGCTCTTGGCATAGAGTGGGGCAGGATTCGGGTGATCAAGCCTTACATTGGCGGCGGATTCGGAAATAAGCAGGATGTGCTGTATGAACCGCTCTGCGCATGGCTGTCCATGAAGCTGGGCGGACATCTGATCAAGCTGGATGTTCCCAGGGAGGATACCTTTGTATCCAACCGGGTGCGCCATGCCATCCGCAATCATATTGTTTCATGGGTCCGCCCGGACGGTACCTTCGTAGCCCGGAAGCTGGAAGCCTTCTCCGACCAGGGCGCCTATGCCTCCCACGGCCACAGCATTGCGGCAAAGGGTGCCGGTGCATTCCCACAGCTTTATCCTTGTAAGAATGTAGAGGTGGATGCCTATACGGTATTTACCAATAAATCCGTAGCCGGGGCCATGCGGGGATACGGCATTCCTCAGGCCATGTGGGCCGTGGAATGTCATACAGAGGATATTATTGCCCGGTTAGGGCTGGACCCCATTGAATTCCGCCGCAAACATGTGATGCCAGTAGGCTATGTAGACCCATTTTCCAAAAATGAGCTGTATCACGATACCTTTAACCAATGTCTGGATAAGGCGATGGAAGCCATCGACTATAAGCGCAAATATCAGGAATACCAGAACCAGACCGGGGACATCCGGCGGGGAATCGGCGTATCCGTCTTCTGGTACAATACTGCAGTGTGGCCTATTTCACTGGAAACCTCATCCTGCCGTATGGTGCTGAATCAGGACGGCTCTCTGCAGGTTCAGCTGGGCGAAACGGAGATCGGCCAGGGTGCGGATACTGCCTATACCCAGATGACTGCAGACGTGCTGGGAGTTCCCCTGGAAAAAGTTCATGTGGTTTCCTGCCAGGATACGGATGTAACGCCTTTCGGCACCGGCGCCTACGCCTCCCGGCAGACCTATACCGCCGGCTATGCCATCCGCCAGACTGCCCTTCTTCTGAAGGAGCGCATTTTAAGCTATGCCCATGAGCTGACCAGAATGCCGGAATATAATTTGGATATTATAGATGGAAACATTGTCCGCACCACAGACGGAAGAATCCTCCTCTCCCTGTCCCAGCTGGCCCAGGAGGCGCTGTACAGTCTGACCAACAGCAAGCATCTGACTGCAGAAAGCACGGCTCAGATCAAATCCAACGCCTATTCCTTCGGATGTACCATCGCGGAGGTTGAGGTGGACATCCCCATGTGCAAGGTCAAGCTGCTGGATATCGTCAATGCCCATGATGCCGGAACTCTGATCAACCCGGCTCTGGCAGAGGCCCAGGTACACGGCGGCATGAGCATGGGAATCGGCTTCGGCTTATCGGAAAAGCTGATGTTTGATCCCAAAACAGGACGGGCGTTAAATAATAACCTGCTGGACTATAAGCTTTCCACCTTTATGGATCATCCCCGCCTGAAGGCATTATTTGTAGAAAATCCAGAGCCAACCAGCGCCTTTGGAACAAAAGCACTGGGAGAGCCGCCTGCCTGCTCGGTAGCTCCGGCCATCCGCAACGCGGTCTACCAGGCAACCGGGGTCGCAGTTAATGAAGCACCGGTAAACCCCCATAATCTGTTCCGCAGATTTACGGAAGAAGGCATGTTTAACAAATAACAGGAGGTTTCGACTATGTATGATATGAAAGCACTTTATGAGGCGGAAAGCGTAGAACACGCAGTCCAGCTTCTTGTAGAACATCCGGAGGCCCAGATCATCGCAGGAGGAAGCGACGTGCTTGTGCAGATGCGGGAAGGAAAACGGGCCGGAAAGGAACTGGTCAGCATTTATATGATCGATGCCATGCGGGGCATCTCCTACGAGGAGGACGGCAGTATCCGCATCGGATCCCTTACCAGCTTTTCCCACATTACAAAGGATCCCATTATCCAGAAACATATCAATGTGCTGGGAGAGGCGGTTGATATGGTCGGCGGCCCCCAGATCCGGAACATCGGCACCATCGGCGGAAATACCTGCAACGGCGTCACTTCTGCCGACTCTGCTTCCACACTTCATGCCTGGGACGCCATTGTGGAGATCACCGGGCCGGAAGGCGTCCGCAGAATCCCCATTCACGACTTTTACATAAAGGCTGGAAAAGTAGACTTACGGCCTGGAGAACTGCAGACCGCCATCATCATCCCAAGGGCCGCCTACGAGGGCTATCAGGGACACTATATTAAATACGCTATGCGAAATGCCATGGATATCGCCACCACAGGCTGTTCCGTCAATGTGAAGCTGTCCCAGGATAAGAAGACTATCCTGGACGCTCGGATCGCTTACGGCGTAGCCGGCCCGGTGCCTATGCGGGCGCCCTCCGCCGAGGCCAAGGTCAAGGGAAAGCCGGTATCCAAGGCTTCCGTCAAGGAATTTGCCAATGCTGTTCTGGAGGATATTAATCCTCGTGACAGCTGGAGAGCTGCCAAGGCCTTCCGCCAGCATATCGCGGTAGTATTAGCAGAACGGGCGTTAACAGAATCCATTCGTCTGTCAGGAGGTGAGGTAAATGAGTAAACAGTACAAACTGGTGACCTGTACCATTAATGGGAAAAAAGTAGAAAAAATGATCGATGTCCGTGCCTCCCTTACCGATATGCTTCGGGACGACTACCGGCTCACAAGCGTGAAAAAGGGCTGCGAGGTAGGAGAATGCGGAGCCTGCAACGTGATAATCGATGGAGAATGCTTTAATTCCTGCATTTATCTGGCCGTATGGGCAGAGGGAAAGGAGATCCTGACCCTGGAAGGGTTAGCCGGGCCAAATGGTGAGATCTCGGATATCCAGCAGGCATTTATCGATGAGGCAGCCGTACAGTGCGGCTTCTGCACTCCGGGATTTATTATGAGCGCCGTGGAGATCCTGAATGCCAATCGGGAATTTTCCGATGATGAGATCCGCAAGCTGATGTCCGGTCACCTCTGCCGCTGCACCGGCTATGAAAATATCTTCCGCGCCGTGAAAAAGACCATGCTCCGCAGACTGGGAAAGGATAAGGAAGCGGAGGAGGTATAGCGAAAAGGCCATAAGCTAAAGCATAATCGGCCGGAGGGGCGAAGCGGCTTACCGCACCTCCTTATCCGGCCTGATTACTGTTTCATGTCTGCGGATATGCTCCGCCGCGTCTTTTCTGCTGGCAAGAAGGAATAAATACAGCACCTCCACAATCAAGGTAGCGGTAAGTCTGGAAAACCAGAAATGCTCCGTCAGCAGCTTTTCCCTGGTGGCAGTGATCAGCTTCACATTGCTGATCCTTGCCAAAGGGGAAGCTCCATTATTGGTCACCAGAATGATCTTTGCACCGTTCTCCCTGGCCCCTTCCGCCAGTGCCTGCAGCCTCTTTGAGGTGCCGGAATTGGAGATCACCAGCAGCACATCCTTTTTTGTCAGATTCAGGGCCCTGGCCGCTTCTCCATCCCAGATAGTGCCGGATACCGCCCGGATGCCAAGCTGATTCAGCTTAAACGCACAGTCCATGGCAACTGGTATGGTATTTCCCACCGCTGCCACCTGAACCAGATCTGCCTGCTCCAGAAGGGTCAGCGCCTGCTCCAGCGCCGCCTCATCCATCAGATTCACCGTATCCGTCAGTTCCGCCACCTTGTTTGCCAGAATATTCTGAAGGGACTGCCCCATGTCCTTCCGGTCAATCTCATTGGATACTTGAACCGCCTTCTGCTGCTCCTCCATCACCTCTTTCGCCAGAGCCATCTTCAGGTTTTGAAAACCCTTAAAACCACATCTTCTGCAGAACCGGGAAACGGTGGCATCACTGGTGCCGCTGGCCTGAGCCAGCTCCGCCACCGTCATATCCACCACATCCTCCTTTCGTTCCTTGATGCAGTCTGCGATCTTCTTCTCTGCTTCAAAAAAGGTGTCATAGGATGCGCAGATCACCCCTACTACGCTTTGGGTCTCGTTCATTTCTTCGTCCCTCTTTTTCATGTAATTTTATTTCATGATGTCAGTATACCATAAGGATTTCAAAAAAGCTATAGAGAAGAATCGATAGAAGAATAGTAACTGTTCAGTAGGTCTGCGCACTTGCTGCGCTGACCGTAAGATAAGCTGGGCGAGAAGGCAAAAATCCCATCGGCAAAGCCGATTTTAAATAGATTTTTGCTCGTAACTGTGAAGGTACTGAACAGTTACGAAGAATAGAAAAATCAGCCGCCCCATCACAAGGATGCAGCGGCTGTATAGGGAAAATTATAAAAAAGAGAAAACGTAGTGTAATGACTTTCCTAGCCGATGACTCCCAGCCCCATCAGATTCCCATCCGGATCAAACTGCAGCGCTTCCGGTTCTGATTCAATCACCAGCCCCGGATTGGCCTTTGCCTCTTCATAATAAGCCTCGGAAAGCATGATATGTTCGATCTTCAGGCTGTTGGCAATCCGGACAATGCGGATGTTTTTCTTATCAATTCCGGTGCAGGTCCGAATGCATACCTGGATTGCTTCTTTGTCGTTTTTCAGAACCATGGGGATTCTGGCATTTTCTATCACGGTAGAAGTAATCAGGTTCGGGTATGTCAAATCAAAATCCAGCTTGTCAAAAAAACGCCTTGTGGTGGCGTGAGCCATTCCCATCCCGCAGCCGCTGTGATGGCTTTCCCTGCTTAGGTCTAAAACCGCAACCCGTTGGGATTTTAACCCGCCGGAGGCGTACGGCGTCACAAAGGTTCCTGTAATATTCGGATCCATACCGCTTCCGCTGAAATTTTTTCCGATTACATCACAGATCAGAACATCGCATTCCGGAACCTGGATTCTGGGCAGAAGGCTCTTTGCTTCTTCCAGAAGCTTCGGCTCCTCCTCCTCGATCTCATCGTGATTCAGCACCACAATCTTTGCTGTTTCATCATAGGCGTTTTCCAGCACAGCTACAGAAAACAAAATATTAGCATGTTTCAAAATCGCTCTTCCAAACATTGGGATGTACTTTGCCATCTGTCCAAAACCAGCTTCGTGGCAAATCTCCGCTCCTGCCTGTTTTCCAAGGCCGATGGTCATCATTTTCATGATGCCGCTTTCATAAGGCCCCCGGAAACAGGTATGAGGCTTGATCCGGCAGTTGACAATGATCCCGTCCGCCTCCGCGGCATCCTTTCCAATCAGAACATCCATTCCTTCTTCATTGACGCCGATCTTTACCACCGTCATGCTGCACTTAACGGGACAGCCCATAGACTCTTCTGTGATGCCGAAATTTTTTAAGATTTCCCGCTGCCCCTCCGCCGTAGCCCCTCCATGGCTTCCCATGGAGGCTACAATAAATGGGCTGGCGCCTTTTTCCTTTACAAAATCAACAATGGTTTTTGTAATGGTAATAATATTGGCAATCTGGCGGCTTCCCACCGTAACAGCGATCTTCATACCCGGCTTGATCTGATCAGAAAACGGCTTCTCCATCAGGCGGCTTCGTATGATTCCCGGAATTTCATCCGGGCAGATCTTTTCATCCGAAAAAATCTGGCGGACCTGAAACATCTTCGGAATCGAAACATGCTCCAGCAAACGTGATGTAACATTTTCCATAGTTTTTCCTTCTTACCTGCGTTTCTGCGGTTTATTTGAAAAGCTCTGCCGCCGAACAGGCGGCAAAAACTTTTCTTTATGCGTCAATGCATGATCCATAGACCCATGACGGATTACTGACCCAGTTCATCCGCAATTCCTTTAATGGTGTTGTAGATCTCTTCTTCCCGCGCTTCCGTATCCGCTCCGCTTAAATAATGAGGCATCATTTCCACATTGGCAACGCCATCTAATGCATCCTCATTCGCTAAAATCTGCTGAACCATATTTTCATACCAGGTTACTACCTCATCTGGTGTATCCTTCGGGAAATAGAAGGAGAATTCTTGATCTGGATATACGAAATCAATTCCCTGCTCCTTCAGCGTAGGAATTTGAGAAATTACATCATAGCGCTCCTCTGCCGGAACTCCTAATGCAGCAAACTGGCCGGATTCCAGATAATCCTTGCAGTTTACATACGGGCCGGGCATCAGATCAATCTGTCCGGACAGCATGGCAGCGATCTTATCGGAGGTGGATCCGGCATCTACCAGGTCAAGCTCAATTCCCGCTGCTTTCTGGAATGCCAGCAGCTCATAATAGGTATAGGCTCCCACTTCCGTGCAGGCCTTCAGCTGACCGGGAGCCGCCTTGGCTGCTTCGATAAAAGAATTCAGGTCCGGATACTTATCGGAATACGTATATAACTGCTGAGCCGGCTCCAGAACAAAGGTTGGGCCAATCTTAAACGCGCTGTAATTATAGTCGGTAATGCCGGCTATATTTGCCACATTTACCAGATTATGTCCATATAAAACCGTGTGTCCGTCCGGCTCTGACGCCAGAACCTGATTTGCCGCCACGGAACCAGATGCGCCGTTGGAATTCACTACGATAAAATCATGTCCGGTCATTTCCTTTGCATACTGAGCAAACACACGGGCGGAAAGGTCGGTATCGCCGCCTGCTGCAGCCGGTATTACAATCGAAACCGTAGTAGTCGGTTCCCAGCTGGTTTCCTTCAGCTCTGCCTCTCCATGAGAAGCTTCCCCTTCTGCGGCTTCTCCCGCAGCTGCTTTGCTTGTATCTGCCCCTTCTTCTGCTTCCTTGGCTGCTTCTGTGGCCGCTGCTGTTGTGGTCTCAGTAGTTCCGGAGCCACCGCATCCTGCCATGCTTAAAGCAAGCGCACCTGCAAATACAGTTGTAAAAATTTTCTTTCTCATAAACCTCTCTCCTTTGTCTTTTCGATAACCCCATTATATATTTGTGCATTTTAAATATCTATTGGCATAAAATATATAAATTTATCAATATTTTCAACAACTTTTGATTTATTTCATATTTTGTATTTTTTATTTCGTTTTATATTTCATATTTTTCATTTTCCTTTCTTTTTTGAAAGTAATTTGGACATAACTTGAAAAATCATAGGATTTTTCAGATGATTTATGTAAAAAGTCCGTTTGACTGTTCCTCAAAATATCATTCTGCAAAAACAGTTGTAAAAATAAATCTTACTGGCTAAACAATAAAAAGCTGCCGATATGAGTGAGTTCCCATATCGGCAGCCCTGCTGCAGAAGTCTGCTGTCCTGCTTCTTTATCTGTTACCACATTGCTCCTTTTATATTTCATAATGATGTGCAATCCCATATTTCTTAATTCGCCGCCACAAGGTGGTGGTGCTGATCCCCAGCTTTTTGGCAACCTCAGCCCGGTTTCCCCCATACTGCTTCAGCAGATCCGCGATCCGAAGAGCTTCTGGATTTTTAAATACAACTACCTTATCCTCACCGTGAACGGTTCTGACAGCTCCATAAGTTTCCAGCAAAAGATTATTGACAAATCCTGCATCGATCTTCTTCTTATGATTCAGCAAAATCATCTTCTCACAAAAATTTTCCAGCTGAACCAGATTTCCCTTCCATGAATATTCTCCCAGAATCCGGTAAGCCTCCTCTGACACCACAATATGGCGAGAGTAGCGCTCCGTGTACTTCCGGATGTACTGTTCAGCCGTCCGGATCAGATCCGACTCATCTTGCCCTATTGGCGGAATCTCCAGCTTCCAGGTACTTAGCAGGGCATAAAGATCCTGGCGAAAATGCCCTTGTTTCACACAAAGCTCCAATTCCTTTGATGTGGCTGCAATCACATGAGGCGTCTGCTGCCGTTTTACCCAGGTATCCTCATAAAGATACAGACGCTCCTTCACCGCCTTGTAAAGCAGGAATTGTGCTTCCCAGGAAAGTGTTTCAATCTCCTGAAGCAGGATCGTACCGTAAGTCCCCTTCTCGAAAATACTGTTTTCCTGATAATTCTTTTTCCCATTCCGCCCTGCCATATAATCACCAAACAGGATTGTTCTCTGTGCTTCCTCCGGGATCACGCTGCAGTTTACATTGAAAAAAGGACCGTCCCGGAATATGCTGTTGTTGTGGATGCTCTCAGCCAGGATTTCCACCTCTGTACCGGCTTCCCCGCAGATCAGAACCGGTTTGTCCGTCAGTGCATATGATTTTGCCAGCTCCACACAGCGCTGAATGGCCGGAGATCTTCGTGTGATCGAATCAAAATTCCGTCTGGCAATATAGCCATTTGCATAAATACTCTGCCGCTGCTTCTCATCCTGTTTATCCGTCCGACGGATCCTATGGTAGGTAAGGATCGCGCCGCGGATGCTTTTCCCGGACCGGATCGGCGCCCCCACCACCATCAAAAGCTGATTATTGACCACTACAGAGCTGGAATACAGCTCCGCTTCTCCCATCAGAAGCCGATCCAACTCCCCTCCGTTCATTCCCTCCAAAATGGTCTCAAGAGGAAATCCAATCACATCCCTGCTTGACTTTTCCAGAAAATCCTCCATATTTCGATTCACCGCCACAATTTCCCGATAGGCGTTGATCTTAATGAGCCCATTAAAGGAAGTATCAAAAACCGTTTCCAGCTGTGCCTTGCTGTTCTTTTCCAGATCCAGGACCTCTCCCACCCGTCTGGCAATGGCCAGGGCATTGCGGACCGCATCCTCTCTGCATTCCAGAAACAATGCCGGAAATCCACGTTCCATGGCGCACTGGTTTACATGAATGCCGCCGATGATCATATCTGCTCCTTCTGCAATGGCCTGATCCACATAATCCCCATGCTGCTCCATATCATCCAGATAATAGGTCTTCAATTCAAACTGAAACAACTCACCTAAATCATCCAGGCTGTCAAACATGTTTCTCCAGCCCACAATCGCAATCACAGGATGCTCCTTTTTCAGCTGCCGCTTTGCTTTTAAAATCGTCATCCCAATTTCCTTGGTGGTCAGCGGCATGTCCACCACCGGAACATGAATGTCCTTTTTTATACATTCTGCCTGATATCCTCTTGCAATGAGAATCTCCACACTGTCCTCTACCGCCTGTCTGGCCTCCATCACTGCATTGGTGTCATTGATCACCTTAAGCAGCTTGATCTCATCCTTGTGTTCATCCGCCTCCACTACTCGCCTGGCATACTCTAAGATGGTCTGCCGCGGCAGAAGGATTCCAATATTTGCCATATTAACTCCTGATTTCCGTTTGTTCCGCCTATTCCGTTTCGCAACGGTTTCGTACCCTCGCTTCACTGAGACAGCTCCTGTGCAGATCTGCTGAACTTTTACTCCGTCTCAAACACAATACCGCAGAATTTTGGAAGGGACAGGGTCAGCTTCACACCCTCCGGCGCTGTTTCTGCCTTCCACTTCTCATCCCCCGGCCTGGTGGCACCGCCGTACTGGTTCCAATCACTGTTCAGCACAAGCTTCGCGCTTAACCGCCCTGGAAGGATCACCTGATAATCCTTCTGCAGCTGATCTGAAAAGTTCAATACTGTTACCAGGGATTTGCTGCCGTAATGCTGACGCAGAATGGTATAGATGCACCGTTCCTCCTGGTGGCAGTCCAGCCATTTGAAATTCTCCGGGTCATAATCCTTATGTAAGCAGTCATACTCTGCATAGATCCGGTTCAGCTCCTGGTTGAACTGATAAAAACTGTCATGAAGGGGATAGTTCCGGATAAACCAGTCCTGCTCCCGGCTTTCCTCCCATTCTCTCAGCTGCCCGATCTCGCTTCCCATGAAATTTAACTTCTTTCCGGGATGCATGATCATGTACAGATACAGACACCTCCCCTGAGGAAATTTCGTTTCGTAATCACCATACATTTTCTGGAGAACCGTTGCCTTTCCGTGCACCACCTCGTCATGAGAAAACTCAATCAGATATTTTTCATTATAATAGTACATCATGGAGAAGGTCAGCTTATGATAATCCCTGGTCCGCAGGTCAGGCGGAGTCTGGAAATACTCCAGGGTATCGTGCATCCACCCCAGATCCCACTTATAGTCAAATCCCAGTCCATTTTCCTGCACTGGACGGGTCACGCCGGGATAGCTGGTGGAATCTTCTGCAATCAGCATTGCAGACGGATGGCGCTCCTTCAGCCCTTGATTCAAATGTTTTAAAAACTCCAGAGTGGTATTATTTACGCCCCGCTGCTCGCTGCCCTGCCAGTAGATCAGGCGGCTGACAGCATCATAGCGAAGTCCGTCCACATGGAACTTATCCAGCCAATAGTTGGCAGCAGACTGAAGAAAGCACCACACTTCCTTCCGGGAATGGATGAAATTGGCGCTGCCCCACTCGCTGGCGCCCACTGCATCGTTGGGATACTCATACAGACAGGTTCCGTCAAATTCCTTCAGCCCATATCCGTCCATGGCAAAATGCACCGGAACAAAATCCAGGATCACGCCGATTCCCGCCTGATGGAGACGGTCCACCAGCTTCTGTAAGCCTGCCGCTGTGCCGTAGCGGGAAGTAGGCGCAAAAAATCCAGTCTGCTGATATCCCCAGGAACCGTCGAAGGGATGTTCCGCCAGAGGCATAAATTCCACATGGGTATAATGATTTTCCTTTAAATAGGGCACCAAAAGTTCTGCCAGCTCCTCATAAGTATACCACTGGGCGGCGCCCGGGTCAGAGGGCTGGGATCTTCCAGTCTTTTTGTCAGACTGCGCCCCTCTCTTTTCTGCTGCTTTTTCTGTTTTCTTGTCTGATTTCTGAGATTTTGATGCTGCTTCTTCCTTTTCTTCACACTTCGTAATCCGGTCTGCCAGATCCGGTTTTCTCCAGGAGCCTGCATGCATCTCATAAATATTCACAGCCTGATCGATACAAACTGTCCTCTTTTCCATCCATTCCTGATCCTGGAACTGATACTCATCAATATCCCGGATGATGGAGCAGCAGGACGGTCTTACCTCCATGCCGAATCCGTAAGGATCTGCGTGATCCTGTACTCTTCCATTCTGCCCCCAGATGCGATATTTGTACATCTGACCGACTTTGGCCTCCTGACAGAAGCATTCAAATACGCCATAAAAGCTGCAGCGGTTCAGCTCCGTTTCCCCCCAGCTGTTAAACTGGCCGGTCAAAACCACCCGGCTGGCATTGGGCGCAAATACCCGAAACCATACCCCTGCTTCCCTTCCCTGCTCATCCCGGCACACATGGGCGCCGAAATATTCGTAAGCATCAAATACATTTCCCTGGAAAAAATCACTGGCTGTCAT
>JAUNOF010000006.1:29101-47422 GCA_030537215.1 Lachnospiraceae bacterium
TTTCTGGCAATCTTCCGCCCAAAAAAAGAATCGGCAAAAAGCTGCCGATTCTGTACATTGTCTATACAAATTGTTTATTAATCTACAAAACGAGAAAAATTAATTAGTTTTTCAGCGCAGTAACCGGAACCACAAATACACCATCCGGACGACGATACGCCGCATTCGCCATACCGCAAAGCACACATAGAATAACCGGCGGTTTACCCTTGGGATCTTTTGCAATTTCCTTCTGAATCTTCAGCAGATTCTGTGCTGCATCCTCAATCTGATTTGCACCCAATTTAATTTCAAATGCACACCATTGTCCATCTGACAATTCAACAACAGCATCAATTTCCCGATTTTGATAATCCTGATAATGGTAAAGGGCGCCTCCAAAGGCTTCCGCATAAATCCTCAAGTCTCGTTCGCATAACGCCTCAAACAAGAATCCCAGCGTTTCTAAATCTCTAATCAACCCGTCTGGTGTTATTTTTAACAGCGAACATGCCAATGACGGGTCAGAAAAATGGCGCTTTACTGCCTGTTTTACACGAACAGAGGAACGAACACCGATGGAGAAGGGCGGCTGATTATCTGTAATAAACAGCCGCTCAAAAATATCCAAATACTCCTTTACCGTTTCAACATCAATATCCTCGTCATCAACCTCTTTGATATCATTTTTCAGTGTTTTGTTTGTAACTGTGGTGCTTTCATTTCTGGCCAAGGAACGAAGCAGTAAACGCATCTTTGTTGTATTCCGCCTGATACCGTCAATGCGGTACACATCATCATCAATTACAGCATTCAGATATTCCATCGGGAGCAGCGCTGCCTGTTCCACAGAAAGAGCTATGCTTCCGGGCCATCCTCCCCGAACGATCATCTGAATTAATTTCCTTAAATCCACTTCACCGGTCATAACAGGAGTCAGCTCACCCCGGCACAGCTTCTCCAGTGACACCTTACCAGAAGAATCCCCTGACTCAAACAAAGACATGGGACGCATCCGCAATTTTGCAATACGGCCTGCTCCGCTGTGGAGAATGCCTTTATGATTTGGCGTTGCTGATCCGGTTAAAATAAACTGTCCTTTTTGGGCTGTTTGGTCCACTCGGTAGCGAACTGCATCCCAGATTGGCGGAACCTCCTGCCATTCATCAATCAAACGCGGAATATCACCCTCTAAAATCAGACCTGGCGATAATTCTGCCAACTGGCGGTTCTGAAAATTTCCTGCTGGATCGCCAATAAAAATGGCACTGCTGCTATGATAAGAAGAAGTCCAGGTTTTACCACACCACTTAGGGCCTTCTACACATACAGCACCAAAAATTTTCAAATATTCATCAATTTTAGCATCAATAATCCTGGGCATATAATTTTGCCTGTTCATGTTTCTCACCTCTAGCACTATTATAACCCAATCCGATCATTTTCGCAACATGAACCCGATATTTTTATTTTTTATAACCCGATTATTTATTTGATTTTCATTCTAATTATTTTTTAATTTTTATTCCGATTGTTTTTTATTTTTTAATCCGATTGATTTTTAGCCGTCTTGCAATCCCCACCAACTCTTCAATCTTTTTCGAATCTTTTACTCCATTGGTCTCCACTCCGCTGCTCACATCCAGACAAAAAGGCATGCAGCTTCTGACTGCCGCCTCCGCATTTTCCAGATTAATTCCACCAGCCAGAAAAAACGGCTTCCCAATCCGCTGCGGCTGGATCAAGCTGTGATCAAATGTCTGTCCCGTTCCTCCAGGTCCATTGTCTAAAAGAAGATAATCGGCACAGCTATCCAGCCAGGGTTCGATGGACTGTTCCGTTTCCATCCGAACCGCCTTGATCACAGGCGCCTTTCCATCGGTCAGTTCCTTCAGTCTTCTGATGGTTCCTTTCGTTTCCTGCCCGTGAAGCTGGATCAGATCGATGATACCGTCCTGAAACAGCGCCGCTGCCTCCTCCGGCCTGCTGTTTACAAATACTCCCACAGCCTGGATATCCTGTCTCAGCCATTTTTTTAATTCTGCAGCCTGCTCCCTGGTCACCTGCCGTCGGCTTTTTGCAAAGACAAATCCGATGTAGTCCGGCTTCCAGCAGTTGACTGCTGCAATGTCCTCCAGGCGGGTCAGTCCGCAGATCTTTATTTTTGCCATCATAGCCCCCTTTTTACCGACTAACTCTTCCTCCGGCCCGGAGAGAATCCAGCATGGCCTTCTTATTCGGGCTTCGCATAAAGGTCTCTCCAATTAACACAGCATCGGTTCCATTTTCATACAGTCTCCTGGTATCCTCCGGCGTGCGGATTCCGCTTTCGGATACAAACACAATGTCCTTGGGAACCAGTTGGCGGAGCCGGACAGAATTCATCACATCCACGGTAAAATCCTTCAGATTCCGGTTATTCACTCCCACGATCCTGGCCCCTGCCTCCAGGGCCTGACGGATCTCCTCCTCGGTATGGGCCTCCACCAGTGCGGAAAGACCCAGACGGTCTGCCAGCTCCTGATATTCCTTTAACTGCTCCCGGCTCAGGATGCTGCAGATCAAAAGCACCGCGGACGCGCCTAGAACCTTTGCCTGATAGATCATGTATTCGTCTACCGTAAAATCCTTCCGCAGCACCGGAATGCTTACCGCCTCCGCAATCTCCCTCAGATACCGGTCCTGGCCTAAAAACCGATCCGGCTCTGTCAGCACGGAGAGCGCCGCTGCGCCCGCTCCCTCATACTCCTTTGCGATCTGAAGATAGGGGAAATCCGCCGCGATCACTCCCTTAGAGGGCGATGCCTTTTTCACCTCGCAGATAAAAGAAAGGCCCTTCTGCCGCAGCGCCTGCTCAAAGGGGAATCCGCTTTCCTTTTCCTTTGCCATAGTTTCCGCCTGTTCCCTCATAGCTTCCAGGGGGATCTCCTTCTTCTGGCCTTCGATCCTGGCCCTGGTTCCTGCCGCCAGTTCATCTAAAATCATAATCCCTTTCCTTTCCATTTTCGTAACGGTTCCGTACCCTCACAGTTACACGTATGATTCCTATTGCTATTTCTCATTGCTGAGCCGGATAAATTTTTCCAACTGCTCCAGCGCCTTTCCGCTGTCGATCACCTCTCTTGCCAGAGTTACGCCCTCCTGAATGCTGTCCGCCTTTCCGGCTACATAAAGGGCTGCTGCGGAATTTAAGATCACCGCGTCTGTCTTCGGTCCCTTCTGGCCGGAAAGGATGGCTCTGGTGATTGCTGCGTTTTCCTCAGGCGTCCCCCCTGCCAGATCCTCTTTGCCGCACCGTGCAAAGCCAAACTGCTCCGGCGTAATTACATAGGAGGTAAAGACTCCGTCCTTCACCTGGCAGACGGTGGTGGGCGCACTCATGGAGATCTCATCCAGCTTATCCTGACCGTAAACTACCAGCGCCCGCTTCACTCCCAGGTTATTCAAAACCCTTGCCAGCGGCTCCACCAGAGCCTCATCGTAAACGCCCATTACCTGCATGTTGGCTCCGGCCGGATTGGACAAAGGGCCAAGGATATTAAATACCGTCCGGATTCCCAGCTCCTTTCGAACCGGCGCCACATACTTCATTGCGATATGATAATTCTGAGCAAAGAGGAAGCAGATATTGATCTCCTTCAGCAGCTCTGCGCTGCGCTCCGGAGAAATGGTGATATTTACACCTAATGCCTCCAGCACATCCGCCGCCCCGCATTTGCTGGAAGCGGCCCGGTTTCCATGCTTTGCCACAGGCACCCCGGCTGCGGAGATCACCAGGGAGGAGGTGGTGGAAATGTTAAAGGAGTTGGCGCCATCTCCGCCAGTTCCTACGATCTCCAGCACATCCATATCGTGAAGCAGACGGACACAGTGCTTTCTCATCCCTGCCGCCGAGCCGGTCACCTCATCGATGGTTTCCCCCTTCAGGCTTAATGCCGTCAGATACGCGCTCATCTGCACCGGACTGGCCTGACCGCCCATAATCTCATTCATAACCTGCTCTGCTTCTTCATAGGATAAACTTATGTTTGTTGCCAGCTTTGTAATTGCTTCTTTGATCATAATATTTTCCTGCCTTTCTTCATCCTTATCTTCTTTTCTATTTCAAAAGATTTTCAAGCAGCTTTCTCCCATCCGGCGTCAGGATGGATTCCGGGTGAAACTGGACTCCGTACACCGGATACTCCTTATGCTCCACCGCCATCACCTCGCCGTCCTGGGTAACTGCCGTCACCCTCATGCAGTCTGGTATGGTTTCCGGATCGGCAGCCAGGGAGTGATACCGCCCTACCACCATCTCAGGTCCTAATCCCTGAAACAGTCTGGAATGCTGATCCACCTGCGCTGTGGATGTCTTTCCATGCATCAATTGTCTTGCATAGGTAACGGTTGCTCCATATGCCTTGCAGATCGCCTGATGCCCCAGGCAGACACCGAAGATGGGGATCTTTCCTCCCAGCTCCTCCACTGCCTGAATGCAGATTCCTGCATCCTCCGGCCGCCCTGGTCCCGGGGAAAGGATGATCAGCTCCGGGCTCATCTGCCGGATCTCCTGGATGGTAATGGCATCGTTTCGCACCACCTTGATATCCGGCTCTACCTCCCCTGCCATCTGGTACAGATTATAGGAAAAGCTGTCGTAATTATCGATTAAAAGGATCATAATTCCTCTCCCTTCTGAGCGATCTCCAATGCATTTAACACCGCTCTGGCCTTATTTAAGCACTCCTGATATTCATTTTCCGGCACGCTGTCCGCCACGATTCCGGCTCCGCTGCGCACGAACACCTTCCCATTTTTGGAAAATGCGCTTCGAATGGCGATACACACATCCAGATTTCCGGAAAAATCCAGATAACCGATGGCTCCGCCGTAAATCCCTCGTTTATTCTGCTCCAGCTCATGGATGATCTGGCAGGCCCGGATCTTAGGCGCTCCTGAAAGAGTTCCTGCCGGAAGGATGGAATCCACCGCATCCAAGCCGTCCAGATCATCCCGGATCTGTCCGCTGACGGTAGATGCAATGTGCATCACATGGGAATATCTTTCAATATTCATGTACGTTTCCACCTTCACCGAGCCGATCCGACTGATTTTTCCGATATCATTCCGGCCCAGATCCACCAGCATGCTGTGCTCCGCCCGTTCCTTTTCATCCGCCAAAAGCTCCTTCTCCAGCGCCAGATCCCCCGCTTCCGTCTTTCCCCTGGGCCTGGTTCCCGCTAACGGGAACGTAAACAGCTTTCCATCTACCAGCTTCACCAGGGTTTCTGGAGAAGCTCCGGCGATCTCGATATCATCGCTGGTAAAATAAAACATATAGGGAGAAGGGTTTGTGGTCCGAAGCACCCGGTAGGCATCCAGCAGGCTGCCTTCCATGTCTGCCTCCATTCGGTTGGAGAGAACCACCTGGAAGATATCCCCTTCCCGGATATATTCCTTTCCCCGTTCCACCATCCGGCAGTATTGCTCCTTCGTAAACAGCGAACGGAATTCACTGGTCAGCTTCAGCCGCCGCTCCGGCGCCGGCTCCCCAGTCCGGATCAGCCGTTCCATCTCCTTTAATTCTGTTTCCGCCCTGCCGTAATCCTCCTCCAGACGGTCTGCGTCCACATTGGCAATCAGCACGATCTTCTGCCGGAAGTTGTCAAAAGCAACTACCTTATCAAACAGCATCAGATCCACATCATTAAACGCCTCCTCATCCTGCCCCTCCAGCTTTAAAGAAGGCTCGCCGTACTTGATGTAATCGTAGGAAAAATATCCCACCAGACCGCCGGTAAAGGTAGGCATCCCTTCCACCTTAGGGCTTCTGTAGTCCTTCATTACCTGGCGGATCACCGTTCCCGGGTGCTTCACCGCAAACTGCTTCACCCCCTCCGGCCCGGTGATCTTCATCTGACCGTCCTTGCAGGTCAGCTCCAGAGTGGGATCATATCCTAAAAAGGTGTACCGGCCCCACTGCTTGGAATCCTCCACGCTCTCCAAAAGATAACAGTGATTGCTCACCTTCCGCAAAATGCGCAGCACCTCAATCGGTGTTTTCCTGTCTGCATATAATTCCCGGCTGATGGGAACCCGCTTATATGCTCCTCCTGCTGCCAGATTTCTTACTTCCTCCATCGTCATCATATGATCTTCCTCCCTCCAGCTTTGATGATCGCCTGTCATTACGTTTTTCAGGAAGCTGAAATAACCACACAAAAAACCCGTCCATAACATAGATCATCATCAAACGATCCAGTCAAGGACGGGTTTTCCTTCGGAATGATCATCCATCTGGCAAAGCTCCTCCCAGCCGTCCGGCTGCAGATACCTCTGGCAGATTCCATCTTCCGCTTATTTCCCGCGGTGCCACCTTGCTTCACGAAAGCTTCGCTCCCGTGCTCTCAGCAGAATACTAACATATTCCCGTCATCTAACGCGTGACTCACGTCGCTGAATACTCGGCCTGACGGCCTTTGACAGCGCCCTCCGTGGTCCATTTAACAGTCTGCGTTCTGCCTGCTCTCAGCGTGACAGGCTCTCTGTAAGTGCACGGTCTGTTTTTATCTCCACTTCATCGGTTTAAATCGGTATATTAAATTTAAAAATAAAATACTACAAATGAATGAAAATGTCAATCTTTTTTTCCATTCTTTTCTTTACATTCTTTTTTCTACAATAATCTCCTCGGCAAAATTAACGGATGCCATGGCGTCCCGGCAATACCGGTCCGCTCCAATGGTGTCGGCATATTCCTGGGTCAGAACGGCGCCGCCTACCATTACCTTCACCCAGGGCGCATGCTCCCGAAGCTGTCGGATGGTTTCCTCCATGCTGGGAACGGTGGTGGTCATCAAAGCGCTTAAGCCCACTACCGGCACATGCTCCCGGACGGCTGTCTCCACCACCGTTTCCGGAGGAACGTCCTTGCCCAGGTCAATCACATCATAACTGTAATTTTCCAGCAAAACCTTGACAATATTTTTCCCAATGTCATGGATATCACCCTTTACCGTAGCCAGAATCACCTTTCCCTTGGGCTCCTGCACCTGGCCGGAGCTGCTCATATGCTCCTTGATCACCTCGAATGCGCCCTTAGCCGCCTCGGCGCTCATCAGAAGCTGAGGCAGGAAGATCGTTCCCTTCTCAAAACCCTTTCCCACCACATCCAGAGCTGGTATCATCTCCTGATTAATAATATCCAGGGCATCCCGGCTCATCAGCTGCTCTCGGACAGCTGCCGCTGCCGCCTCCTTTAAGCCCTTGATGATCCCATCAGACAAACTGAGTCCCCCAGAACCGGCGCTGCCGCTGCCTCCCTGGCTGCCATTTCCCTGTCCGCCGCCTGAGGCCGAGCTGCTTCCTGCCCCAAAGCTTCCTCCTCTCCGTCCAATGGTGGTTCCCAGCCCCGCTGCCTGCTGGCCGCCGTATATGCCGATGTAATCTCCGCACTGGGGATCCAGATCCGCCAAAGCCCGGAAGCTGTAATATGCCCGCATCATGGCTTCATTGTTCGGATTGATGATGGCGGCGCTTAAGCCGTCATGAAGGGCCATGGTGAAAAACGCCGCATTGATGATCTCCCGCTGGGGCAATCCGAAGGAGATATTAGATACGCCAAGGATGGTCTTTCCCTGCAGCTCGTCCCGGACTCTCCGCAGCGTCTCCAGCGTGGTCAACGCCCCCTTGCTGTCGGAGCTTACGGTCATGCACAGACCGTCAATGATAATGTCCGACGGATCGATCCCGTATTTTGCCGCGGTGTCATAGATCTTCCTTGCCACCTGGACGCGGCCCTCTGCCGTCTCCGGGATACCCTTCTCATCCAGGCACAGTCCCACCACCACGCCGCCGTATTTGGCTACCAGAGGAAATACCGCTTCCATCACTTCCTGCTTGCCGTTGACCGAGTTCACCAGCGCCTTGCCGTTATAGCAGCGCAGTGCCCGCTCCATGGCCTCCGGGCTGGAGGTGTCGATCTGAAGGGGCAGGTCGATCACAGCCTGAAGCTCCTTCACCACCTCCTCCATCATGGACGGCTCATCAATCTCCGGCAGGCCCACGTTCACATCCAGCACATGGGCGCCGTTATCCTGCTGGGTCACGCCTTCCTGAAGAATATATTCCAGGTTGTGATCCCGCAGCGCCTGTTTAAATTTCGATTTTCCAGTTGGATTAATGCGCTCTCCTATAATCACCGGATTCCGCCCCATCACCACTGCCTGGGAGTAGGAGGCAATGACCGTGCGGTTTTTCTTCTCCGGCTGCCTTACCGGAACATTCTGGCAGAGCCGCACCGTCTTTTCAATGTGCTCCGGCGTGGTTCCGCAGCATCCGCCCATCATGAACACCCCAAGCTCTGCGATCTTCTGCATCTCCTGGGCAAACTGGTCCGAGTTAATATCATACACTGTCTGGCCGCCCTCGCTGCGGGGAAGTCCGGCATTGGGATTTACGATCACAGGAATTGAGGAGACTGCCAGAAGGGTTTCCGCGATAGGGCGCATCTGTACCGGACCTAAACCGCAGTTTAATCCAAGGGCGTCTACCCGAAGTCCCTCCAGAAGAGCCACGATGGTTTCCACATTTCCTCCGGTGAGCAGCTTTCCTTTGCTGTCAAATGCCATGGTGGCAAATACGGGAAGGTCACAGCATTCCTTCGCCGCCAGAACAGCCGCCTTTACCTCCATGCTGTCGCTCATGGTCTCAATCAGAATCAGATCGGCGCCGGCTTTGACCCCCATACGGATCACTTCCTTGTAAAGCTCCACTGCCCGCTCAAACTCCAGATCGCCAAGAGGCTTTAACAGCTTGCCCGTCGGGCCCAGGTCAAGGGCAATAAAGGCAGGGAAACGTTCCTCTACATCGGTCGGATCGGTACCTTCTGCCGCCTTTTCCTCCCAGAATTCCTGTCTGGCTGTTCTTGCATTTTCCACAGACGCTGTCACCAGCTCCTCCAGACTCCAGGCGCCGCCCTCCGGATATTTCAGACGGTTGGCACCGAAGGTATTGGTAGTGATGATATTGGCCCCTGCCCGCAGGTAATCCTTGTGGATTCCAACCAGTACCTGGGGCTGCAGAAGGTTCCAGGTCTCCGGAAGCTCTCCGGCCTGCAGGCCCTGGGCCTGCAGCAGACTTCCCATTCCTCCGTCAAAAAAAACATGATGTTCTTTCATCCACTGTAAAATGTTCATACTCGATCCAACTTTCCTGTTTTTATCAGTATTTTGCCACTTCTCCATTCAGCATCACTATGCCGGCACACTAGCGTCCCGGCGGTACGCGCAGTCCATTTTCGAACATGCCTCACAGCCCTTCACCTCACAGCGGTAGGGCTTTTTGCTGACTCCCATCACAGCCGTCACCGACTTGGAAGGCATCATGAGAAAGCTGTCTGTCAGCTTGATCCCGATCCGTTTTCCCGCCTCCAGGGCGTCCAGAAGTCTGGGCTGACAGCTTAAAGGGAAATCTCCGTAGCCCGGGCTGAACCTGGGCCGCAGATACAGCCCCTGCTCCTCGTAGTCCCGGCGCAGCTGGGTACAGACCGTATCGCAGTACTCCTCGATCATGGCGGCAGAGGCCGCCTGAAGCACCACAGCACGGCTCATCTGAAGACGGTTATATCTTTGGATCAGATGATCCACTCCCACCCCAAGGGTGGCCGCAAATAAAAGAATCTGGGTGCAGTCCTTCAGATTCCGGCTTAAATTCCGGCTTTTCGTGCGAAAGCAGCCGCCATCGATCTCATTCTCCGGCAAAAGCATCAGCGGATACTCCCGGACCAGATGCCTGGGCTCCGCTGCTGCCTCCAACTGCTCCAGGCAGGACTCCATAAGCTCCATCACCGTTTCATCTGCCTGCGCTCTTCCATATCCCAGATACCGCAGTACTTCCCTTCTGTCCACTTCCATCGGCAATTCCTCTCTTTTCTGCTGTCTTCCTTCATACCGCTGCGGCCTCAGCCGAAAGTCATCCTGCCGGTCATCCATTTTCCTATGTGGTCCGTTACAGAATCTCCGACAGGCTGTCCTGAATCCGGGCTGCTACATCCGGTTTGTTCATAGAATAAATATGGATTCCATTCACTCCGTTGGCGATCAGATCAATGATCTGCTCCGTGGCATAGGCAATTCCGGCCTGCTTCATAGCCGCAGGATTATCGCCGAACCGGTCTACAATGGCCTTAAACCGGGAAGGCAGATAGGTGCCGGACATATTGCAGATCCGTTTGATCTGGGCTACATTGGTCACCGGCATGATTCCGGCGATTACCGGCACCGTAATCCCTTTTTCCCGAACCCGATACAGGTAATTATATAAAATATTATTGTCAAAAAACATCTGAGTGGTAACAAAATCGCAGCCGGCCTCCACCTTTTCCTTTAAATGCTGGATGTCCGCTGTCTTATTGACCGATTCCACATGTCCCTCCGGATAGCAGGCGGCGCCGATGCAGAAATCCCCGTTCTGCTTGATCTCATAGATCAGCTCCGAAGCGTACCGGTAATCCTTTTCCACCTTGCCGTCCGCCGGGATATCTCCCCGGAGCGCCAGGATATTTTCGATCTTTTTTTCCTTCAGCTGGCCCAGCACCTGATGAACCTTTTCCCTGGTAGAGGAAACACAGGTAAGGTGGGCCAGCGGTGTCACCCCGTACTGCTCCTGGATGGCAGATGCAATCTCTACGGTATACTGGCTGGTTCCTCCTCCCGCTCCATAGGTAACGCTCATAAAGGATGGCTTCAGCTTCGCGATCTCCGATGCCGCCTTCTCCACACTGTCATACTTGTCTTCTGTCTTTGGAGGAAATACCTCGAAAGAAAGAGTTGGTTCGCCTTTTGCTAAAATGTCTCGAATCTTCATATGCTTAAACTCCCTGTCATTCCATGAAGTGAAAGCCCCCATTGTCCGCCGGACAATGCAGGCTTTCCGTTGCAACCTATGATAGCATAGGCCATTTTTTTTTTCAATCTTTTCTGCAAAATAATTCCTAGTTACTTACTATACATTTTCAACCGTTCAGACATTTAGGACTGCAAAGACGTTCCGAAAGCTACCGCCCCATAAAAATTTCTGCCAGAGGAGAATCTGCAGGCAGGATCAGCGTATTGCTGGTTCCAGTCAGGGACAGCCTTGCCGATTCCAGCGCCCGGGTGAAGGAATAAAACTCTGCCTTTTCCGGTGAACCGTAAGCCTCTGCCAGGATCCGCATATACTCCGCCTCTCCCTCTGCCGTCACTGCCGCCGCCTTGGCCTGGGCATCCGATATCTGAATGGCGATCTCCTTGTCTGTGGTATTCTGGATTACCTTTGCTTCTGCTTCTCCCTCTGCCGTGTAGGTAGCTGCGATCTTATCCCGCTCCGAGATCATCCGCTCATAGACTGCTGTCTTGTTGTCCGAAGGCAGATCCAACCGCTTGGTTTCCACGGAAAGTAATTCCAGACCATACTGGCCCATGTTTTCTCCCATATGGGCCATGATGGCATCTGACAGTTCTCCGTCCCTTCCGCTGATCACATCATTCTGATTCATGCTGCTGATCACATTTTTAATGGAATTATACACCACGGTGTCGATCCTCCGCTCCGCATTTGCCACGGAACCATTTAAGGTCTGGGCAAATTTCAGCGGATCTGTAATCCGCCACAGAGCATAGGAATCGCAGAGCATAGTCTTTTTATCCTTTGTGATCACGTCGGAGGGCGCCAGATCGTAGATCAGGATCTCCTTGGGAAGAGTATCCATGGTCTGGATAAAGGGTACCTTAAAGCTTAGACCCGCATGATCAATCACGCGCTCAATCCGCCCGAACTGCCGAATCAGCTTATATTCATTTTCCTGGGTCACTACCATAGCGCCCGTTCCACCTGCTAACATGCAGGCCAGCACCAGAATCAGAACTGCTCGTTTTAATAGTTTTCTCATATTCGCTCCTCCTTCATCAGCTTTGCTCTGCCTGGCTGTCAGATGACTGAGTTTTGTGGTTTGCCCCGCTGCCGGATTGTCCTGACCTGCTATCTGTCTGAATGTCAGATGACTGGGACGCAGCGCCTGAGCCGGTAAAGCTGTCTAAAGGCAGGATGGTGCTGGTCTGACCAGTGCCGTCAATGATCACCTTCATCCCGGGCAGGATATCCTCCATAGCTTCATAGAACATCCGTTTTTTTGTAACCTCCGGATTTTTCGCATATTCCGCATACATGGCATTAAACTTTGCCACCTCAGCATTGGCCTCATTGACCCGCTGAACCTTGGCGGATTCTGCCTCCTGCATGATCTGGTCGATCCTGGCCTGGGCCTGGGGCAGCTTTTCATTGCGGTATTTATTAGCATTGTTGATGGCGGTCTCCTTGCCCTGCTTGGCTGTTTCCACCGCCTTAAACGCCTCCATGACCTCTGCAGTAGGCGGTTCAGAATCCTGAATGGTCACATTCACGATCTGAAGTCCCATATCATGCTGCTCCAGCCTGGCAATGATCATGTCCTTGATCTTTGCCTGGATCTCATTCTTTCCGGTAGTCAGCACAGAATCTACTTCATAGCCGCCGATTACCGTGCGGATGCAGGCCTGGCTGATATTCCGCAGAATCAGCACCGGATCCTGGGAAGCATACACTGCCTTCACCGGGTCTGCCACCTTATACTCCACGAAAAAGTCTACATTTACAAAGTTGTAATCGCTGGTGATCATCAGGGAATCATCCTCAACACTTACATTATTCTCCGGGTCATAGCCCATAGCAAAGCCCTGGATGGTGGTATTCACCTTCTTCACCTTCTGGATCACAGGAATCTTAACATGCAGTCCCGGTTCCGCCACGGTTTTCGCCACACCGAAGGTGGTGACCACCGCCTGCTCCTGCTCTTCAATATCATAAAAAGAGCCCGTTCCCAGCACCAACGCCAGAATCACAAGGATGGCCAGAGAGCCGGTATGCTTTACAAATCGGCCGGCTTTACCGGCCTTCTGCTTCATCTCACGTTTCATCTCCTCAAATTTAGGATCAATCGTTTCCATTTCATTCCGCCTTTCTTTTATTCCAATCTGATAGCAAAGCTACCGGCTGAAGCTGCTGATCATGCTGAACAACAGATAAATAAAAATAAGTACAAGAAACTGCATAACCGGATTTATCTTTTTCTGCTGCTCCTTGTTCGCCTGTTTTTCAACCATCTTCTTCCAGTTTGATCGGTAGGCGCCTGCTGTCTGGCCGGATGACGCCAGGGTGTTCGCCTTCTTAGCGGCTTCTGCTGCCGAGCGAGCCGCCTGAGCTGCTTTTTTCGCCAGATAATCCGCCTTTGTCATCTTTCCATCGGCGCTGCTCCCGGTATACGGATTTGCTTTCGCTCCGCCTGCTTGTAAATTTGATTTTGCACTGGCTCTGACCGGCTGATTTTGTCCATAGGCAGACTGCCGGTAATTCGACTCCTGGTGGTATTCACAATAATCCTCATCAGCCGGATGACTTTCATTCAGATAATACCGCATCTGGCGGCGCTCCGGACGCCAGATAAACTGATGACAGGTTTTACAGTAATTCATCGCTCCAATACAATTGTCACAGATCGGACACATCTTTCTTATCATGTTCTCGCCTTCCCCTTCCTCTCTTTCTTCATTTCTCCTCTGCAGCTTGTTTTCTTCTTTCCGTTCCTGATCCTATCTTACCATATATTTACTTCCGTGACCACCAAAAGCCTGCTGCTGCTTCTTACATTTTTCTTTCATCTTTCCGCTCGATGCAGCTTCGGCTTTGTTAAATAAATATCAATATCAGGTAAATTTCCGGAAAAGACTTGCCTTTTTTAGCCTCTCTTGGTAAAATACGGTCTAAACTGCTTTGACAAACAGCCAATGTCAAATGTGTGCCAAATCTGTAACTGCTGAACAGTTACGCACAAATACACAAAGGAGACTATTCAAATGGAACAGACAGGAATCAAGGCGTTCTTAAAAAGAAAGAACGTCAATATCACCGTCCAGACCTATCTCATTGATGCATTAGGCGCCATGGCTTTTGGTTTGTTTGCATCTTTGTTAATCGGGACGATCTTTGCCACTATCGGCGAAAAATCAGGTATTCAGGCATTTCAGGTAATTTCAGATTATGCAAAAAGCGCCACCGGCGCTGCATTGGGCGTAGCCATCGCTTATGCCTTAAAGGCTCCTCAGCTGGTACTTTTTTCCGCTGCCACTGTGGGTATCGCAGGCAATGCACTGGGCGGTCCGGTGGGAGCTTTGGTAGCAACGGTGGTAGCTGCAGAGCTTGGTAAAATCGTATCAAAGGAAACTCGTGTGGATATCCTGGTTACCCCAGGCGTTACCATCATCTCCGGCGTGCTGATCGCCCAGTTTGTGGGCCCAGGCGTTGCGAAATTTATGGATGCCTTCGGCATGATGGTAAAGACCGCAACGGAAATGCAGCCATTCTTTATGGGAATGCTGGTTGCCGCTCTCATCGGCATCGCGCTGACCCTCCCGATCTCCAGCGCTGCCATCTGTATCGCGCTGTCCTTAGACGGACTGGCAGGAGGCGCTGCCACAGCAGGCTGCTGTGCCCAGATGATCGGCTTTGCCGTTCTCTCCTTCCGTGAAAATGGAGTGGGTGGTCTTCTGGCTCAGGGACTGGGAACCTCCATGCTGCAGATGGGCAACATTGTAAGAAATCCAAAGATCTGGATCGCCCCCACTCTGGCTTCCATGATCACCGGCCCCATCGCCACTGTCGTCTTCCAGATGACCAACATTCCCACCTGTGCCGGCATGGGAACCTGCGGCCTGGTTGGCCCCATCGGCGTATATACCAGCATGGGCGGCGGCGCAAAAATGTGGCTTGGCATTTTGCTGGTATGTTTTATCCTTCCGGCTGTGCTGACTGCCGTATTCGGTGAAATCTTCCGGAAGATCGGCTGGATTAAGGAAGGCGACTTAAAGCTGGATCTGTAAGAAAACTGGCATCAGGTAATGAACAGTTGCGAAATAAGAAAAAGACAATGCTTCCAAGTGGCTGGCGGAAGCATTGTCTTTTTTATGATGATATGTCAATTGGTCAGGAATCCTTTTCCTATGATCTCGCTGGAACTGGTAATCATTATAAAGGCAGTAGGCTCCACAGCGCGGACATAATTGCGCAGCCGCACAGCCTGACTTCTGGTCAGCGTAGTCATAATAACCGCCTTTTTGTGGTGGGTAAAGGCTCCCTGGGCTTCATATACGGTGGCGCTCCGCACCAGTTTCTCAATAATAAAGGTGCAGATGGGCTCCGGGTCATCACAGACGATATTAAAGCATTTGCACTGGTTTATATTCTCGATCACGCCATCAATCACCAATGACTTTGCGATCAGACCCAGTGTGGAATACAGTCCAGTCTCCACATCGAACACAAAGAAGGAAATCACTACTGAGGTCACATCCACCAGAAACAGCACCGTGCCGATATTAAAGCTGGTGTGCTTCTTCAGGATCATAGCAATAATATCCGTCCCTCCGCTGGATGCGCCGATATTAAACAGCACAGCCGAGCCTACCGCCGGAAGGAAGATTGCAAAGATCAGCTCCAGCAGCGGCTCCGCAGTCAGCGGCTGATCGATGGGGCATACCCGCTCCAGAAATGACAGCCCGAAGGACATCAGCATGCTGGCATACACCGTCTTGACTCCAAAAGCACGGCCCAGGAAGAAAAATCCGATCACTAACAGGCCTGTATTTACAACAAAGGTAAAATCTCCGGCGCTGAGCCGGCTGACCTTGCTGACGATCGTTGAGAAACCAGTTACGCCTCCAAAAGCAAAATTGTTGGGGAACTTAAAGAAATAAATTCCGATCACCATGATCCAGATGCTGATGGTAATCACTGCATACTCCATCAAAGTTCTCTGCCACGGATGTTTCCACTCCTTTGTGAATAACATATCCTACCTCTTTTTTCATGTTTACTTTCTTAAATGTTATGTGCTTGCAAAATGGTTATTTTAAAGCTTTTTCTTTACAATATTTAGTTTCTTGTGAAGAAAATAAATTTCCTGCCATTTTGCCTTCCCAAGTATAGCACAAACCCCATTATCTTGGAAGCCCTGATTTTTATTTTTCCCACAGGTTTTCCTTCTGCTTATGTCTTCTGCAATGATCCGAATGCCGAACAAGCAGACTGCTTGGATTTCTTTATCCAGACAGTCTGCTTGTTCTAAATGGGTTCAATTTCAATGCAAGTTATATACAGCGTGATATTTCCATCCGCTTCCGCTGTTTCTACAGCTTCCGCATCTCCCGAACCTTCTCCAGCTCCTTTAAGATCTCCTCAAAGCTCATGCCGCCAACAGCGTTAACCGACGCCACCACAGCGCCTTCCACCAGAGGACAATCCGCCATAGCCACCTTCTTGTCCTCCATCATCTCGATCACCATCTCCGTGGTCATCACCGCACTGCCCAGATCCATCAGCACGATCACACCATCGTCAGAGTACACGCTCTCGATGGCATTCTGAATCCGTTCAAAGCTGGTTCCGAAGCTGCCGTCCTCCAGACCGCCTGCCGGCACAATATGAGCATCCGCCGCCATCATCGAGGTCAGCTCCACCACACTTTTCGCCAGATTTTCACTGTGAGAAACAATCACCAGACCAACCATACGAAATCACTCCTCTATTCGCCCGTATTCTCTCTGTTCTACAGCGCGTCCTTCACCACTTCCAGCATAAAGGAAAATGACGTTGCCCCAGGGTCCTGGTGTCCCAGTCCCCGTTCCCCTACATAACTTGCCCGTCCCTTGGTTGCCACCAGATCCTTCGTGTGCTCCGCGCCGGCCCAGGCTGCCCTGCATCCAGCTTCCAGAACGCTCTTGCTGCTGCCTTCCGAAGCTGCCTTCTTCATAGCCTCCGCTGCCGGAACCATGGCATCCAGCATGGTTGCCTCCTCCACAGTAGACTTTCCTCTCTGCTTCACCGCTTCGATGGCCGTGTCCATAGCCTTCAAAAAGTCTTCCAGGTTCAGTTCCATCCTGCCATTTAACGCCATGCCCATCTTCATAAATGCGGAGCCGTACAGCGGCCCGGACGCGCCGCCAACTGTGGACACTAAGGCCATGCCCACTGTTTTTAAGATTGTGCCGATATCCTTATCCTCCAGAGTCGGCAGCTTTTTTGCTACCTCATGAAAGCCTCTGGCCAGATTGATTCCGTGATCGCTGTCTCCGATGGGCTGATCCAGCTCAGTTAAATATTCCTTCTGCTCTTCGATCGTTTCTCCGATCTTTTTTAAAATAGAAATTACCAACTTGTTGTCTGCCATCTTATGCCTCTCCTTGCTGACTGGTTTACAGCTCCTATTCTTTCCAGGCCGGTGTATCCGCCTTTGCATCCAGCAGCTCCTTCATCTGGTCATCCAGCTTCAGAAGGGAGATGGAGAAGCCCTGCATTTCAATGGAAGTCATATATTCGCCTACCAGGGTGCGGTAAACCTTAATCCCCTTTTCTGCCAGCACATCTGCCACATGGTTATTGATGATGAACAGCTCCATCAGCGGGGTTGCACCGGAACCATTAATCATAACCGCCACCTCGCTGCCGGAGTAATCGATATCTGCCAGGATCTTATCCAGCAGCAGGTCTGCCACCTCATCTGCCGTTCTCATGGATTCCTTGTGGGTGCCAGGCTCGCCATGAATTCCAATTCCAACTTCCATCTCATCCTCATTCAGCTCAAAACCAGGCTTTCCGGCTGCCGGAACCGTACATGGAGCAATGGCTGCGCCCATGGTGCGTACATTGTCAATCACCTTCTGGGCTACTGATTGAACGGCATCCAGGTCAGCTCCGGTCTCTGCCAAAGCACCTGCAATCTTATGGACAAATACAGTACCTGCCACACCTCTGCGGCCTACGGTGTAAAGGCTGCCGTCCACTGCCACATCATCGTTGGTTACCACATGTTTTACCGTGATACCTTCCATCTCCGCCATCTCGGCTGCCATCTCAAAATTCATCACATCGCCGGTGTAGTTCTTTACTACCATCAGCACGCCCTTATCCGTTGCGATCGCCTTAATTCCCTCTAAGATCTGGTCCGGAGTGGGGGAGGTAAATACAGCGCCTGCCACAGCTGCATCCAGCATACCTTCTCCTACGAAGCCGCCGTGAGCCGGCTCATGTCCGCTTCCGCCGCCGCTGATCAAGGCTACCTTGCCTTCCTTCTTCTCGGCACGTACCACTACATTTCCGCAGTCCAGCTTCCGCAAATGCTTCGGATACGCCTTTACCATACCTTGGATCATCTGATTCTCCACCTGATCTACTGCATTGATAAATTTCTTCATTCTGTATGCCTCCCTTATTTTATTTTGTGGCTGTTTTGTA
>JAUNOF010000007.1 GCA_030537215.1 Lachnospiraceae bacterium
TGGCTGCCGTGCTGGGCGGCGGATATTATCTGACCCACCGCACTCCGGCCTTTCGGGCCGAGGTGACAATTGACGGAACGCTGACGGAGGTTCTGGATCTGTCCAAAGATCAGGAGGTGACTATCCACAGCCCAAATGGAGGCAGCAATGTTTTAGTGGTTCAGGACGGCGCCATCTGGTGTTCGGAAGCCTCCTGTCCGGACAAGGTCTGCATTCACCAGGGAAAACAGTCTATGGACGGGGGGATTATCGTCTGCCTCCCCAATTACATGATCGTTCAGGTTATCGGGCAGGAATGATCCGCCAGACCTGCCGAATAGTTCATCCGGCTCCTTCATATACATGTAGCGTGATATTTCACTCTGATTATGGAAAGGAGCCCTTTTTATGTCCCGCCGTCCCCGCCTTCCTATCCCCCGCCGCCGCATCGTCCTGCCTGGCCCCTCCAGGCTTTTTCTTTATGCAGAAACAGCTCTTCTTCTGATCCTTGGAATTTCTCTGCTTTCCTCTTACCTGAAGCAATATCCGCCCTCCAGCCAGACAGGGGGCAGTTTTTATCAGATCGCCGATATCCCGCAGGGAACGAATCATGGCGAAACCTCCCACAATCAGGAAGAGGCTGGGCCGCCGGACAGCGCCAGGCAGTCCGAGAGCGAATCCCAGCCCCAGGAGTCAAAAAAATTTATCAAATGGGTAGATTTTACCGTCACCAGTGAAGCCATGACCAAGGCATTCCGGCTGGATGTGGATACCATTCAGCAGGAACCACATTTAAACTGGATTCAGCTGCTGGCTTATTTAGGCGCCAGATATGGCGGAGATTTTTCCCGGTACAAAGCCGCCGATATGGATGCTTTAGTGCAGAAGCTGAAAAGCGGGCAGACGATGGAGGAATTGACAGAAGAAATGAAGTATTACAATTACTATCTGGAAGCCTATTCTGCTGTTTTGGGCGGAATGGTGGGAACCTTTGAGGACGAAATTCCCATGGACCAGGTTCCGGACAGCGTTTCCTGCCGCCCTGCCGAGCCTGCAGAAGGCAGTTCTCAGCCCCAGACCGTCTGGGTCACCCGCTACGGCCTGAAAGCCTTTTCCCCCATCGCCAAGGGCTTCCCCTACTCCGAGTTCGACGATTTCGGCACAGCCAGAAGCTACGGCTTTAAGCGGCAGCATCTGGGGCATGATATGATGGGGCAGGTGGGCAGTCCCATTATCGCCGTAGAGTCCGGCATCGTGGAGGCTCTTGGCTGGAACCAATACGGCGGCTGGCGCATCGGCATCCGCTCCTTTGACAAAAAGCGGTATTACTACTACGCCCATCTGCGAAAAAATTACCCCTACCAATCCAACCTCACAGAGGGCTGCACCGTCCAGGCCGGCGATGTGATCGGCTACATGGGACGCACGGGGTACAGCCTCACGGAAAACACCAACAACATTGACGAACCTCACCTGCATTTCGGCCTGCAGCTGATTTTTGATGAATCCCAGAAGGAAGGAAATAATGAAATCTGGATCAGCTGTTATGAACTGGTTAAATTTCTCCATCAGAACCAGTCTCTCACCGAAAAAACACCCGATACCAAGGAATGGCATCGGGTGTACCGGACAAAAGATTTTTGATTTACCCCTTTACAGCACCCATGGTAATACCCTGGGTAAAGTAATTCTGGAATAACAGGAACACGGTTACGATGGGAACGGCTGCCAGCGCCGCGCCGGCCATGATCACACCGTAGTTGGTGGAGAACTCCTGCTGCAGGGTTGCAACACCTAAGGAGATGGTTAAGTTGGTACGGCTGTTTAACATAACCAACTGCATAAAGTAATCGTTCCAGGTATTGATGAAGGTGAAGATAGCCAGAGCGCCCAGGCCAGGCTTTACGATGGGCATTACAATGCTGGTAAAGGTGCGGATCTCGCCGCTTCCGTCGATTTTAGCCGCCTCCAGAAGCTCTGTAGGAACATTCTCGCTGAACTGCTTCATCAGGAAGATACCGAAGGGCCAGCCGCACAGCGGAAGGATGATGGCCCAGGAGGAATCGTGGATTCCCATAAAGGAAACCAGCTTCATCAGAGGAACCAGGATAACCTGCTTAGGCAGCGCCATAGCAAATACGAAGATACTGAACAGCAGCTTATCGCCGTAAAACCGTTTCTTTGCCAGAACATAGCCTGCCATAGAGGCGGTAACGCAGATGATGATCAGCGTCAGGCCGGAGATAAATACACTGTTCCACAGCCACTGCAGCGCCGGATTCTGAAACAGCTTATTGAAGTTTTCCAGCGTCGGGTTCATGGGCCACCATTCCGGAGGAAGCTTTACCGTAACCTTCTGAGACTTGAATGCGCCGGTTAATATCCAGTAAAACGGGAAGATAAAAATGATACTGAGCACCAGAAGGAAAATCATGCAGACAATATCAAGGGGTTTTGTTTTATTCTTCATAATGGTTCCTCCCTCCTAATATTCTACATCGCTGCCCAAAGCCTTAAACTGGATAAAGCTGATGGCACCGATCATCAGAGCCAGAATCACGCCCATGGCGTTGGCATAGCCGTATTCAAATCGTTTAAATGCAGTTTCATACAGATAGTACATAATGGTAGTGGTTCGGTAGTTGGGTCCGCCGGAGGTCAGCAGCTGGATCAGTGAGAAGCACTGGAAGGAGTTGATGGTGGTGATCACCACGATGTAAAGGGTAGTGGGCAGAAGGCTGGGCCATTTGATCTTCCAGAATACCTGCAGGTCATTAGCGCCGTCCACCTGCGCCGCCTCCACATAATCCTTCGGAACGTTTCCCAGAGATGCGATATAAAGGATAATGGGCTGGCCTACGCTGGTGGTGATCAGGATGATCAGGATCGCCCACAGCGCATATTTTTTATCACCGGTCCACATGATGTTACGCTCGATCAGGTGAAGGGATTTCAGCATCCAGTTTAAGATACCATTTAACGGGTCGTAGATCCATTTCCAAACAACGGTTACAGCCACGGTACCAGTAACCACCGGAAGGAAGAATACGCAGCGGAAGAAGGAACGTGTCACCGGATTCTTCTCATAGGTCAGGGCCGCCACAAACAGGGCAAAGAACACGGTCAGCGGCACGGAACCGATTACCAGGAACAGGGTATTGACCAGAGATTTCTGCCACACCGGATCCTGGAACATGGTCACATAGTTGGATAATCCGGTAAAGGTCATGCCCTTCATATTATAGCGGAACAGACTGGTAACAACTCCCATTCCCATGGGAAGCAGCACAAACACCACGAAGAAAATCAGTGCCGGCGCAAGGAACGCATAAGCAACCATGGTCTCTCTCATGCGGATCTTATTCATCTTTTTCGGCTTCATAGCCAGACCTCCTTAAAAACCGTCTCCCCATATTACGTTGTCTGTAATATGGGGAGAAATCTGTCTGCATGTTTCAAATATGCCATACCATTGCTGTCATTTTGAAAAACCTATTTTGCGTTTTCGATGGACTGATTTGCCTTTGCCACGAAATCATCCAGCGCGGCCTGCGGCTCGGAGTCGCCGTTGATCACTGCCTGCAGCATCGGGAACCAGTAGGTTCTCATCTCAGCAAAGCCAGGAATGGTATTGTAATATGGAGAATAGTATTTGGTCAGGGATGCATAGAAGTTCATCTCAGCATCGCCGGGATATAAATCGCCCATGGACTGGCGAACCGGGAATACGCTGGTCTTTACTACGTTCTTCGGGCCCCACTCTTCATCGTTGCAGATAAAGTCGATAAATTTCTTGGAAGCTTCTGCTCTTGCAGCATCGCCGTTGTCAAATACACAGAAACCATTTACCAGATACTCTAATGCCGGCACGCCGTCCTCAGACGGGAATGGAAGCGCAATGGCCTCGATACCGTTCTCAGCCAGGGTTTCTGCACGCTGGCTTGCCAGACCTGGGGACCACAGGGTGGTGAATGCGGTGTTGCCAGCCACGAACTGGTCTACGTCCTCGCCGCCGTTGTATGCGGAACCGTTTAACATCAGACCGTTGTCAACCCACTCTTTGATCTTGGTCATAGCCTTTACGCCGCCCTCATCATTGATGGTGTAGGTGGTAACGGCGTCATCGGTTACGGAGCTGTCATACAGGTTGGTTACAAATGCGCGGATACCCTGATCGCCGCCCTGGCCGGAGCAGTATACGGTAGCGCCCATGTAGCCTGCATCGTACAGCTTCTGCATCATCTGCTCAAACTGCTCGGTAGTCCAGGTTCTGTCACCCTCTAAGTTAATGCAGTCCATAGCTCCTGCATCCTCCAACGCGTTCTTGCTCACTGCCATGCAGAATGCTGCAGTACTGATAGGATACATATAGTAGCTGTCGCCGGACATACAGGAATTTAACAGCGCCTCATTATCTACATCCTTAATATAATCCTCGGTAAACATGTCGTCTAATGCTACCAGCTTTCCGTTCTGCGCATAGGAGATGATACGTCCAGGCGCATCGAAAAGCACATCGCAGACGGTTCCTGCCTCGATGGCTGCGGTGATCTTCTCCGGTCCGGAGGTAAAGTCGATGGTCTCCAGCTTTACGGTAATGTCAGGATTCTTTGCCTGGAATGCATCGATGATCTCCTGCTCGTAGGTTCCTGCCGGATTATCGCCGTCCTGGGCAAAGGTTGGGAATGCCCACCAGGTGATCTCTGTTGTGCCGCCGGCTGATGCTTCTGCCGGAGCTGCTGCGGAATCAGCAGCCTTGTCTGCTGTAGTTGCCGCCGGAGCTGCTGTGGTGCTGGAAGCGCCGCCTCCGCCGCATCCTGCCAGAGCAGATACCGCCATCGCCATAACCAGACCTAAGGATAATGCTTTTTTCATAAGAAACTCCTCCTTTTTTAATATGTTTTTTCGGGAAGCTTTTGAAAGCTTCTCTTCCAGAAGCCGATCCTTGATCCTGCATCCTGGATTTTCCTGTTAAGGATACTATAGCAAACTTTTTCCTTTTTGTCAATTTGTTGTGAAAAAAATTTTTATTTTATTTTTCTTCGTCATTTTTATTGTTTTTTCCGCAAAAAATCAGCTTTCACTTTATCTTTTCACAGTGTTAATGCGCCAGTTATCTTTTCGTCTTATGCAATTTGCTTAAAATGTAAAAATCAGGGATCTGGCCAACAGATCCCTGATTTTATACGTTTTAACCAATCAAAATCTTTAAAAATTGTAACTGTTCTGAATAGTTACTAAAACTTAACAAAATTTAGCAATTGCCTCATCGATCATAGCGGCACACTTCTTCACCTGATCCATATCCTCCAGCACTAAGGCAGGCATTGGCTTTCTGACAGAACCAATATCCAGGCCTTCACGAATCTTGATGATCTCCTTCATCACAGCATACAGGTTGCCCTTGCAGGAGCACATTGCATAGATGATGGCGTCTGCTGCAAACTGGATCTCTCTTGCAGCCGCAAAATCACCAGCTCTGCACAGGTCAAACATCTTAATATACAGCTCCGGCATTACCCCATAGGTTCCGCCGATACCGCCGTCTGCACCCATAGCCAGACCGGAAACCAGCTGCTCGTCCGGACCATTAAACACGACAAAGCCCTCGCCGCCGTCCATCTTAAACATCTGGATATCCTGAACCGGCATGGAGCTGTTCTTAACAGCAGCAACTCTCGGGTTCTTTAACATCTCATGGAACAGAGGCATGGTCAGCGCTACTCCTGCAAGCTGCGGAATATTATAGATCACAAAATCGGTATTTGGAGCAGCAGCGGAAATATCATTCCAGTACTGTGCAATAGCATGCTCCGGCAGATGGAAATAGATCGGCGGAATCGAAGCAACTGCATCAACGCCCAGGCTCTCTGCATGAGCTGCCAGTTCGCAGCTGTCTGCAGTATTATTGCAGGCTACATGTGCGATCACAGTCATCTTTCCCTTGGCCACTTCCATAACAGCCTCCAGGATCTCTTTTCTCTCTTCCTTGCTCTGGTAGATGCACTCGCCGGAAGAACCGCCTACGTAAACGCCCTTCACGCCCTTTTTTAACAGATGCTCAGCCAGTGCAATGGTGCGCTCACGGCTTACCTTGCCATCCTCATCATAGCATGCGTAAAATGCCGGGATAATTCCCTGGTACTTGGTAATATCTCTCATAATAAACCACCCTTCTCCGCCTTTTGCGGTCTTAATTCTTGTGGTATGCAGCAATCCAGACTCCTTCGCTGCTGCAGGCCAAAATCCATCTGCAACTGTAGTATACCACTTCGGTAATTTTTTTCAATATAATTCATAATTCAAAAAAATTTTCTTTTATGTCAGCGCTGCTACAGCCGAACCTTCACCACTGCTTTCTCCACCAGACAGCTTCCATCCAGTTCCACCTTCACCATATGGGCATCCTCCGGAAATGCGATCAGCACATCCCCTGGAGCCATATGGATGATCTGCTCCACATCACCAGCACAGTCAATGCCGTCATTGATCTCATCTCTTCCGGTCTCCTGCATATGTGCCATATCACTGATTCCGATGCGCTCCCTGCCGGACAGGAGAAGATGGATATCCAGATGCTTCTCATGAGCTTCAAAGGCGGCCTGTTCCAAAGGCATGGTGTTATAGTGAAACCGGTTGATAAACACCTGATCGCCGTCCACCTCATTCCGTCCCATGGACAAAGTCTGAAGATCACAGGTTTTTAAAAATGTAATTGCCTTATCAAGATTTGTATGGATTCCCAGGTAGGAATCCAGATATTTCATTTTTGTATAAATCATCTTGCCTGCTATGCCTCCTTATCCTGATTCCGCTCCATTGCTGCAGAATGACGCAAAACAGCCAGTCCCTCCTGGGTTTCCCGCACCAGGATTACATGATCAAAGCCATGGTCCAGGCTGGGGAAATCGGCACGATAGTGGGAGCCTCGGCTTTCCTTCCGCATCAGAGCTGCACGGAGCATAGCTTCGGAAAGACGCAGCGTTCCTTCCAGCTCCCTGGTCATCCGGTAGCGTCCAGCCATGTCAAGACCGTCCGGCTGTTCCGGCTGGCTGCCGTCCCACTGCTCTTCCTCCTTATCTGAGAGCGGCCTTCGCCTCCGCTCACTCTCCGCTCCAATAGACGCAAGCTGCTCCAGCCCCCAAACAAGAGTTTCCTCCCGGCGCACCACCATGGCACACCGGAAATTGATCTGGCGAATCTGCTGGATCAGCTCCTGGGCTCCAGGAATCCACCCGGTCTCCCATGCTTGTGCACACGCCTGCACCTCACAGTGTTTTTCATTTTCTGAATGCTTCGTCTTCTTCCAAACTTCCGTTTCTGAGTCCTGGCCAGTGATTCTCCTTTGCTCCTTCTGGTCCTCCCGGTTCTCCAGACTCCACTTGGCCGCCTGGATCCCGGCCCGCTTTCCAAATACCAGCCCATTGGCCGTGGACAAGCCGCCCAGACGGTCTGCACCGTGCATACCTCCGGTAGCCTCACCGCAGGCATAAAGCCCCTTTACCCTGCAGCCTCCATGGCTGTCAATGCAGATTCCCCCATTGGATGCATGGGCAAAGATCCCGATCTGCACCGGATCATCTATGGTCAGTCCCTTCTCCTCCTTCAGCCACTGGAAGTAGGTCTGGACAAACTCCGGCTGATGCTCCTTCAGTTCGTTTCTGTAGGTCAGTCGGACTCCCTCCGGATTCTCCAGGCAGGCCTGAAACAGGCGGACATCCACTTCTCCGGAGCCTAACCGGCAGGTGAAAGGACCATGGGTGGAACGGATCTTAAGCCGTTCTTTCAGCTCCTCCTGGCTCCAGTCTGAAAACACAGACTGGCCGGTCCTGGGATCGGAAAATTCGCTGTACTGGAATGCCTTTTCATTGTAAATGGTTTTCGGCGCCGGATGGAGATAACCGGGCATCATCTGCATAAACTCCAGATTTACCAGGGAAGCCCCCGCCTTTAGCGCCAGGAATTGCCCCATTCCCGTCACATCCGATGTGTTCAAACAGCGGGAAAACAGACCGCCCATTCCTCCGCTTGCGATTACCACGCTGGAGCATCGGATGGTAAGAAACTTCCAGCCGTCAGCTCCCTTCTGCACAGCGCCAACGCCGGATATCTGTCCATTTTCCATAAAAAGGTCCGTGATACAGGTATCCGGAAGCTGGGTCACCTCCAGCCGCTGCAGTTCAGCTTTTAAGGCTGCCCCTGCGCTTTCCTTTACAATCCCATGCCAATCCCGGTTCTTGTGATCGAAGCAGGGAATAAATTCCTTCTCTCCTTTATTCACCGCTTCCTTCAAACTGACTCCCAGAGCCTGAAGCTCCTTTATCCCATCCTGGATCCCGGCAGTCAGGCAGTTTACCAGCTCAGGGTCTGCCATCCCTTCTCCGATCTGAAGGATGGTCTGGGCCAGCTCCCGTTCATCCTCCTGATTCTCCGGCCCTACCAGCCCCAGGCCCCAGGTCCCGGGATAAAAGCTGGAACCGGAGCAGATGGCGCTGCTGCTTGCGATCGCTGTCCTGGCGCCGGTTCTGGCTGCCCAGATAGCTGCTGTAATCCCGGCCAGCCCGGCTCCCATTACCAGCACATCCGCAGTCAGGGAATCCCCGTTTCTCCATATGGAAGATGTGGGCCCATTCCCGCCGCTTTTTGGGATCTGCTTCTTATTTTGCATCATTCAAACATGCCTTCTTAATATTTTCTTCCGCGAAATGGCAGGCTACATAATGATCCCGGCCATTGATCTCATACTTCTTTAACTCCGGCTTCTGGGTCTTGCAGATCTCCTGGCACTGCTTGCAGCGTCCGTGGAAATGGCAGCCGCTTGGCGGATTCATTGGAGACGGCACATCGCCCTCCAGCAGGATCCGGTTCTTCTGATGATGAATGTCAGCAACCGGGATTGCAGACAGAAGCGCCTGGGTATAGGGATGAACGGTATGATGATACAGCTCATCTGCATCCGACAGCTCCACGATCCGTCCCAGATACATAACTGCGATCCGGTCACTGATGTACTCTACCACACTCAGATCATGGGTGATAAAGATATAGGTCAGGTTGCGCTCTTCCTTTAACTTCTTTAACAGATTTAATACCTGCGCCTGGATGGATACGTCCAGCGCGCTTACCGCCTCATCGCAGATCACCAGCTCCGGGTTAATGCAGAGGGCTCTTGCAATACCGATTCTCTGACGCTGTCCGCCGGAGAACTCGTGAGGATACCGGTCCATGTACTCCCGTCTCATGTTAACGGCTTCCAGAAGGTCGCCGATCAGCTTCCGGCGCTCTTCCCTGGTCTTTACGCCGAACTTCTTTAACGGATCGGACAGGGACTGGTAAATAGTAAAGGAAGGATTCAGGGAAGACTGAGGATCCTGGAATACGATCTGGATCTTCTTTCTTGCTTCGTCCATCTCCTTATTATCCAGCTTTGCCAGATTCTTCGGGCCGTCTGCAAACTCATAGATCATCTCACCTTCCGTAGGCTTGTAGAGCTGAAGGATCGTCTTGCCAAGGGTGGTCTTGCCGCAGCCGGACTCGCCTACTAATCCTAAGGTTTCGCCCTTATAGATGGTCAGATTAATGTCATTTACTGCCTGAACATAGCTCTTCGTTTTTCCCAGGAAACCACTTTTTACAGGGAAAAAGGTTTTCAGTCCTTTTATGGTCAATAACGGTTCTTTCTCCTTATTTGCCATCCTTCATCACCTCCTGATATCTTGCACAGCGCACCATGTGGGTTCCGCCTAACATAACCTCCGCCGGCATCGCCTTGCGGCACTCCTCACATGCGTAATCACATCTGGGCTCGAACTGGCAGCCGGACGGCCGGTTATACGGGTCCGGAGTGGAGCCCTTGATGGGGTTGATATCCTGGTTTGCGCCCTTTCCAAGGATCGGAATGGACTTTAACAGTGCCTTTGTATATGGATGGGTTGGGTGATCCAGCACCTCCTCAGCAGTACCGCTCTCGATGATGTTGCCCATGTACATAACAGCCACATCATCCGCCAGCTCACACACTACGCCCATGTCGTGGGTGATCATCATGATCGCCGTATTGTAATTCTTCTTTAAATGATCCATCAGCTCAAAGATCTGAGCCTGGATGGTAACGTCCAGTGCAGTGGTGGGCTCATCTGCGATCAGCACCTTAGGATTACAGCTCATAGCCATGGCAATCATGGCACGCTGTCTCATACCGCCGGAGAACTCATGAGGATACTGGTCGATTCGTTTCTGGGGATTGGGAATCCCCATATCCGTCAAAAGCTTTAAGGCACGCTCTCTTGCTGCCGCCTTGGAGATGGACTTATCATGGGAGCGGATCATCTCGCTGATCTGCCAGCCGATGGTGTACACCGGATTCAGAGCCGTCATAGGGTCCTGGAAGATCATGGCAATATCCTTGCCCCGCAGTGCACGCATTTCCTTGCTGTTGCGCTCTAACTGGTGGATCTTGATATCTCCCCGCTCATCGCCGCTGTGATAAATGATCTCGCCTTCCTCGATCCGGGAAAGCTTGGGAAGGAGCTGCATGATGGAGGTGGCCGTCACACTCTTGCCGCAGCCGGACTCGCCTACGATACACAGCGTCTTGCCACTTTTAATATCCATCGATACACCATTGATGGCGCGATTGCAGCGTTCATTGGTATAAAAATATGTTTTCAGATTTTTTACGGAAATTACAACATTATCGCTCATTTTCATCCTCCTAACCCTGCTGAGTCGGATCTGTGGTATCCCGGATTCCGTCGCCCATGAAGTTAATACTCATAACAAACAGGGAAACCACGATACCGGTAGGAAGCCACATCCACCAGTTGTTCTGCAGTGTATACATGTCCTGTGCCGCATTCAGGATATTGCCCCAGGTAGGTACCTCCAGCGGAACGCCAAGTCCTAAGAAGCTTAATGCAGCCTCCTCCAGAATGAACATAGCCGTACTTAAGGTAATGTTAACGATAATGGGGCTTAATGCATTAGGAAGGATATGCTTATAGCAGATGACAAAAGGATTCAGGCCGAATACCTTTAAGGACTGTACATACTCCTCCTCACGGATGGAAAGCACCTGAGAGCGGGCCATACGGAAACAAGAGCCCCAGCCGCAGATGATGAATATGATCACGATATTCTTCGCACTCTGTCCCAGAATGGCCACCAGCATCATAACCAGGATCAGCTGCGGAATAGACATAAATACTTCCGACACACGAACCATCAGGCTGTCAAACCAGCCGCCCCGGTATGCGCTGTAGCATCCGAAGAGAACGCCGATGGCAGCACAGCCCAGTGCGCTTCCAAAGCCGATGGCGATGGACATCCGGCCTCCGTAGAGAACACGGGCAAACACATCACGGCCGATCTTATCCGTTCCGAATAAATGCTCCGATGACGGCGCCTTTAAAATGGACTTCATATCAACTGCTTTCGGTGAATAGGAAGTCAGAAGAGGCGCACAGATACAGGCCAGCAGGATGATCAAAAAGATCGCGCCGCCGATAATGGCCAGACGGTTATGTAACAGCTTCCGCAGCGCACGGTTGCCGGCTTTTTTATTTTTCAGCTCACCGGATTCCTCCATCTGGCGAATCTTGTCAAACTTCCGGTTCAGCCTAGCATGTTTTGAACTTGCACTCATTTCCATTCCCTCCTTAACCGTTCAGCTTGACACGCGGATCAAGGGCCGCAGTCAGGATATCCACCAGGGTACTTGCAAACAGAGTCATAAATACGAACAGAAGCGCCAGCATCATAACCAGATTGTAGTTCTGGGAACGAACGGCTGTGTTAAATGCACTTCCGATTCCAGGCCACTGGAATACGGTTTCGATTACAACGGAACCTGCGATCAAGGTTGGAAGGCGGAAGCCTACCAGCACGATAACAGGGGTTAAGGATACGCGGAAGCCATGGATCAGATTGACTCTCCACTCCGGAAGGCCTTTGCTTCTGGCTGTTTTAATGTAGTCCTTATTCATGGTATCCAGCATACTGCTTCTGGCATAACGCATCACACCTGCAGTCATGGAGATTCCAAGCACCAACGCCGGCATTACCATATACTTGATGCGGCCTACAAAATTGACCACTGTGGGATCTGTACGTCCGCCTACCGGAAGCCAGCCCAGAGTTAACGAGAAGATTAAGATGGCACAGACGCCAAAAAAGAACTGAGGAATGGATACACCGATCATACCGGCTACGGTCAGCACGTTATCGCCGATGCTGCCCTTATTGATGGCGCCGAGAACGCCGAGAACACTTCCTAAGATCGTGGAAATGCACAGAGCTGCAACTGCCAGTTCCAGGGTGGCCGGAAGACGCTCCGCCATGATCTGAATAACGGGAACACCGCTGGAGGAGCTGTAGCCGAAGTCGCCCTGAAGAAGACGTCCCAGCCACTTTAAATAGCGGACAAAGAAAGGATCATCCAGACCGTACTGCGCCCGAAGAGCCGCGATCTGCGATTCGCTTAACCGCGCCAGCGCCTCCGGATCCATCAGATAGGAGATGGGATCGCCTGGAGTCAGATCCAGAAGCCAGTAAATGATAAATGTAATCAGCAAAAGCATGGGGATCATGCCCAATAATTTTTTCACTGTATATTTTGCCATTTTTTCACCTCTTAAAACAAAAGGGGCGCGCAAAACTCTTGTTTACCAACTATTTCCGCTGATTTTTGAGTTTTGCGGCGCCTCCTGCCTGTCGCCCTGAGTCTGTCCCCCGTGCTCTGCCGTCAGCGCATGGACAGGCCAGATCCCAGGAGCGGCATGATTATCTTGCTTCTACCTTTTATTTGATCTTCCAGTTCTGGATATCCCAGTTGTAGTTAAACTGCGGATTTCCAATCTTGTCCAAACCAGACTCGATCTTATCGCTGTGAAGCAGGAAAATCGGCTGATAGTACAGCGGCAGTTCAAACAAGGTCTCATTCTCATATTTCTGAAGTTCGAAGAATGCCTTCTTCTGAACTTCTGCATCTACGGATGCATTGGTTGCTGCAATCAGCTCATCCAGCTTCGGATCACTTGGAGTATGAGAGTTGATGGAGTAACCGGTTGCATATCTGTCATAGTACTCATGTAAGGATAATGCTGCGTTTGCTGCGTAGCACATATCCCAGTCAACTGCGCTCGGTCCGTTAACCGGATCGTCCGGAGCCTTCCACAGGATGGTTGCCAGATCGCCTTCTACCAGACGTGCGTTCATCTTAATGCCTACCTCTGCCAGGTACTGCTGAAGAATTGCCATCAGGTCCTGAGTCATCTGATCGGTGTAATAGTAAACCACATCCAGCTCAGTATTCGGATCCCAGTTTGCTTCTGCCAAGAGAGCCTTAGCCTTCTCCGGGTCATAATCGTAATCGTTCAGACCGTCTACCTTATCAGCGCCGTCCGGGGTCAGGCTGTTAGCCGGAAGTGCTGCACCCTCAAAGATACCGTCCAGGATGGACTGCATATCCAGAGCGTATGCGATGGCCTGACGTACTCTCTGATCTGCTAAAGGAGCTGCGGAGCCGTCCTGCTTGTTGAACTTGTTTAAGTACAGAAGACGGGTGTAGCGAACATTTACGGTTTCGATGGTCAGACCGGGAGTTCCCTCCAGCGCCTTAACATCTGCAATGTTCTTGGTGTAAGCGTAATCCAGCTTGCCTGCCTTTGCATTGGTTACAAAGTTTGCATCGCTGTCGCCTGCACTTGGATTTAAGTGGATGGTAAAGGTAGCTGCACCGCCGTAGTAATTCTCAAAGGGCTTTAAGATGGTGTAGTTGTTCATCTGAACCTCGTCTACCATGAATGGGCCGGAGCCGATAGGGCTCTGGAAGAACTTGGCCTGCTGTAAGGAGATGGGATCCGTGTCCTTTAAGTGCTTCATCGGAAGAGGTGCAAACTGGGTAAAGGTAAGCAGTGCATCCGGAGCAACCTTGTCAAAGGTTAAGGTAATCTTGTTTCCATCGATGGCGATGCCGGAGATATGCTCTGCACTTCCATCCAGGTAAGCAGCAGCACCTTCCAGCGCCTCAAAGGTGGAGCGGAATACGGAGTTTAATACGGTAGACTTTAATGCATACTCAATGTTCCACTGGATTTCTTCGGCTGTGATCGGCTCGCCGTCATGCCAGGTAATGCCGTCCCGCAGTTCAAAGGTTAATGTGGTTCCATCCTCGCTCATCTCGTAGGACTTTGCTAAGTCACCCTCTCCGCTGACTGGCGCCAGGTTCTCATCTGCAAATAACAGATGTCCGTACAGAACCTTATTGTAGGTGTAGCTTCCCGGATTCAGCCATGGGGTCTCAAAGAATTCGGTTGGACCGCCGTTGCTGTAAAGAACGCCGGACTCTCCGCCGGCAGATTCAGTCGGCGCTGCTTCTCCTGCTGCCTGAGTACCGGCAGTTCCGTTTCCGGTATTTGCAGGCGCCGGATTTCCCGATCCGCATGCTGCCAGTGATACTGTCATTGCCAGCGCCAAGCCGAGTGATAAAACTTTTTTCAATTTCATTCCCTTATCCTCCTTCTTTAAAAAAAGACGCAGTCAGAATTCTCTCCCAGTCTGCCGCGTCATTGATGATAGTCTTACTATAGCAAGAAAAATTATTTTTGTCAATATTGTTTAGAAAAGAAATTTTTTCTTTTTAGTATTTAGTTCTTTTTCTTCTCTTTTTTCATTCTTCCTTTTTTTTCCTGATCATTTTAGCGACTTTTTTGGATTTTTCTCAACACCTTTTTGCAGATTTACAGTGCCTTCTCCTCCCTTCCCTAACAATTTCCTCGATTATAACACACAAAGAAAATATTTTCTTCCACTTTTCGAAAAACAAAATTTATTTTCAATTTTATTGATTTCCCGGCAGGAAAATGCTATGATAAACGAAGAATGTTATGTCAATGATGAAGAATATAAATTTTACCTAAGGAGGCTTCTGTACAATGAAAAAACATATTGTATGCTTTGGCGATTCCAACACCCACGGTTATTCTGCTTATACAGACGGACGTTTTGACGAAAATGAGCGCTGGACCTGCCTGCTGGGCCGGAAGCTGGGCGAGGATTACCTGGTTTTAGAGGAAGGCTTGTCCGGCCGCACCACCTGCTATGATGATCCGATCCATGAAGGTTTGTCCGGCTTAAGCTATATCTATCCCTGTCTGATGAGCCATGAGCCAGTAGATCTTCTGGTGATTATGCTTGGAACCAATGACACCAAGGAGCGCTTCGGCTCCTCCGCTGCCTGCATCGCCCTGGGTCTGAAGCGCCTGGTTGCCAAGGCCATCGCAACTACCGACTGCTGGAGAGATCATAAGCCTAATATCCTGATTGTAACTCCAAAGAATATTGATAAAGAATATGAAGAAACTGCGGTGAGCGCCACCATGGGACGTGGCTGTGCAGAGAAATCCCAGGGATTAGCCGCTGAATACGCAAAGATCGCCCAGCTGATGGGTTGTCACTACTTCGATGCCAATGCTGTAGTAAAGGAAAACAATCACATTGATTACATGCATCTGACCCCGGAAGGCCATGAAGCCCTGGCTTCCGCCCTGGCAGAGCTGATCCCCACGCTGTTCTGATCCCATTCCTTTGATACGATATAACCAAACAACGCGCCAGAGCCCTTCCTTATAAAGGAAGGGCTCTGGTGCGCTGTTCTCTCTATTTTGTCTTCTAACAAAGCTTTTCTAACACGGAAGCGCTGGTTTTCTCATTATTCCTGCTGCATCGCTCAAAATACCGCCGGTAATATTCCATGTACAGTAAATCTACCAAAAACAACTGGCTGATTTCCGCTGATGTGGAGCCGCCCTGAAGCGGTCCTTCATTCGCGCCGGAAAGAAGGACAATGTCCGCATAGGCCCGAAGAGGCGACTTGACGAATCGGGTCACACAGATGATCCTGGCGCCCGCCTTCTTCGCCACCTCCGCTACATGAATCGTATCCTTCGTTGCTCCGGAATAAGAAAACATCACGGCCACATCCTCACCTGACATGGTAGCCGCAGCCATAGCCTGCATATGGGTATCCTGGATTCCGAATACCTTGTTTTCAATCCTCAGAAACTTATTCATAGCCTTCATCGCTGTCAGCATGCTGGCCCCTACACCGAAGAAAAAGATCCTTCTGGCCTTGTGGAGCATGTCGATGGCCTGGCTGAAATCTTCTTCCCGGATCAGTGAATAGGTTTCCGTCAGCGCATTAATATTCGTATTTAAAACCTTTTTTGCAAGTTCCCCGAAGGAATCATCCAGAGATATATTATTTCCTGTAAACTGATCCAATTCCCCCTGGCCCTCGCTGATGCTTAAGGAAAGCATCATCTTAAACTCCTGATAACCCTTCAGCTCCATGGTCTTGCAGAATCGGAATACGCTGGTGTCTCCCACGTCACAGGCTTCTGCCAGATCTGTGATCGACATAAACAATACATCCTTCGGATTGGCAAGAATGTAATCCGCCACCTTCTTCTCTGCCTTGGTCAACTGGTTATAAGAGGAACGAATTCTTGTAATAAAATCCCCCTGCATGAAGTACCCCCTTTATGTTATGATCTCGTAATTGTTTATCTTGTCAATAATCTTGCCCCCAGACTGGCAGCCCCTAAAAGTCCTGCCTGATTTCCAAGCTCTGCCTGCTTGATGTCAACCTCCCGAAAGCTGGACATGATCCGTTTTTCGGTTTTCTCTCGTACCTGCTCCAAAATAAACGGCTGTGCCATCACGCCCCCGCCCAGCACCACACAGGATGGGTTGAAAATGTGAATCAATGACACAAGCCCATGAACGATCTCATCGGTCCATCCATCCACAACTGCCAGGACTTCGGGCTCCCCGATCCGTTCAAATATCTTTCTTCCATTCACCAGGCTTTCGTCCAGCTTCTTCGCGCGTGCTACCAGTGCTGTGGTAGATGCATACTTTTCATAGCAGCCGCTGAACGGGTCTCCCTCGATCCGGTCCTCCGGATGAATCAGGATACCGCCGAATTCCCCGGCTGAAAAGCTGCAGCCGCGGTAGATCTCCTTTCCGATCACCACTGCACCGCCTACGCCGGTTCCGTAGGTAATGCATAAAAAGTCATCGTGGCCCTTGCCCGCACCAAACTGCCCTTCACCGATGGCTGCGGCATTTACATCGTTTTCCACCGCCACCGGGACTGAAAATTCCTGTTCCAGAATATCCTTGATCCGCATGCCGGTATAACCTGGGATGTTCTCATTGGCATAACGGATAAAGCCCTCTTCTGAATTCACCTGACCGGCTGTGCTGACTCCGATCGCATCAAAGCTGCCATAACTGTGCAGAATCTCCTTGGCACGCTCTACTACATAGGCGCCGCCGTTTTTTGCATTGGTATCCTGTTCCCTCACATCCTCAGCGGGTCCTCCGGTCCAGATTCCCGACTTAATGGAAGTCCCTCCTATATCTAACGCCGCAATTCTCATTGTAATCCTCCTGACCAAACGGCCCGCAGCCGTCCAGATACCTTCCCTGCAGGGAACGGTTTAACGCATTCTTACTGCATTCATAAACCGGTTGGCAATCTCTAACGGTCTGGTGATGGCGCCGCCTACTACAATGGCATGAGCGCCGGCCTCCAGCACCTTTACGGCCTGATCCGGATAATGGATCTTTCCTTCTCCGATCACCGGTACATCGATGGTTTCTGACAAACGGCGAACCAGTTCATAATCTGGCTCATCCATCTTTGGAGAATATGGGGTATAACCGCTCATGGTGGTTCCTACGATATCCATTCCTAACTTCCAGGCATTTACACCCTCCTCATAAGTGGAAATGTCTGCCATCAGGATGGCATCCGGATACTTTTCACGAACCTCGGTAATAAACTCATTTACGGTCTTGCCGTCACCTCTCTGACGCAGCGTACAATCCAAAGCGATCACATCACTTCCTGCTGCCGCCAGATCATCTACTTCCTTCATGGTCGGTGTGATATAGCTTTCAAAGCCGGGATACTGGATCTTTACCAGACCGATTACCGGAAGTCCTGTTTCTTCCTTAATCGCGATCACATCCCGGATGCTGCTGGTACGGATCGCCGGAGTACCTGCCATCTTACCTGCCCGAGCCATCAGATACATGATGGATTTCTCCTCCACATATAATGGCTCCCCAGGCAGTGCCTGGCATGAAACGATGATCTGTCCTTTGATTTGCTCGAAAAATTCCTGCTTGTTCACTGCAAGTCCCTCCTTAATACAATTTGCACAAAAATGATTTCAGGCTACGCTTGTTATCTTTAATATAGCATAAAGAAAATATTTTTTCAACTTTAAAATTGACGAAAAAAGTTTTTTTGTTTGACAATATTGCCCTAATACCAGGGAAATGCCTGTCATTTTTAAAAATTTCCCAAACTGTTCAGTCCGTTCTCCTTTGTATGATATCGTTACCCGGTTCGGCCAGTGCGATGGTTTCGGCTTTGTAAGAAATTCTTCACACAATTTTCAAATATAGCCGCTGAGGCTGTGCTATAATGAGTAACATGTAATGGTTTCATTACAATGGTCTCATTACAATGATCTGTATTGATAGGAGTTTATTTTGTCTATGAAAAAATACCATTTTTTGGGAGGAAGTATGGTTTCTGCCTGTTTTTTGGCGGCTGTTCTGCCATTATCCGCATCGGCTGCCCAGGTTCAGGAGAATTGCTTTGAGGAAAATGCGAAGACAGCTCTCTGTTCTGCTTCTGACCTGTCTGCCCTGTCCATCGGCCCTGGTATGCCCAATCTTTCTATCAAGGACCGTTATGCTGACTATCAGTGGGGATTGAAAAATGACGGAGAGTTTCAGCTGGTTCAGATGACCGCCTCCTTCCGTTCCCTGGATTCCATCTACGGACAGCGAAAGGGGCGTTCTTCTTCCATTTCCCTTCCCGACCTGGGGCCAGGGATGTTGGAATATCAGTCAAAGGTGATTCAGGCCGTATCGGGAATTGATATCAATATTCTTCCTGCCTGGGACCAGTATGATGAAAAGGCTGCGGAGGAAAAGCGGCAGGTGGTGGTGGCGGTGATCGATACCGGCATTGACTACAGCCATCCGGAGCTTCAGAATGCCATGTGGACCAATCCCGGGGAAATTCCAGGAGACGGCATTGACAATGACGGAAATGGATATATTGACGATATCCATGGCTGGAATTTCTATACCAACAGCCCTACCCTCTACAGCGGCACCGAGGACAGCCATGGTACCCATACCGCCGGTACCATCGCAGCAGCCAGAGGAACCGGCGGGGTAGCCGGGATCACCGATAATCAGTATGTGAAGTTGATGTGCCTGAAGGCTCTGGGCGGCCCTCTGGGAATCGGTTCCTCTGACTCCGTGATCCGGGCTATCCAGTACGCGGAGGCCAACGGCGCTTCCATCTGCAATTTAAGTCTTGGCACCTCTGCCTACAGCGAGGAGCTGGCAGAAACCATAAAAAATTCCAAGATGCTCTTCGTCATTGCCAGCGGTAACGGGGATTCCAAGGGACAGGGCTACGATACCGATGTAAGCCCGGTCTATCCGGCCTCTCTCCCTTATGATAATGTGATCTCCGTAGCCAGTCTGCTTTTCGACGGAAATCTGGCTGCAAGCTCCAACTTCGGCGCTGCTTCCGTGGATATCGCCGCGCCTGGCTCTTATATCTTAAGCACCGCTCCCGGCGGCAGCTATGCCTTTATGAGCGGCACCTCCATGGCAGCTCCCATGGTGACCGGTACAGCTGCCATGGTCTATTCTTACCGGACAGACCTGGCTCTAGAAGATGTAAAAACGGCGCTTCTTGCATCTGCCAGACCGCTGGAAGCTCTAAACGGCAAGGTAGTATCCGGCGGTATGCTGGATGCTTATGGGGCTTTAAACTATGAACTCAATCTGGAATAACAAGGGGAATGATGAGATGAAGCAAAAAGTTGGTACAAGCACAAACAATTCTGTGATCCGGGCGCTTGCCGTGCTGCTTGCACTTGCTGTGATGACAGCATGGACTTCCATGATCGCATTTGCAGATGAAAAAATCGACAAGGTATCCATCACTGTCACCGATGCAGGCAGCCTGACTGCCGGCGCTGCCATCGGCGAGGTGACGGTTGCCAGCTCAGACAGCCGGTACTATGTGGACTCAGCCCGTTTTCTCAATGATCATGAGATCTGGCAGCGAAATGAACGGCCGAAGGTTCGGATCGAGCTTTACGCGGAAGACTCCTACCGCTTCTCCTACACCACCAAAAGCCATTTTTCTGTAAATGGCTATGGGGCGTCCTTCTCCTCCGCCAGTATTATGGACAGCGGCTCCTACATGGAGCTGGACATTTATCTGGACCGGATATCCGGAGAAGGCAGCTCCTCCCAATTAGACTTTAACCTGTCCTGGAGCGGCAATACCGCTGCCTGGGATAACCTCTATGAAACAGAAAGCTGCGAGGTGCGTCTGTACCGCTGGAACAGCAGCGGCTCCAGCAGCTCTGTCATCACCACAAAGAAAACGGATGAAGGCGAATATGACTTTACCAGCTATCTTACCAAAAGCGGCTACTATACCTTTCGGGTACGGCCCTATGATGCCGGCTATGACACCGACCAGCTATGGTCCGTTCATTCCCCTAAGCTTTATGTCAGCAGCGATGACGCTTCCGATAACCGGGAGGATGACTTTGCTTCCGATTACGGGTACCATGATTACAGCGGCGGGCCTGGCGGAGGCTCCAGCTTTGGCTCTTACGGCTACAGCACCGGCGGGTCTGGCTACAGCAGCTCTGCTTCTTCCTACGGCAGCGGCCCAGGTTATGACAGCTCCGGCGCCTCCTCCGACGGCAATCCCATAAGTGGCGCCAGCGGCAGATGGATCTCAGATTCCAACGGCTGGTGGTATCAGTACACAAACGGCGGATGGCCCTTCAGTTCCTGGCAGATGATCAACGGCCGGTGGTATTATTTTAATGAGCAGGGGTACTTACAGACCGGATGGATCAACCTTAACAACACCTGGTACTACAGCTTTTCCGATGGTTCCATGGCCACAGGATGGCAGAAGATCGGCCCCTACTGGTATTATCTGGATAACAGCGGCGTGCTGCAGACAGGATGGACCTTGATCAACAGCGCCTGGTACTACTTAGACCCCGGTTCCGGCGCCATGTGGGCCGGATGCTTTACACCGGACGGGCATTATGTCAATGCCAATGGAGTGAGACTTTATTGATGGCTGGTAACTGTTCAGTACCCTCACAGTTACGATGGCTGCTTTTCTTTCACTACCGCTCAAAGGTTCCCTTCACCACAGCCCTTCCGCCAAAGGCCATCACCTGGCCCTTTGCCATCACGGTGTGAATCTTTAAGGTTCCTTCCTCTGCCAGCACCAGATCTGCATCTGCCCCCCGGACGATCCTGCCCTTCCTCTCCAGCTTCAAAAGCTTTGCCGGGTTGGATGTTACTGCCTTTAATGCATCGGTCAGCAAAACCCCTTCTGTCAGCACTGCATCCCGCATCTCCTGGTACAGAGAAGTCACCTTTCCTACTCCAAGTCCGGCGAAGCTGCCGTCCGGCCCAAAAACAGGAAGACTTCCCTGTCCGTCTGAGGAGAAGGTCACATGCTCCGGGCTGACTCCCGCATCCAGCGCCATCTTAAGCCCCGTGCTGGCCTTTACCTCATCCGGCTCCAGATGCTCCGCATCAAAGCTGGTGGTCAGATCAATATAGCCTCCCAATTCTTTCGCATAATCAATTCCATCCTGCATCAGAGAAAGCTTCCGGTTGATATGGGTGGGAAGCATATTAGACGGCGGAATCTGCGTCTGCTCCAGAACATACCGCAGAAATGCCAGCCCCTCCTTCCCATCTCCCATGTGGATATTTACCAGACCGGCCTTGGCGGAAAGGATTCCCCCTACCCGGGTATCCGCCACAATCTTGGCGAATTCCTCCCTGGTGGGCTGAGAGGAGCGGTGATCTGCAATGGCAATCTCACCTGTTCCCACTACCTTTTCCAGCAGAATGATATCATCCATAATGCTTCCAGTTAAAGTCCGCACCGGAACCTGGTAGGAGCCGGTGTAAACATAGGTGGTGATCCCTTCCTCCTCCAGTCCCTTTGCCTTTGCCAGCAGATTGGACATGGTTCTGGTGCAGCCGTCTGTTCCCAGACACCCTGCCACAGTGGTGACACCTCCCATGGTGATGTCCGTCAGCGTGATCTCCGGCGTCCGGGTTCTGGCTCCGCCCTCTCCGCCTCCGCCCAGGATATGAACATGGGCATCGATCAGTCCCGGCATCAGAACCATTCCGCTGCCCTGGATCACCTCCACATCATAGGCCGGCTCCACCGGCAGATGCTCCTCTATTTTTAAAATCTGTCCTCCGCCGATCAGCACATCCTGGATTCCCATATCCTCCGGTCCGTACAGATGGGCATTCTGAATGATATACATGGTTTCAGCTCTCCTTCTCTGTACCAGATTCCCGCAGATACTTCAGGATATCTTCCGCATTAGTGTCCGGCTTCACCTTTTCCATAGCCTTCTCAATCATCCCGTTTTCATCGATCAGGTAGGTGCTCCGCACCACCCCCATAGAAACCTTCCCATACATCTTCTTTTCCTTCCACACATCATATGCCTGGATGGCCTGAAGCTCCGGATCTGACAGCAGAATAAAGGGAAGCTGATTTTTAGCTGTAAAATTCTGATGGGATTTTACGCTGTCCTTGCTGATGCCGATAACCGGCACGTCCAGCTTTGTAAACTCCGAATAAGCTGCCGCAAAGGCACATGCCTGGCGGGTACAGCCTGGGGTGCTGTCCTTTGGGTAAAAATAAACTACCACCTTTTTCCCGGCAAAGTCGGATAAGGCTACCTGCTTCCCGCTCTGATCGGATAAGGTAAACTCTGGTGCTTTTGTTCCTTCTGCTAACATCTTAAAATTCCTCCTTACTGCTTCTGCTTTCCTTCCATTTCCTGCTTCTCCCTTAACTTTTCCAGATAAAGCGCTTCCTCTACGGGCAGAGAAACCTTCTTTTCCAGCCAGGAGGAAAGATAGGCTCCATTCATGATCCTGACTGCCTTCAGTCCTTCCTGTCCATCCGCAAGCAATGGGGTTCCATTCAAAATATTGTCTGCAAAGTTGGTGATCAGCTTCTGATATCCCATCTCATTCTGTTCCACCGGGATCTCACGGAGATGATGTTCCAGCCTGCCGTATACTTCCTGGTTTACTCTGGCAAATTCATCTGTGGACATCGCATTCTCATCCAGATACAGACGCTCTGTATCTTCAATGGTAAGACGTCCCTTCGTCCCCCACAGCTCCAGCCGGTTTACGCCGGGATTTTCTCCGCTGGCGGTGATAAAGGTTCCATGGATGCCGTTTCGGTAGAAGAACTGGATGTCCGCGCTGTCATCTACATCAAAGTCATTATACTTCCCATAATCCAGTGTAGCCAGAACGCCGTCCGGCATTCCTACCAGCCACTGCCAGATATCCAGATAATGCTGGCTCTGATTGATCAGGAGACCGCCGCACTCCCCGTTCCAGGAGCTGCGCCACGGCGCCGAGTGATGATAAGCCGGAGTCCGGTACCAGGTATTGCAGATCCAGACAGCTCTGGTGACGGTTCCAAGCGCTCCCTGCTCCAGCAGCTCCTTGGCCTTTTGGAATACCGGGTTCATCCGCACATTAAAGATCATGCCGAAGCTGATGCCGGCTTCCTCCGCCGCTTCTACCAGCTCCCGCACTTCCCCGGCCCATACTCCCGCAGGCTTGTCCATCAGGATATGCTTCCCTGCCTTCACCATCTTCATGCCGATCTCCACATGGCTGGTGTGAGGCGTTACGATCAGAGCTGCGTCAAACTCCTCCTTATGCTCCAGCATATCCTCAACACTGGGATAAATGGCCGTACCAGGATATTCTGTCCGCAGGATCTCCTGCCCCCGGGCATTCCGGCAGCACACTCCGGCCAAAACCATGCCCTTAATCTCACCGTCATAGATCATTTTTGCATACTTGCTTCCCATTCCGCCGAATCCGATCACGGCTGCTCTTACCTGCTCCATAAAAACGACCTCCTTTGTCATTGACTCCCTTATGGATCCTTTGCTGGTCACTGCTGCAATAGGTTCATCATAACATTGCTCTTACAAATCGTCAATCATACGACCCCGGAAAGTTCCTTCTTTCTCTGTGAAAAAGAGTTTGCTTTTTTTCAATTTCCTAATATAATGGATTTAAAAAATAAGGAGGACAAATAAATGCCCAAAAGAACTGATATTAATAAAGTACTTATCATCGGCTCCGGCCCGATCATTATCGGACAAGCATGCGAATTTGACTACTCCGGCACCCAGGCCTGCAAGGCGCTGCGGAAGCTGGGCTACGAGATTGTTCTGGTGAATTCCAACCCAGCTACGATCATGACGGACCCAGAAACTGCTGATGTGACTTATATCGAACCTTTAAATGTAGAACGTCTGGAGCAGATCATTGCCAAGGAGCGCCCAGACGCATTGTTGCCGAACCTGGGCGGCCAGTCTGGCTTAAACCTGTGTGCTGAGTTAAATAAGGCCGGCATCCTGGATAAATACCAGGTGAAGGTGATCGGTGTTCAGGTAGATGCCATCGAGCGGGGCGAGGACCGGATCGAGTTTAAGAAGGCTATGAATGCACTTGGCATCGAGATGGCACGCAGCCAGGTTGCCTACAGCGTAGAGGAGGCATTAACCATCGCAGATCAGTTAGGCTATCCGGTGGTGCTCCGTCCTGCCTACACCATGGGCGGCGCCGGCGGCGGCCTGGTGTACAACCGGGAAGAATTAAAGACCGTCTGCGCCAGAGGTCTTCAGGCAAGCCTGGTAGGTCAGGTGTTGGTGGAGGAATCGATTCTCGGCTGGGAGGAGCTGGAATTAGAGGTGGTGCGTGATGCAGACAACAACATGATCACCGTCTGCTTCATTGAAAATATCGACCCCTTAGGCGTACACACCGGCGACTCCTTCTGCTCCGCTCCTATGCTGACCATCTCCCAGGAATGCCAGAAGCGTCTTCAGGAGCAGGCATATAAGATCGTAGAGTCGGTTCAGGTAATCGGCGGAACCAATGTGCAGTTTGCCCATGATCCGGTGACAGACCGTATTATTGTAATCGAGATTAATCCCCGTACCTCCCGCTCCTCCGCGCTGGCGTCCAAGGCAACCGGCTTCCCGATTGCACTGGTTTCTGCCATGCTGGCAGCCGGACTGACCTTAAAGGACATCCCCTGCGGCAAGTACGGCACCCTGGACAAATACGTTCCGGACGGGGACTACGTGGTAATCAAGTTTGCCCGCTGGGCATTTGAAAAATTCAAGGGTGTGGAGGACAAGCTGGGCACTCAGATGCGTGCCGTAGGCGAGGTTATGAGTATCGGCAAGACCTACAAGGAAGCCTTCCAGAAGGCCATCCGCAGCCTGGAGACCGGCCGCTACGGATTAGGCCACGCAAAAAACTTTGACTCACTCCCGAAGGAGCAGCTTCTGCAGATGCTGATCACCCCATCCAGCGAACGGCATTTCATCATGTATGAGGCGCTCCGCAAAGGCGCATCTGTGGAGGAGATCTATGAGATCACCAAGGTAAAGACCTGGTTCATCCAGCAGATGAAGGAGCTGGTTGAGGAGGAAGAAGCGCTGCTGGCTTCCAAGGGTTCCATGCCTTCCGATGAGCTGCTGATCCAGGCTAAGAAGGATGGCTTCTCCGATAAATATATCAGCCAGCTTCTGGAAGTATCGGAAGAGGATATCCGCAATCACCGCATTGAGCTGGGCGTAGAGGAGGCCTGGGAGGGCGTTCATGTAAGCGGTACTGAAAACAGCGCTTACTACTACTCCACCTACAATGCGCCGGACAAGAATCCGGTTTCTGCCGATAAGCCAAAGATCATGATCTTAGGCGGCGGCCCCAACCGGATCGGGCAGGGTATCGAATTTGATTACTGCTGCGTGCACGCTTCCCTGGCATTAAAGAAGCTGGGTTTTGAAACCATTATTGTAAACTGCAACCCGGAGACGGTATCCACGGACTACGACACCTCCGATAAATTATACTTTGAGCCGCTGACTCTGGAGGATGTTCTCAGCATCTACAAGAAGGAGAAGCCTCTGGGTGTGATCGCGCAGTTCGGCGGACAGACCCCGCTGAACCTGGCATCGGAGCTGGAGAAAAACGGCGTAAAGATCCTGGGAACCTCCCCTTCCGTAATCGACCTGGCAGAAGACCGTGACCTGTTCCGCGCCATGATGGAAAAGCTGGAGATTCCAATGCCGGAATCCGGTATGGCCACTACCGTGGAGGAGGCATTGGCCATCGCAGAGCGGATCGGCTACCCGGTTATGGTTCGTCCTTCCTATGTGCTGGGCGGCCGCGGCATGGAGGTGGTTTACGATGACGAAAGCATGACCGGATACATGAAGGCAGCCGTGGGCGTAACCCCTGACCGTCCGATCCTGATCGACCGTTTCTTAAATCACGCTACCGAGTGCGAGGCCGATGCCATCAGCGACGGCGCCCATGCCTTCGTGCCTGCTGTTATGGAGCACATCGAGCTGGCCGGCGTTCACTCCGGTGACTCCGCCTGCATCATCCCTTCCGCTCACATTTCTCCTGAAAATGTGCGGATCATCAAGGAATACACCAGAAAGATCGCAGAGGAGATGCATGTAAAGGGCCTGATGAATATGCAGTACGCCATCGAAAACGGTAAGGTATACGTGCTGGAGGCAAACCCGAGAGCATCCCGTACCGTTCCCCTGGTATCCAAGGTTTGCAACATCCGAATGGTGCCGCTGGCAACCGATATCATCACCTCCGAGCTGACCGGACGGCCATCGCCCGTTCCAGGATTAAAGGAACAGGATATCCCCAACTACGGTGTGAAGGAAGCAGTATTCCCATTCAACATGTTCCAGGAGGTAGACCCGCTCTTAGGACCGGAAATGCGCTCCACCGGAGAGGTTCTGGGATTATCCCGCTCCTACGGCGAAGCCTTCTACAAGGCTCAGGAAGCAACCCAATCCAGGCTTCCTTTAGAGGGAACCGTGCTGATCTCCGTAAACCGCAGAGATAAGGCAGAGGTTGTGGAGGTAGCCCGCCGTTTCAGCCAGGACGGCTTCCACATCGTCGCCACCGGAACCACCTGTGACCTGATCCGCGAGGCTGGTATTCCGGCAGAAAAGGTGAAGAAGCTGTACGAGGGCCGTCCCAACATCCTGGATATGATCACCAACGGCAAGATCCAGCTGATCGTCAACTCACCGTCGGGCAAGGAAAGCGTTCACGATGACAGCTACCTGCGGAAGGCTGCCATCAAGGCGAAGGTGCCTTACATGACCACCATCGCCGCCGCCAAGGCAACTGCCAGCGGAATCCACTATGTAAAGACCCATGGACAGGGCGAGGTGAAGTCCCTGCAGCAGCTGCACAGTGAGATCCGGGATAAGGAGTAAAGCTGAAGTATCCGTAGAATTGAAAAATAGGATTTAGGAAAAAACCGGGAAGCTGTACTGGATAAAGGTCAGCTTCCCGGTTTTTTATGAATTCCAATTCCTTTTATATCTCATTAGTCCCCTTCTTTTGTCCTTCCAGCCGCTTAAACAGCCGCAGCAGCACCACAAGCGCAGCCGCTGCCAGCACCACCTCTGCCGTAAACTGGGCGTAAGCCAGACCGTACAGAGGGAACAAATAATTCAACAGATACAGCGCCGGGATCTCCAGTATAATCTTCCTCATGATCGCAAAACACAGCGCTTCTCGTCCCATTCCCACCGCCTGGAATACGCCCACCGCCAGGAAATCGGCACACAGAAAGGGCAGTCCCAGACAGAAGCCACGCAGAAACCGGGTTCCATAAGCTATGATTGACTCATTGTTCATAAACATCTGAATCAAACGCCCTGCGCCGATGTAATATCCTGCTGCAATCAACACCAGGAAGCTGATACTTGCCTTTGCCGCAAAGATGATGGTCTCCTTCATCCGCTTCACATTTCCGCTGGAATAATTATAGCTGATCAACGGCATGATTCCCTGAGACAGCCCCATTGCCACATACATAGGCACCATATTGATCTTCTGAGAAATTCCCATGGCGGCCACCGCATCTGCCCCAAAGGATGAGGTGAAATTATTTAAAATGGTCATACCGGTTACATTTAATAAATTCTGGATGGATGCCGGGATGCCAACGCCGCAGATTCCCAGCACGATAGCCTTCTGGAAGCCAAACCGGTTCGGATTGATACAGACATAGGTGGTTTTCCGCCGCACAAACAGCAGAATAAAAAAGTAAATGCATGCCACGCAGTTGGACAGGAAGGTGGCCAGACCTGCTCCTGCCGCACCCATATCCAGTCCCTGGGGCAGAATGAAGATCGGGTCCAAAATAATGTTCAGCAGGCACCCGCTCATGGTTCCGATGCTTGCATGAAGAGATGCGCCTTCCGACCGGACCATATAGGCCAGCACTACATTTAAGATCGCCGGAACCGCGCCGCAGGTAACTGTCCATTTCATGTAAGCCGCAGTAGCGGCAGAGGTCTGGGCATCTGCTCCCAGAAGAATTAACAACGGCTGCTTGAATATGGTGCAGAGCAGAGAAAAGATGATGCCGCAAAACAAGGCACAGTAAAACCCGAAGGCAGAGCTTCTGGATACGGTATCATACTCTTTCCGCCCTAATGCCCGGCTCATCATACTGGAGCTGCCTACGCCGAACAGGTTATTCACGGCATTAAAGGCAAGGAGAACCGGCGCTGCCAGGGTTACTGCCGCGTTTTGGATGGGATCGTTGATCATTCCCACGAAATAGGTGTCCGCCAAATTGTAAATTACCATGACCAGCGAGCTGATGATAGTGGGAATGGCAAGCTGGGCTACTGCCCTGGGTACAGGAGTATGTTCGAAAACCTCAATCTTTTTATCCTTTCCAGCTCTGCTTCCTTCTATCTGGTTGTCTTTTGTCTGATTCGTCTTTGCCTGATTGTCATTTCTCTGACCGTCTTTTCTCTTATTATCCTGCATGTTTTCCGTCTCCTCGTTCTGTAACCGCCAAATTTTCAGCCGCAAAGCTGGCATTGCTGTAGATTAACTGAATTATTACAAAGCCGCAGCGTAACTGTTCGGTACTCTCACAGTTACGCCGCAGCAAACAATGCAGTTTTATTATACCGCTGTTTCATAGCAGATACCAGTGAAATAATTCTAAAATGCAGAGCTTCCCATACATGGCGCCAATCATCCAGACTGCAGCTGCAAAAAGAACCCTTTTTCTGCACAATGGATTCCAACGCATCATATTCTAAGATATCGGTTTGATAACAGGCAGGCTGCTTTTCCATATCACAGCAGCCTGCCTGTGCAGAAAGGAGTCTTCTTCCATGTGCGGAATTTCCGGTTTTTATTGTCCAAAGCAAGACCTCACCTTAAAAACACCTTATTATACATCCATCCTGAATTCCATGAATCAGGTTCAGAAACACCGTGGTCCTGATGACCAGGGCGCTTATCTCTCGCCTCATTTCGGGCTCTCCCATGTCCGTCTGTCCATTGTTGACCTGATCAATGGGCGCCAGCCTATGCTGAAAACAATGAATGACCACACCTGGGGCATTGTTTATAATGGCGAGCTTTACAATACCGAAGAGCTGCGCCAGGGCTTATCTTCTCTGGGCCATTCCTTTGAAACCACCAGCGATACCGAAGTAATCCTCACTGCCTACCTGGAATACGGGCCGGAATTTGTGGAACTGCTGAACGGCATCTTTGCCTTTGCCATCATGGATCCGGTTCATGACCGCCTGATGCTGTGCCGTGACCGTGCCGGCGTAAAACCGCTGTTCTTCTCTTCTTGGGAGGATACGGTCATCTTTTCCTCTGAGATCAAGGGCCTGTTCTGCTGGCCACAGCTTCAGCCGGTTTTAGACCGGGCGGGACTTAATGAAGTATTCAGCATTGGCCCCGCCAGAACAAATGGCTGCGGCGTATTCCAGGGCATTCATGAGGTGCTGCCCGGCCACTATCTCCTCTGCTCCAGTGATGGCATCCGCCGGGAATGCTACTGGAAGCTGGAAAGTCATCCCCATGAGGACAGCTACCTGGATACCATTGAAAAAACAGCGTTTCTTGTGGAGGATTCCATCCGTCGGCAGATGGTATCCGATGTTCCCATCTGCACCTTCCTGTCCGGCGGAGTGGATTCCAGCCTGGTATCCTCCATCTGCGCCAGAGAATTAAAAAAGAAAAACAAGCAGCTTCAAACCTTCTCCTTCGACTTCGTGGGAAACCAGGAGAATTTTCAGGCCAGCTCCTTCCAGCCATCTCAGGACCGTCCCTATGTGGAGCGAATGGTAGAATTTCTTCATTCCGACCATCATTACCTGGAATGCAGCACCCAGGCCCAGGCAGATCTTCTGGAAGCTTCCGTCCTGGCTCACGACCTGCCTGCCATGGCAGATGTGGACTCCTCCATGCTGTACTTCTGCTCCCTGGTCCAGCCCCACTGCAAGGTGACGCTGACCGGAGAATGCGCCGACGAAATCTTCGGCGGCTATCCCTGGTTCCACCGGGAAGAATGCTTTCATGCCCACACCTTCCCCTGGACCATGGATTTAAAAGCGCGCCAGTTCCTTCTGTCGGATGAGTTCCTGGCAGAGCTTCACATGGAGGATTACGTGCAGAATGCCTATGAAGCTTCCCTGTCCCAGGTTCCCGCCCTGCCCGGCGAATCTGCCGCGGAAGCCCGGCGAAGAGAAATCTCCTACTTAAACCTTCGCTGGTTCATGCAGACCTTATTAAACCGGATGGATCGTGCCAGCATGTACAGCGGACTGGAGGCCAGGGTTCCCTTTGCCGACCACCGGATCATCGAATATCTCTGGAATATTCCCTGGGAAATGAAAGCAAAGGACGGCGTGGTAAAAAATCTGCTCCGGCAGGCCGGCCGCGGTATGCTGCCTGATGAAATCTTATTCCGCAGGAAATCCCCTTATCCGAAAACCTACGATAAGGGCTATGAAGCGCTGTTAGCCGGGAGGCTGCGGCAGATCATGGAAGATTCCTCGTCTCCGGTGCTGCGGTTTCTGGATACCCGGAAGGTGGAAAAATTTCTGTCCAGCCCATCTGATTACGGCAAGCCCTGGTATGGGCAGCTGATGGCAGCGCCTCAGATGATGGCTTATGTAATACAGGTTGATTTCTGGCTGCGGAGGTATGGTCCGGAGATTCGGATGTGATTGGAGGACATATCTTACCATATTTTTTTAATTTCCTCTCCGTTTCTTTTTTGCACCGGCCCCGCTCATCAGCACCGAAACCACAATGATACCAGCCGCAATTCCCAGCGCCGCTTCACAGGCGCTGCTCAAATAGGAAAATGCCAGCCGGTTATTCTTCATCACCACATTGCTCATGGCATAATACAGACCGCCTCCAGGCACCAGAGGAATCAGGCAGGGCAAAAGCAGTACCACCACCGGAGTCTTCCGTTTTCTTGCCATCAGCTCCGAATAAGCGGTGACAAACAGAGATGCCGCAATATTGCTCAGAAAAATACTGCCTGTTGCCATATACATGATACTGTACAAAAACCAACCGGCGCCGCCTCCTGCTGCCACAAACGGCAGCCGCCTGGCCTTTACCTTGTACACAATTCCAAAGGCCAGGGAACCTAGCCCGGTAATTACCGTTTCAAATAAAAGCTTCATCCAGATTTCCATCTCACATCTCTCCTAAAAGCAGCAGCGGCACTGCAAATCCTACTGCAATCGCCCCAGCCGTCAAAATTACATCCAGACAGCTGAACAAACCATTGATCTCATTGTTGCTGAGCATATCCCGCATAGAATTCATAAAGGCCATCCCCGGAATCAAAAGCATGATCGTCCCAATCATGATCTTATCCGGCCGGAAGCCAAGCCCCAGATATCCCCAGAATTCTCCGCAGAATCCCAGCACAGCGGAGACCAGCACAATATAAACCAGACGCTGAGGACACCGCTTTGCCAGCTTCTGATCCATGATAAACAAAAGCAGGCCCAGCACGGCCCCCGCCGCTCCGTCCCGCAGCCGCCCGCCGAAAAAACAGGCAAAGGAAAAGGCGGCCAGCATATACCCCAGAAGCGTTTCCTTTCTGGTTACGCTTCTGGCCTTGCGGCACTTTTCCAGAAGGTCTGCGATCTCCTCCAGATCCGGTAATTCGGCACAGATCAAACGAGATGCCTGATTGAACTCCTCCAGCTTTCCCATATGGATCCCAACCTCATAGATTCGCTTGGAATTATTGTAAAGCTTCCCCTTTCCATCCTTGACACTCAGTATGATCAGAGAACGGATTGCGAAAATTTCGATGTCCTTCATGCCATATGCGGTGCACAGCCGGAAAATGGTGTCTTCCACCCGATAAACCTCCGCCCCTGCTTCCAGCATCGACTTTCCCATTTCAAGAAACAGATCCAGATAACAGCTCATATCCTTTATTGCCTCAGCCGTATTTTGCTCCTGGTCTCTGTTGTGATTCTTATCCGTCCTTTTCTTTGTATTTCTCTCTGCATCCGTATCCATATCTGAAATACCTCTTCCTCTGTTGATTCCTGTGAAATAAAACTTCTGACTTTTTTCAGCGCGCAGAAAAGAGGAATATCCTCTGATACCCCTCTTTCCTTATTACAGTGAACCAGCCGTCTCTGCCTTTTGACCTACTTTACGCTCTCAAGTCTCTTCTGCAGCCGGTCATAAGCGGCCTGCTTAATCTCAATTGCACGGCTGATATTCATCTTCTGGATCGTTTCTGCAAATTTATCATAGTTGTCAATGGATTCCGATCCTAAAATAAAGCGGATCACGTTCTCATCTCGATAGGTGGTGATATCGCTCATGATTCCTGCCAGCTCAGAGCTTTCCTCCGGAGTCAGGCTGACGGTCGGCGGATAGCGGTAGGTGAAGTCGGTTTCATTCCAAATGCGGGAAGCCTCCTCCTGTGCCGGATAGACCCACATACGGATCGCTTCCGCCCGGTGATCCTTGGCAAATGCCTCCAGCTGAGATACCATCGCATATTTTCCTAATGCCACGTCTGCAGACAGGCCGTCCGGATTATGCAGGATCTCATCCGTAAACTGGGGCAGACCATTCTCATCCAGCTCATAGCTGACACCTTCAATTCCCCAGTTTAACAGGCGATTTCCTTCCTCGCTGTAGTGATAATCCAGCCACTTGCAGGCTGCCTCCACATCCTGGCACTTGGTGCTGATGGCAGTTCCAAAGCCTACGAACGGATAATTATCCAGGGAGGTATACTTTGGCGTATCACCTTCTGCTGCTACCGGGAATTTCACGCCGGAAATCTTGCTGTCATCACCGCCCAGAGCAGTAATGTAAACACCCATACCGGCTCCCAGTCCAAAGAACCAGGCTCCCGCCTGATTGGTGGTGATCATAGCGTCTACTTCCTTACCAGTAATGGTAGAGAACTCAGAAGCAATCAGCCCCTCCTCATACCACTGGTTCATAGTTGTCAGATAATCCTTAAATGCAGGCTCGATGGGGCCGAATTTTACCACACCGTTATCCACATAGAAATCATAGTCCAGGCCTCCCCATGCATTTGCAAAGGTGCGGACCATACTGGTCTTCTCAGACAGTTTTCTGGACACCATAGGTACGATGGGATTTCCATCCTCATTGGTTCCTTTATTCTTAAATGCAGTTAAAACCGTATGCCACTCGTCAATCGTCTCCGGCGCTTCCAGTCCCAGCTCATCCAGCCAATCCTGCCGGATCTGATATCCGCGGTTGCAGACCACCAGGGTATCATCCTCAAAATAAGGGTATACGTTGGGGAAGCAGTAAATATTTCCTTTATCCGTGGTCATAGTCGCCTTGATCTCCGGATACTTTTCCAGGAATGCCTTCAGATTCGGGCAATTCTGTTCGATCAGGTCACTCAGCTCCAGGATCACACCTTCTTCAATCGCCTTGTCCGGTCCTCCGGCCACTGCATTGCCCCAGTCATAATGAATCATATCCGGATACTCACCGCCGGCGATCAGCAGACTGAAAGAATCACTCTCCTGACCTGTGGGCGGATGGATGAACTGTACATCTACACCGGTATTTTTTGCGATCTCCTGGTAACACTGGATGGTTCCGAAATTATCAGTGGTCGGGCCGATCTTGGTGGCATCCATCTTTACCCAGCAGGTCAGTTTAGAACTGCTTCCATCTCCGCTGCTGTCCGCTGACTGGCCAGAAGTGCTGCTGGCATCAGCAGGCTGACTGGCCGTACTGCTGCCATGATCCGATGTACCGGATCCGCCGCAGCCTGCCAGACTTCCCGCTGCCAGTCCAACTGCCAGAGAAAGGCTCACTGCTTTTCTTATGAAAGTCCGTTTTTTCATCTTATCTGATTCCTTTCCATTCCATTTCCTTCGTATCCTATCTGCTTTTTTATCGATCCAGCTTTTCAGCCAGCTCTCTCATCCACTGGATATCATCCTTCTCCAGCTCTAACTCAGCCGCTCTTACATTCTCCCGGATTTCCTTCTCTGCGCAGGCGCCGCTTAAGATCGTGATACAGTCCCCCTGAGCCAGAACCCATGCCAATGCCAGACTCGGAATGGTACAGTGATACTTGTCACAAAGAGCCTTCCATGCATCCAGCATGTCGATCACCTTCTCCATATTTCCTGCCTGGAACCATTTCTTGTTGCACTGTGCGCCCTGAGGCTTATAAGCCTTGGTATAGGTTCCGCTTAACAGCCCCTGCTCTAATGGAGAATATGCCTGCAGCACAATTCCATTCTCTTTACAGATCGGAAGCAGCTCCTCCTCCGTCTGGCGGTCCAGAACGCTGTACTTTGCCTGAACAATATCCAGATCGCCGTACTTTAAGTACTCCTTGATATGCTCCGGAGTTACGTTAGCTGCACCGATAGCCCGGATCTTTCCTTCCTCCTTCAGGCGATTCAGTACCTCCATGGTCTCTCCGATTGGAGTAAAGTAAGGCTCTATCGACTGCCAGTGGGTCATATATACATCTACATAGTCGGTTCCCAGACGCTCCAGACTTAAATCGATCTCCTCCAGGATGGATTCCTTGCTTAAGTTCTTGTAAAGCTGGGTATCGCCCACTTTGTTAAATAAGCTTCCCTGACGAGTCCACACAATACCGCACTTGGTAATCACATGGATCTTTTCACGGTCCATCTGAGAAAGGGCCTTGCCCAGAATCCGCTCACTCTGGCCGAAGTTGTATCCAGGCGCAGTATCTACCAGGTTGATTCCCAGTTCCGGGCAGCTTGCAATGGTATCGATGCACTGCTGCAGATCTTTATCTCCTCCCCATGCTGGACCGCCGCCGATGGCCCAGGTTCCTAATCCCATTCTGGTGATTTCCATTCCGGATTTTCCAAGCTTTATTTTTTTCATACTGTTTCCTTTCCCTGATATATCTTTACATATTCCTGATAACGAGCTTCTGCCTTTTCCCGGCTGGTCACACCGGTTGTAGCCCCCACATATTCTACGGATACGGAAGCTACCGCATTGGCATACCTGCCGCAGGTAACCAGATCATTTCCCCTTAAAAATGCACTGATGAATCCGGAAGCAAAGTTGTCCCCGGCACCGGTGGTATCAATACAGTTTGCCTTTGGATAAGCCGGAACCACGATGGCTTCCTGATGATTCTTGATCAGACAGCCGGATTTTCCGGTCTTTACGATCACGTTCTTTACCCCATAGGAAAGGAAGGTGTCTGCAATCTCATTGACATCCGTCTTTCCGGTCATCAGACTTGCCTCTGAATAATTTGGGAAAAAATAGTCCACATAGGATAATGCCTCCCGAATATCCTGGATGGTCTCGCCTAATCTGGGCTTTACCATATCGGCAAAAATAGTCATTCCTGCTTCCTTTGCCCGGCGAAAGATGGGAACCAGCTTTTCACCGGTAAACAGCGGATTATTGAAAATGCTGGCAAAGGATAGTACCTTAGCCTGTTCAAACACAGCCATATCTACATCTGCATCGGAAAACTTCCACAGACTTCCCTGACGGTTGGTGACAAATGTCCGCTCCCCATCCTCCGTTACCAATCCTACATTAATGGAAGTGGAAATGTCATCCCGCACCTTTACATAAGAGGTATCCACACCGTTGTTCTGAAAGTACTCCATAATGTACCGGCCAGGTACATCATCTCCCACACAGCCGGCCAGGCATACCTTATGGCCAAGCCTGGTAATGATGGTTGCTTCATTTGCGGCATCTCCGCCGATGGTCATGCCGATCCCATCTACCGGATAGGAGTCTACATCAAACACTTCCTTGCTTACCGGGCGCAGCAAAAGATCTACGATTGCTGCTCCGATGATTACGATATCATACATGTGATCACCTGATTTTTAAGCCTTTCCATCAGTACCAAACAGCAGGATCTTCTCCATTGCACGCTGCTTGATCGCCTGTCTCACATAACGCTGCATCTCCAGGAAGGAATCATTCACATGCTCTGCAACAGCCGCCATAGCCGCCTGGCATAATTCGGTGTGAATGTTGATCTTGGTGATACCTAACGAGATAGCCGTGCGGATATCGTCATCGCCGATGCCAGATGCGCCGTGAAGTACTAACGGTACGCTTACTGCATCCCGAACCTTCTCTACCACTTCAAAGTTCAGCTTCGGCTCAGAGGTATAAACACCATGCTGGTTTCCGATGGCAACCGCCAGAGAATCACAGCCGGTTCTCTCTACGAATTCTGCAGCCTGGCTGGGATCCGTATACTTGTAATTTGCCAGCGCTTCCTCATAGATGGTCTCATTTCCTACATGTCCTAACTCTGCCTCAACCGGGATTCCCAGCGGATGGAAATAGTCAACTACTTCCTTCGTCAAACGGATATTCTCCTCGAAGTCAAAAGCGGAAGCATCTCTCATAACAGAATTCATGCCGTGATTGTATGCATTTAACACAATCTCCATGCTTCTGCCGTGATCCCAGTGCGTGATAACCGGAACGGTAGCCTTCTTTGCCATGGAAACCATCATATGGCTGAAATCCTCAAAGGAGGTATTTCCCACGAATCCGGTACCGAAGGAGATGATAACTGGTGCGCGAAGCTCCTCTGCCGCATCCATAACACCCATCAGCATTTCTGCATTCCATACGTTAAAATGGGGAATCGCATATTTCCCAAGTTTCGCTTTTTCTTCCCAATATTTGATATTTGCAAGCATGTTTAAACTCCTCCTATATGTATTCTTTATTTATAAGAAACCACTCTTAATCGATCTTAATGACACCCTTGATAATCTCCGCCTTCCGGCTTAAGGATTCCTCAAATGCCCGCTGTACCTCCTCATAATCATAGACATCCGTCACCATAGACTTCACATCAATCCTGCCGGATGAGATGGCATCGATGGTCATCGGATAATTATTGGCATAGCGGAAAACCGTCTGGATCTTTACCTCACGGTTAATCTTTAAAAAGTTGATAGGAGTATCGCCGGAAATCGTCCCCACGATCATGATCCGCCCGCCTCTCATTACCAGATTAACTGCCTGAGATGCTGTCTTTGGGGAACCTGCAGTTTCAAATACAATATCTGCGCCCCACTCTCCCAGAAGCTCCTTTACCCGGGTTTCCGTATCCTCTGTCATACCATTAATCACAGCGGCAGCGCCAAGCTTTTTCGCCATCTGAAGGCGCTTTTCCAGCACATCCACCACCAGGATCTCCGATGCTCCCATTGCACGGCACGCCTGTAAGGTCATCAAGCCGATGCAGCCGGCGCCCAGGATCACGATCTTATCCCCAGGACGTACCTGCGCCTCAGCCGCCGCATGCATGCCAACCGCAGCCGGCTCTACCAGAGCGCCCTCCATCAGATCCATGTTGTCCGGCAAACGGTAGGTCATATTCTCCGGGTGAACCAGGTAGTTGGTCAGCGCGCCCCTGTAATTTGGCTGAGTTGCCATAAAGTCTACATCCGGGCAGATATTGTACTTGCCCGCTCTGCAGTAACGGCAGGTTCCGCAGGGAACTCCCGGTTCGATATTCACCCGGTCGCCGATCTTAATCTTCTTTACCTTCGCTCCTACTGCCACCACCGTTCCGGCACACTCATGTCCCAGTCCGATCTTCTGGTTGGGATCCTTGGGCGGAATAAACGGGCCGCACTCAAAGCCGTGTACATCAGAGCCGCAGATTCCCACATACTCTACCTTCAATAACACCTCATCATCCTTCGGCACCGGGAAGGCTGCCTCCAGAATCTCCATCCGCCCGGGATGGATCAGGATTGCTTCTGTATTCTTCATGGAAATCCTCCTTCATTAGTCCTCAAAATCATAAGTCATAATAACCTTGATGGCTTCCTTATCTGCCATAGCCTGGAAGCCCTTCTCCCACTCCGATAAGCCGATCCGGTGTGTGATCATCGGCTGTACCTTGATCTCACCCTTCTGAAGCAGGCGGATCGCATTTCTCCAGGATGTGGAATCGTATGCCATATGTCCGATAATGCTCTTGTTCCAAGCAGTGATATCATTAATGGAGAAATCTAATGGCTTAAAGCCCATGCCCACACGAACGACCTCGCCGTTGGGACGCAGCATTTCAATCGACTGCTTTAACGCAATGTTCGCGCCGGAGCACTCAATGACCAGCCCTAAATTCTCCTTGCCGCAGATTTCCTGGCAGCGCTCTACTACGTTCTCACGGCTGGCATTTACTACATGGGTAGCGCCTAATTCCTGAGCTATTGCAAAGCGTACCTTGGTATCCTCCTCCAGGCCAACCATAACGATATTAACGGCACCCATGATGCGGGCGATCTGTACAGCAAACAAGCCTAACGGGCCTGTGCCGAACACGACTACGTCCTGTCCTGGGAGGAAATGGGACTGCTGCGCCATTGCCTTGTAGGAGTTGCAGATCGGATCTAATACGGCTGCTTCCTCATACGCAACACCTTCCGGGATCTCCCACAGCGCATGCTTGTGGATCCGTAAGATCTCACCAGGCACCTTGCAGTACTTGGAGAAGCCGCCGCCCCAGGTATTATTATCCAGTCCTAAATTTACCTTCTCCGGGCAGCAGAGGAAGTCACCCATCTCACATGCCGGACAGGTGCCGCATACATGCGCGCTGTTGTCAGAAACTACTCTCTGGCCAACCTTCCAGTCCGTTACCTTCTCGCCTACCTGAACGATCTGTCCTGCAAATTCATGTCCTCTTACGGAGTTAAATTCATCGGAGCCGTTCTCTACCTTAAAGTGCTTCATATCTGCGCCGCAGATGGCTGCCGCCTTAATCTCGATAATCACATCTTCCGGTCCGCATACCGGCTCCGGTACGTCGATGAGCCGGTATCCGCCGAATGCTTTTCCATATCTTGCTAATGCTTTCATAATTGCCCTCCATTTATTCGTCCTTCATTTCCCTTACTGCACTGCCTTTAATCTTTCCTGCAGTCTGTCATATGCTGCCTGCTTGATCTCGATCGCACGATCAATATTCATCTTCTTGATGGTTTCTGCGAACTTCTCATAATTGTCCAACGGCTCCGTTCCCAGAATGAATCGGATCACATTCTCATCACGGTAGGTGGTGATATCACTTAAAATACTTGCCAGCTCAGAGCTTTCATCAGGAGTCAGGCTGACGGTCGGCGGATAACGGAAGCTGAAGTCGGTCTCATTCCAGGTCTTGGATGCTGCTTCCTGCGCATCATAATTCCACATACGAATCGCTTCTGCACGGTCATCCTTTGCAAATGCCTCAAGCTGAGATACCATTGCATACTTTCCTAAAGCAACATCTACAGACAATCCTTCTGGATTCTTCATGATCTCATCGGTAAACTGAGGCTCGCCATTTTCATCCAGCTCATAGCTGACACCTTCAATACCCCAGTTTAACAGGCGGCTGCCTTCCTCGCTGTAGTGGTAATCCAGCCACTTGCAGGCTGCCTTCACATCTTTACAGTTGGAGGTAATGGCAATACCTAAACCGATAAACGGATAATTATCTGCGGAAGTATATTTAGGGGTATCACCTTTTTCCTTTACCGGGAACTTAATTCCGGAAATCTTGCTGTCATCGCCGCCTAATGCAGTGATATAAACGCCCATGCCTGCACCTAAACCGGATAACCATGCTCCAGCCTGATTGGTGGTAATCAGGGCATCATGCTCCTTGCCGCTGTAGGTAGAGAAATCGGCTGCAATCAGGCCTTCTTCATACCACTGGTTCATCGTTGCCAGATACTCCTTAAATGCCGGCTCGATAGGACCGAACTTAACAACACCGTTCTCTAAATAGAAATCATAATCCATACCGTTCCATGCGTTGGCAAAGGTACGAACTAAGCTGGTCTTCTCAGACATCTTTCTGGAAACCATGGGCACGATTGGGCTTCCGTCTTCTGTGGTTCCCATTCCCTTAAATGCAGTCAGAACCGTGTGCCACTCATCAATTGTTTCCGGCGCTTCCAGTCCCAGCTCATCCAGCCAGTCCTGACGAATCTGAACACCGCGATTGCATTTTACTGCAGTATCTTCCTTGTAGTATGGATATACATTGGGGAAGCAGTAAATCTTTCCGCTGTCGGTAGTCATAGCTGCCTTAATTTCCGGATACTCAGCCAAAAATGCCTTCAGATTCGGACAATTTTCTTCAATCAGATCGGTTAATTCTAGGATTACGCCTTCTTCTATGGCCTTGTCCGGGCCGCCGGATACAGCATTACCCCAATCATAGTGAACCAGATCCGGATATTCACCTCCGGAGATCATCAGGCTGAAGGAGTCGCTTTCCTGCCCGACCGGAGGATGAATAAATTCTACTTCAATGCCGGTATTCTCCATCATTTGCTTGTAGCACTGGATGGTACCATAATTATCTGTGGTAGGTGCAATCTTGGAAGAATCCATCTTTACCCAGTAAGTCAGCTTTGGAGTTCCGCTGCTTTCTGCGCTCTCTCCAGATGCAGCACCATTTCCTGCACCGCCTGCCGACTCAGAGGATTTTCCTCCGCAGCCTGCCAGTGTTCCGGCTGCCAGTGCCGCTGCCAGACTCAGGCTCAGCGCTTTTTTTACAAAATGTTTCTTTTTCATGTTACATTTCCTCCTTTATTTCTTCATGAAATGCAGGGCATCCCATACTGCTTCAACATAGAATCGATCTAACCCTTTACTGCGCCTACCATAACGCCTTTTACAAAATGCTTTTGAAGCATCGGGTAAATGGTCAGAATGGGCAGTGTAGATACCACGATGGTTGCATACTTGATGACTTCACCGATAACAGCGCTCTCACCAGATGAATCAACCCCTCCGGCTGCCATGCTCTCCGTAGAGTTTCCGATCAGGATCTCTCTCAGCACCAGCTGAAGCGGATATTTATCGCGGCTCTGCACATACATCAATGCCTGATACCACTGATTCCAATGAGCAACTCCGTAATAGAGCACCAGAACTGCAATGGTAGACTTGATCAAAGGCATTACGATCCGGAACAGGATATCAAAATCATTCGCCCCCTCCAGCAAGGCCGCCTCCTCCAGGCTGTCTGGAAGGGCTTCAATAGCCGTACGCATAATAACCAGGTTGAATACATTGATTGCTGTGGGCAGGATCATGGAAAGACGGCTGTCATACAATCCTAATGACTTAACCACCAGGAATCTGGGGATAATGCCGCTGTTAAAGAACATGGTAAACACGATCATAATAACGATGGGCTTCTTTAACATAAAATCCTTTCGGGATACCGCATAAGCTGCCAACAGGGTCAGAATGATATTGATGGATGTTCCTGCAAACAGGTTGATCAGCGTTGTGATGTATCCGGTCAGGATAGACCGATTACTGAGCACTGCCTTGTATCCGCTTAAGGAAAAGCCCAGCGGTCCGATCAGCAGACCCTTATGCTTTACAAGCTCCCACGGCTCACTGAAGGATGCAAATACCACATACAAAAACGGATATAAGCAAATAAGCATCAGCAACGATAAAATAATGGTATTGATCACATCAAACGGTTTGATTTTATTCTTCATATTCCCATCTCCTTACCATAAGCCATTGCCGCTTATCTTTTTGCAAAGTTTATTCGCAACTACCAGAAGACCACAGTTAACAACAGAGTTTACTAAATCCACGGCTGCGGAATAGCTGTAATTCTGCTCCAAAAGTCCCTTTCTGTATACGAAGGTAGAAATAATATCAGAGGTTGCATATGTACTTTCATTGTACATCAGAAGCACCTTATCTGCTCCTACTGTCATCATCTTACCAACACGCATAATAAACATTACCGTGATGGTGGCTGCGATACAGGGAAGCGTCACATACAAAATCTTCTGAAATCTTCCTGCACCATCAATCTCTGCTGCCTCATAAAGAGTCGAGTCGATTCCGGTGATGGCAGACAGATATACAATAGAACCCCATCCGATCTCCTGCCAGATACCAGAACCTACATACAGCGGCCGGAACATCTCCTCCTTCATAAAGAAGTTTACGCTGCTGCCGAAGATCTGGTTTACGATACCATCCACTGCGAAAAAGTTACGAAGCAGTGCACAGACGATAACGATTGAAATAAAGTGCGGCAGGTAGGTTACCGTTTGAACCACTCTCTTAAAAGTCATGTTCTGTACTTCATTGATCAGGATTGCCAGAATGATCGGTGCCGGGAAACCAAATAAAATATTATAGGCACTTAAGATCACCGTGTTTTTAAGCAGACGTACAAAATAATAGCTGTGGAAGTAGTCAATAAAGTGCTTAAAGCCTACCCATTTACTTCCCATAATTCCCTTGGAAATACTAAAATCCTTAAATGCAATCTGCGCGCCAAACATAGGCACATAATGAAAGATAATGAAATATAAAATTACTGGAATCAGCATGATATAAATATATCGATGCTTCACGATATCCCGCTTCAGCAGCTCAAAAAATCCCATTTGTCTGCTGGTACTTGCCTTCGGCTGATTTACTTTACTTTTCTTAACCACCGAATTTCCCCTCCTTTTCTGCTTTTGACCGGGCGCCCCGGTCTTTCATTCCCCGTTTGTTCACTGCTCCTCCTCCCTGTGCGTAATTAAGGCCCGGATCACTGTAATTTATCAAAACAAGTTGTTGTTCCGGTTTCCGTTCTATCTGGAAAAGCGTTCATTCGCTTTTGGCACCTTGCTTTATTTTCTCTTTATGACCCTAGTATAACATAAGCAAAAAGCATAAAAAAATAAATCATTTTTCTTTAATATATTAATATTTTCTATATTTTCTTTTTGATAATTTTCATATTTTTATACACTTTTAACACATTTAGAGAATAGAAAAAGAGAGGCCTGCGGACAGATCTGCAAACCCCTCTTCTGAATTCCTTCTCTCGGTTGTAAACTGCCTTCTTAATCTCCTTCTCTTTTGCGTTGACAATCATTCCGCCACTGCAATCTTTTGAAGATCACGGCATTTGCCTACAGATGGCGGATCTCGATTCCTTCTGCTGCAAAGGTTTCACGGATCCTCTTGACAAATGCCAGTGCCTTCGGCCCATCCCCATGAACACAAAGGGTATCACCTTTAATGTCAAGCTCCTTGCCGTTAATGGAAGTTACCTTTCCTTCTTTGATCATGCGAACACAGCGCCGGATGGCCACATCCTCGTCTGTGATCATGGAGCCTTCCATCTTTCTAGGCACTAAAGACAGATCGTCCATATAAGCCCGGTCTGCAAAGATCTCAGAAGCAGTCCGAAGCCCCTTGCTCTCTGCGATCTGGCCCAGCACAGCACCGGCGCAGTAATAGATAATCAGGTCCTTATCGAATTCGGAAACTGCCTCTACGATAGCAGAAGAGATCTCCTCATCATATTGGCACTGATTTCCCATAGCCCCATGAGGCGCCACATGCTGCAGCTTCATCCCGCAGCTCTGAGTAAATGCCGACAGTGCCCCGATCTGGTACTTTACATAGTTCTTTACCTCCTGATAGGACAGCACCATCTTTCTCCGGCCAAAGCCCATCAGATCCGGATAGCCTGGATGAGCGCCTACCATAACGCCCCGCTCCTTTGCCATACGGACTACCTTGTCCATAACCATAGGATCACCTGCATGCCAGCCGCAGGCAACATTTGCCGTGGTCACATACTGAATAATATCTTCATCTCCGCCCAGCTTATATGCACCGAAGCTTTCTCCCATATCACTGTTCAGATCTACATGATACATAATTCCCTCTCCTCCTGCTTCTCTTTATGATTCGTAACTGTTCAGTACCCTAACAATAGGGCAGACAACCGATGGTTTTCTCAATTATGCATTAACAATATTCTCAGGCTTGCCCTCCACAAAGCTCTTCAGGTTTGCCACTGCGATATCCATCAGCCTCTGACGGGATTCCTTCGGCGCCCAGGCAATATGCGGAGTCAGGATCACATTCTTAGCAGTCAGAAGCGGATTATCCATGCGGATCGGCTCGGTGGAAACAACATCTAATGCAGCTCCTGCTACCTTTCCGCTGTTTAACGCATCCCGAAGATCCTCTTCCACGATCAGAGGGCCTCTGGAATCATTGATAATCATCACGCCGTCCTTCATCCTGGCAATGGTATCCTTATTGATAATTCCCTCGGTAGATGGGAATAAGGGGCAGTGCAGGGAGATCACATCAGACTGTGCCAGCAGCTCATCCAGCTCTGCATAATGGCAGGTTTCGCTTTCCAGAAGGGGATTCTGGTACGCATCATAAGCAAGAATGTTCATGCCAAGCGCCTGCGCAATCTTAGCGGTATCCTGTCCAATCCTTCCGAAGCCGATAATGCCCATGGTCTTCCCGGCCAGTTCCACAAGGGGGTGCTTCCAGAAGCACCAGTCTGCATTGCTGCTCCACTCTCCGGCCTTTACTGCATCGGAGTGCTCTCCGATATGATGGCATAATTCCAGAAGCAGCGCGATGGCAAACTGAGCCACAGCAGCCGTTCCGTAGGTTGGGATATTTGCTACCGGAATCTGCTTCTCCTTTGCCGCTTCCACATCCACTACATTGTAGCCGGTTGCCAGCACGCCGATAAAACGAATGTTGGGGCACTGGTCCAGAGTCTCCCTGGTGATGGGAGTCTTGTTGGTATAAACCACCTCTGCATCTCCGATCCGCGCTGCGATCTCCTCCTTGGGAGTACGGTCATATACCGTTACCTCTCCCAGCGCCTCCAGTCCTTCCCAGCTGATATCGCCGGGATTCAATGTGTAACCATCCAGTACTACGATTTTCATGTTGCAATCTCCCTTCTTAAAAAATTGATCTGCTGCATTTATAAATTGCCTAATCGTTTTTCCAACGCTTCCAGTTCCCTGATTCGCTTCACATACAGCTCCTGCGCCAGTCCAATACTCACCTGAACGAACCGTACCTTATGTCCGGCCAGACTCTGTGCCAGCTTCGGCAGATCCACCGAAATGACCGTTCCGATCTTACTATATCCGCCTGTGCTCTGCCGGTCAGCCAGCATGATGATAGGCTGTCCATTCGGCGGAACCTGAATGGAACCAAACGCAATTCCATCTGTAATAATATTTCCATCTCCAATGTGATGCAGCGGCTCCTCCCGCTTCAAACGGCATCCCATCCGATCAAATTCATTGGTGATCTCTGCTCCGTACCAGAAGAACCGCCTCAGCTCCTCCATGGAAAAATCTGTATCCTGCGGCCCAGTCACCACCCGCAGAACGATCTCCTTATCCAGAAACATCTCCTGCTTTAGCTTGCGCTGCCCCATATTGGGAAGCTCTGCCTTCGGCGCCAAAAAGCCGATCTGATCTCCCTTTTCCAGCTTTCTTCCGCTGATTCCGCCCAGCTCATTCCGCATCAGTGTGGATTTGCTTCCCATCACCAGCGGTACATCCAGACCTCCGGCAAACGCCAGATAGCCGCGGCATCCGTTTCCATGCATCATACCGAAGGAAAGCACATCCCCCTTGCGGACCTGAAGCGCCTGATACATAGCTGCCGGTTTTCCATTGATGCAGGGTGACATATCTCCGCCGGTAATGGCAATCACATTATCCTCATCAAACCGCAGAGACGGCCCGGAGAAGGTCATTTCCAGCAGCCCTTCATTTCTTGGATTCCCCACCAGAATATTGGCCAGATAAAAGGATTTCGTATCCATAGGGCCTGCCGGAGATACGCCGAACTGCTGATATCCAAACCGTCCCTCATCCTGCACGGTTGTCAAAATGCCGGGAGTTTCTACCGTAATTCCCATGATCTCACCGTCCTTTCACATTTTTTGTATATGTTTTCAGACGATAGGTGCCTTTTCTCACATCTTCCTGGATCGTCTTATATTCCTGCAGAGATATCGGCACATACCGGATCCAGTCTCCTGCGTGAACCAGGAAGGGATCGTCCTTGCTGTAATCACAGATCGTCAATGGCGTTCCGCCGATGATATTCCATCCGCACGGCTGATCAAACGGGATCAGGTTGGAAAGATTCAGTTGAACCACGATGGCGCCGCCTGCAATCCGTACCCGTGGCGTGTCCCTTCTTTTAAAATGAAATGGCTCCTCAAACCGTGCCATATACGCATGTCCCGGCGCA
>JAUNOF010000081.1 GCA_030537215.1 Lachnospiraceae bacterium
GCAAAGGCTGCCGGAAAGTTTTCCGTTACCCACTTTCTGGGAAGCAGCTTTACGGGAATGGTAAATGCATCACTGTTGGTCTTAAACGCAGTTAAAACCATAACCATAAATGGAGAAATGAATACAATTACCAGCAGAATCACCATACAGAAGAACAGGATCTCCTTGATATCTCTTTTTAATTTCAGCACGTTCATAAATTATTCACCTCCTGCATCTTCTGTAACCTTCTTCGTCACCTTGGTCATAATAACCGTTAAGACCGCAACAACGATAAACAGCAGCCACGCCATGGCGGATGCCTTGCCCATCTTCAGATAAGTAAATGCATTGTGGAAGATATACAGTGGGTACATCAGAATCGAATTCTCCGGTCCGCCGGCCGCGCTTCCGCCCTTTACGCCGGAATTTGCCGTTACAATGATGTAGACCTGCTGGAAGTACTGGAAGGAGTTGATGATGCTTAAGATTGCCTGATATACGATCACATGCGCCACACAGGGAAGCGTGATGTAGATAAACCGCTTTACCGCATTAGCGCCGTCGATCTCAGCCGATTCATAATAGCTGGTCGGCACCGACTGCAGCGCCGCCATACATACCAGCATGGTTGTACCCGTATTCCAGGTTCCCATCAGTACCAGCGCCCATTTGGTATAGTTGGCATCCAGAAGCCATGCCGGTCCCTTGATTCCAAGAAAAGCCAATACATTGTTGATGTAGCCATAGGTAGGATCAAACATCCAGATCCACACCATGGTAGCCGCCACCATAGGGATAACCGACGGAAGAAAGAATGCAGTACGCACAAATCCTCTGCCCTTAAAATCCTTTACTACAATACATGCCAGAAGCAGTGCAACCATCAGGTTAATCGGCGTGGATACGAATGAGATAAACAGCGTATTCAGCAGGCTCTTCCAGATCAGCGGATCACTGAACACGTCTTTAAAGTTCTGCAGCCCCACCCATTTAGGAGCTGTAACGGCATTAAACTTGGTAAAGCTGTAATAGAGAGAGCTTAACAGCGGATATACGCTGAATGCCAGGAATCCGAAGATCCACGGTGCGGCAAATAAAAGGCCGTACAGGAACTCCTTTCTCTCCCGGTTTGTTTTCTTTGTTTTCAAATTAATCTCCTTTCTGCTGCTGAATGTTGTGCGCCAATCCTCATTAAAAGTATAGAAAAAGCCGATGCCGAAACGTCTGCTCCGGCATCGGCATAAAGCCTTTACAGGTCCTTATTCAAGGCCGGCACTCTGATCAGCAAGATCATTCAATGCTTCTTCAGGTGTCTGCTTTCCTGCGTAAACAGCATCCAAAGCTGCATTAACAAGATTCATGTACTCGTCATAATCTGCCATCTGAGGATACTGAACACCCTTCTCCTCCTTCAAGGCATCGATGAACTCAGCAAAGCCAGGAACCGCCAGAATCTCCGGATCATCATACAGAGACTTAATGGCTGGAAGGTTTCCGGTTCCCAGGTCAATGATCCGTGCACCTTCAACGCCGGTAAGGAACTTTGTGAAATCCCATGCGCCTTCCTTATGCTTGGACATTGCGGTAACTGCGATAGAGTCAGTCTCAAAACGGCTTACGCCCCGGTTTTCCGGATGCGCTTCCGTACCAGGCACCAGGGTGATACCCCACTCTACATCAGAATTGAAGTTTTTCATCATAGTAGGCAGCCAGGATCCGTCCAGACGGAATAACTGCTTGCCCTGGAAGAACATATCCTGCTCGGTGTAGCGGTTGGTGTTTGCAGTGCCGATGAAGCTGTCAAGCTCTTTGCCGCCGAATTCGTTTCTGAATTTGATATTCATGTTAAGGCTGTCTAAAATGCCCTGATTATTTGGAGTTGGCTTGGAATTCTCATCCCACCATCTGCCGCCGAAGCCGTAGATCAGCTCCTGTCTTGCAGATGCATAGGGGAACAGCGGATAGCCCAAAACCTCAATGTTGCCATTAGCATCTACCTTGGTGGCCTTGACTGCCATCTCGTACATCTCTTCCATGGTCTTAGGCGGCTCGCTGTATCCAGCCTCCTCCAGCAAAGTCTTATTGTAGTACATCTGAATGGTATAGGCATCCAGCGGAAGGGCATACAGCTCGCCATCCATCTCATTGGCCGCTACTGCCTGATCGGAGTAAATGCCGGTATCAAAGCCTTCTGCCTCGATGTACTCATCCAGCGGCTGGATCAGACCGTTTTTCGCGTACTGGATAACCGTCTGGTTGCCGTGCTTGATCACATCCGGCGCCTCATCGCTGCTCATGGCAACGATAATCTTCTGTCCGTCTGTAACGCTTAAGCCCTCTACCTTGTACTTGCTCTGAGAAGCATTGTAGGCTGCAACCGCCTCCTCGTAGATCTTGGCTTCATCGCCAGTATTGTTGTACCAGAAGGTGATCACCTCAGCTTCTCCTGTGCTTTCTGCTGCCTGGGATTCTCCCTGTGCTGCCGCTGCAGTTTCTGCCGGCTTCTCGCTGCCGGAGCTGCCGCATCCGCTTAATACAGCCGCTGCCATGGTAAGTGTCAACATCGAACTCATCAGTCTTCTTTTCATATGATCCTCCTTGTTTTCATCATATGACCGCATCTATATGCAGTCATTCCTGTCTGTTTTTCAATTTTTTGTTGATACGCGTTTCAACTTTTTGTTTATTTTCTTCTTTTTCACTATACTATACTTGTGCGAAAATGTCAACAAAAACCTTTATTTTATTTTTTAATTATTCATAATGCACATCTTATTGCATTATTCTATCAACTTTTTGTTTTTTAAATTCAACTTTTTGTTTTTTTCTTGCAGAAGTTGGACAGCCATATCAACAGCCCCGTCCACAGCTTCCTTCACAGGCAGGCAGATCTGCGCTTTCGGATACCGCTCTTGGATCAGTTCAGAAAAGCGGCCCAGAACGATCTCGGACTTTACAAGATTGCTGCCCCACACGCCGATACAAAAGTCCGGCTCTGCCTCTTCCAGCCTTAAGGCACACACAATATCCTCCGTGATATGGAACAGCTCCAGCGCGGCTCCTGTTAAGATACGTTCTGCATATGGGTCTCCTTCTTTCGCTGCCTGATTCACCAAGCCTCCTAAAGGAGGAAAAGCCGCTGGATTTTTTCCTCCTGCAAGAGCGGTCTGGATCAGGTCATTCCTGGTATGAATTGCAAATTCAGATGAAATTTTTTCCACCATAGCGGTACGTTCTACAGCGCCGTCCAGCCACCGGCCAAAATGGCGCAGCGCCATCTTGGTGACCCATGTCCCGGAGCCCTCGTCTCCCAGGATGGAAAGCGGCCAGCCGCCGGCTCTTCCAGTTCTTCCATCCGGCGTAGTTCCATAGGCAATCGAACCGGTTCCTGACAGGATCAGCACTCCGCGCCCGCCTGTAACTGTATAATGAGCAAGCTCTGCATCATTCACAATCTTCATCGGGCAGCAGATCCCATCCAGCTTCCGGTAGCAGCCCTCAATCTGGGCTGCGTTTTCTTCGCTGTCGATCCCTGTGGTTCCACAAACCAGATATTCCATGTCCTCCCGTTTTCCAGAAAACAATTTCAGACACTGACTGATATTTTCTTCGATCCGCCGCAGCAGCTCCTCTGGTCCCAGATAATGGAGATTCGCCGGCTGTCCCACATAACTTCCCAACCGGTTTCCTTCCAGATCACTGGCCATGACCCGGTAATTCGTTCCGCCGCTGTCAATTCCTAAAACAAATTTCATGTGCACTTCCCCTTCATCCTTCTGCCTGAGTCTGGGCTGCAGCTTCTTTCGGATCCTTGTACTTTACATTCAATACCTTGTCCAAAGCCTTAAAATGCTGCATTCCCACGCCGTCGATCCCCAGTTTTTCAGGAATCACCGCACACATAACCTGGATCGGAATGATTTCTTCAAATGGTCTGGTATACCACTGTCCGCCGGACAGCAGAACACAATCTCTTTCATCCCCGGAGCAAGGCAGACCTGTTGTATATACAGCGGGACAGATCTCACGGTGATACTGCACCAGCTTCTGCATCCGCTCATAATCCTCATCATCCTCCACGGGAAGCAGATACATGCCGCCTGTGCTTTCCCGTAAAGAGCAGGACGGTCCATGGAGGTACTCCTCGAAATCAAAGGGAACACCAGGGATCAGATAGGTCTCCATCATCTTCAATGCACCTTCCTGAGCCACCATCATGCTCTGGCCTTTTCCCACCAGATAGATCTCCTTTAAGGATTTCAAGCCTTCTTCGTTCTCCTCCACCCAACGGCAGCTCCGCTTTACATTCTCCTCCAACTGGCCGGCTGTTTCTTCCAAAGCTTCCATATATTTCATATACTCGTCTTCTGCCAATATACCTGCCTTCTTAGAGCTTTCCAATGCCATCAGATACAAGGTAAGAATGGTGATCATATACCCTTTCGTTTTGGGACCTACCGTTTCCTCTCCGCAGGGGATCATCATATAATGCTCGCACATGCCATTTAGTTTTCCATCTGCATTCCCTGTCATGGCGATCCGATGATATCCCTTCATCCGCTCTGCTGCCGCAAGCATGTTGGTAGACTTTCCTCCCTGGGAAATGAAAATCAGAAGCGGATTGGTTCCAAACACCTGTGTCATGCGGGACGGGGGCACTACCGCAACCGGCAGCTTCCATACCATTTCCATAAACAGCGCCGCTGCCTTCGCAGCATTACAAGATGTACCGCTTGCAACCAGATACACCTGGTCCGGCATCTGCTCACAAAAGATCTGGCTGAAGTCAGATGTAATGTCATCCTTTTTCTTCAGGACATCATTAAAAACCTGCGGCTGTTCTTTCACGTAATCCAACATTGTCATCGTTTTTCCCTCCTGGTATGTTCTCTATATTTTCTGTCTGCTCACAGTATAACACAAATTGTTTAAAAAATCTACCCCTTATTTCAACATTTTGTTTATTTCTTTCTCTTAAACTCTATTCACATCATGCCTTTTTTCCATTAAAACAACTTATTTTTCTAGTATTTTTATTAACATTTACAAGCGTCTCTTATTTTATCAACTCTTTGTTTAATTTTAGCCTGCAGGCAGTAAAAATTTTTTTATTTTTTTTGATATTTTCCATTCCATTATTTCAACTTTTGTTGTAAAATATAAGAGAAATTGAAAATGTATAAAAAGGTAGGGATAATTTATGGGCTATGTAACCGATAATCTAAATCTGCTTTCCGATATTGCCAAATGTATTGCAATGCAGTTTGGAGAAAACTGTGAAGTTGTTCTTCACGATCTGACGCTTCCTTATAACAAAACCATCGTTGCCATCTGGAATGGACATGTCACCGGGAGAAAGGTAGGAGACGGCGGAACCAATGCCGGTCTGGAAATTCTGAAAGGTTCTGCATCTCCAGATGATCAGTACAGCTACATCAACACCACACCAGACGGAAAGATCCTGCGCTCCTCCAGCAAGTATTTCCGGGATGAATACGGTAAGGTAAACGGCAGCATGTGTATCAATCTGGATATCACCAACCTGGTCCACTGCGAAAACAGCCTGCATGTGCTTACCACTCCATCTTCTCAGCCAGCCCAGCAGTATCCAGAGTATTTCATCGGCAATATCGATGACCTTCTGGAAAAAATGATGAGCGAAGCCGTCTTAATAACCGGAAAACCAATCAAGGACCTGACTAAGGATGAAAAAGTCAGCATCGTTCATTCCTTAGATGAGAAGGGCTTTTTCCTGATCAAAAAGTCCGCGGAAAAGCTGGCTGATTTTCTTGGCCTGTCCCGATACAGCATCTATAATTACTTAAACGAAAAAAAGCCGTGATCTTAATCACAGCTTTTTTCATTTTTCAGAATCTATTCTTCCGCATCCAGCACACATCCTGCATCCGTTGAAAGCACCTGGTCGTCTTTCACTACCATCCTGCCGTTGAGGAAACAATAGTTCAAGCCTTCTGCATATCTTGCAGGCTCCACATAAGTTGCCCGATCGCAGAACCTGGCAGGATCAAAAACATTCAAGTCCGCATAGAAGCCGCTCCGAATGTATCCTCTGTTTTTCAGCCTCATCCGTTCTGCCGGCATACTGGTCATCTTTTTCACTGCCTCTTCCAGGGAAAGTACCTTTCTTTGTTCTACATAATCATGGATCATCCGCGGAAATGCGCCGTACATCCGCGGATGGGGGCGGTCTGTCTCTGCATAGATGGCATCTGATATCAGGCAGGAATAAGGGAGGGCAGCAATCACGTCTACATCCTTCTGATCCATACTGCGGATAATAATTGCAGCCGTACCATTCTCGCTGGTCAGCAGATCAGAAACCGCCTCCACCTCATCCCGGTAATGAAACTCCTCTGTGATCTGGGGAATACTCTTGCCGATCTTGTTTTGATTCTGTTCCTTCTCGGCTGCCGAAAGGATCACCTTATCCCAGCCAAGAGAGATCACATAATTGTCCCAATCGTCATATGTCTTCGTTAACATTTCTCTGAGCCGTTCTCTTCCCGCTTCTTCCTTCAGTGCCTTTAACGCCTGCGGAATATTGCCGTTTATGAATTCCGGCGGTATCATGGACATCAGCGTGGTTGAGCCGCAGTCATAAGGATAAAAATCACAGTCAACCACCTGACCTTTCTGCCGTGCTTCCTCAATCAGCCCAATGGCCCGAAATACCTCCCGGTTCCAATTGACCATGCCGCAGGATTTAAAGTGACTGATCTCCATCCTGCAGCCGGCAAGCTGGCCGATCCGAATAACCTCCTCCACGCTTTTTACCAGGCTGTCTCCCTCACCCCGGATGTGGGCAGTTACCACCCGCCCATATTCTCCTACCGGCTTTAAGATTTCCCCCAGCTCCTCGGCCGTCTCATAACATTCCGGAAGATACATCAGGCCGATGGACACGCCAGGAGCGCCCCGTCTCAGCGCATCCTCAATGATGGCTCTGCACAGTTTGATCTCCTCTGAGGTAAATGGCTCCTCTGAAAATCCTTTTACTGCAATCCGCACTGCTCCCATGCCGATCATGGCTGCAGTATTGACCGGAAGCGGACACTGCTCCAGCCTGTTTCGGTATTCTTCATAAGAATCAATCGCTCCGTACTCCCAGGTCTTTCCCAGAACCGGGGCATAGTAATCCCGCATCTGTTCTATGGTTTTCTCATCTCTGCTTAAGGGGTACATGGAGATCCCGCAGTTTCCCGTCACCACCGTGGTAATGCCCTGCCGCAGCAGCACCTGCCCATAATTCCCTTTTCCTTCCGCCGCTTCAAAGGGGCTTTTATCACAATGGCGGTGCATATCCACAAAGCCTGGTGTCACAGCCAGGCCAGACACATCCAAAATCTGCTCCGCTCCATCCCGCTTCAGATCTTTTCCAATTTCAATAATCCGATCACGTTCTATCATAATATCCTGAATGACCGGTGTGTTTCCCGTTCCATCAAAAACCAGTCCATTGGTTAACAATATCCTCATCCCGCATACCTCCTTATATAACTATCCTATCATTATTTCAACATTTTGTCAATATTTCTTGTGTTTTTCAACTTTTTGTTGTATAATAAAGCTACTTTTCATGATCAGGAGGTTTCATCACCATGCAAACATATCATTTTAAGGAAGAGGTATCTGTCCCTTCTCCTGCGCTGATTTTTTACAAGGATATCTTAGAGGAAAATACCAGAACGGCCATCGCCGCTGCTGGCTCTTCTGACCGCCTCTGGCCTCACGTAAAATCTCACAAATCCCAGGACTTCACCGAACTTCAAACAAAAATGGGGATTAAACGTTTTAAATGTGCCACCATTGCAGAAGCAGAGATGGCTGCCCGCACTCCTGCGCAGCAGATCCTGCTGGCCTACCCGTTGACAGGGCCGAATATGGAACGCTTTATCCGGCTGTCTCTGGCTTACCCGGAAAAGACCTTCTACTGCCTGGGGGATGACATCCAACAGCTTACTGCGCTGAGCCAGCTGGCACTGTCCTTTCAGACCCGTATCCCATGTCTGGTGGACGTAAACACAGGAATGGACCGAACCGGAGTCTCCTTTTCCTCCCTTCTTTCTTTTTACAAAGAGCTGGAACAGCTTCCTGGTCTTCTTCCTTCCGGCCTTCACTGCTACGACGGCAACCGCCATGAGAAGGATTACGCAGAACGTGAGCAGAAAGTAAAGGAGACGATCCATCAGGTTTCTGCTGTCCGTGATGAATTGAATGCATCGGGAAGCCCCTGTCCGATCCTGATCATGGGCGGCAGTCCCACCTTCCCCTGCTACGCGCAGAATATGGATGGCGTATATTTTTCACCTGGCACCGTCTTCCTCTATGATGCCGGCTATAAAGAGCAGTTTCCGGATCTGCCCTACGAGCCAGGCGCCGCCATTCTGACAAGAGTGGTCAGTCATCCTGCTAAAGGGTATTTTACCCTGGACACCGGATATAAGGCTATTTCGGCAGAACAGGGCATCCGCGGTATCATCCCGGAGCTGCCCTGCGCTCAAGAAGCCTTCCAGAGCGAGGAACACTGGACCTTCCGCATGAAGGACGGCTTCCAGCAGGAGTGCCCGCCCATCGGAACCATCCTGTACGTGATCCCCTGGCATGTATGCCCTACCGTGGCACTTTACGACAAGGCTCTCCTGATCTCCTCCGGCTCCGTTGCCGGTGAATGGCCCATTACGGCCCGCAGCAGGAAGCTTACCTATTAATGGATCAGGCTGGAGACTTCCTGAATGAATGAAAATGGCCTGCCAATGGGAGCAATCATCAGCTCCCCATTGGCAGGCCATTTCATTTTTTATCGCAGCTGCACCTTTCTATCTACTTTGCCGGCGGATATTCCGTACAGAGAAGGCGGTATGGAGCCTCATCCTCCTCAATCGTGGGAAACCGTCCGATAGGCTCATAGAACCGATTGTCATTCTCATCATCATTGCACATGGACACCTCGCCCAGAAGGACAGGGCCTGTACCAGGTTCCAATTCGAAATCGTGATACATGTTCTTATAAACCGTTATGCTCTCTCCGGGGCAAAGCCTGATCTGCGTTCCGGCCGGCACGGTAAAGCTTCGGCCATCGCAGTGCACGGCCACATCCGTATCTGCAAATCCGCCCTCTGCCGTAGAATTATACACCCGGATCAGCACATTTCCGCCGCCTCGGTTGATGATGTCCTCCATCTTATTCCAGTGAAAATGCATGGGAGCCATCTGCCCTTCTTTTATGTACAAAAGCTTTTCTGCATACGTCTTGGTATATTTTTCCGGCATCTTAACATTTCCGTTCCGCAGCGTGATCAGAGAAAATCCTATCTGGTCAAACCGACCCAGCCCGTAGTCTGTAATATCCCACCCAAGCATATTTTCCCGGATCTCATCATACTCATGATCCTTCTCCTTCCACTCCTCCGGCGTAAAATAACAAAACGGCGGAAGCTTAAACTGACATTTCTCAATCATGGCCTCCATTTCCCTTAATGCTTGATTGATCTCTGAACGTTTCATTCTGCTTGCTCCTTTCTGCTGATGCTTCTCTCCCCTGCCGCATTTCCAATGCGGACCAGCTGCATCCCTATCATCTCATAGTGAAAACGCTGCTTTTCATAATTGCACTATATCACAGTTTCCCGAAAAACTCCATATGTTTTCAACAATTTGTTTATTTTTTTACTTTTTGTTTAACTGATCAGATTTGTTTTTCCTAGTGTCATGCATATCACGTTTTTTTTCTGGAACATATGGTAATTTCTTGCAAAAAAAATGTCAAAATGCTATAATCTTTTGTAAATAATTGTGGTGGGCAGGTAGTATTATGAAAAATAAAACCGTTACAAACAGTCAAATCATCAATGGAATTGCTTTCGGATTTTCCGCGGCCTTTCTGGTTTCTGCTTTGATCGCAGCCATCTATACCGGCGAATGGGGAAGCGTCTTTTATGACTGGTACCTGATTATGATCTCCCCCTGCCCGCTGGTCACAGACTACCTGGCAGTAGGCGGTCTGGCCAGCGCCATGCTGAATGCCGGAGCCTGCGGCATGGCCTGCTTTCTCTTTATGGTCTGTCTCAAAGGCGAATCCAGGGCAAATACCATGGCCGGCTACTTCCTGGTGGTAGCCCACTGCTTCTACGGCCTGAATTTTCTTAACATGTGGCCCTGCTTTCTGGCCACCTTTATCTATCTGCGTCATAAGAAGCTGAATTACAAGCGCAACCTGCAGGTCTGCATGTTTGCCACCTCCTTCAGCCCCTTTATCAGCGAACTGCTGTTCCGGTATACCCAGCAGGGAAGCTATGTCTTCGGAGAATTAAATCTTACCGTCTCCGGCGTCCTGTTAACCATCCTGTTCAGCGTTATGCTAGGCTTCGTGGTGCCTGCTATCCTGCCCGGGGCTCAGGCCTGGCATAAAGGCTACAACCTGTACAACGGCGGTCTGGCATTCGGTCTCCTGGGATTTTTTCTCTATAATTTCATGTACAAAACCATGGGGATCCTGTCCATGGGCCCCATCTACCATAACAATGTGATCTACAACCAGTTTCATCACTCTTACCGGCTGTATGCCACCTGCTTTTTCCTGATCATTTTTGTAAGCTGCCTGATCATCGGCTATTTTCTCAATGGAAGAAGCTTCGACGGCTTCCGCCATCTGGTTAAGGATACCGGCTTCTGCAGTGATTTCGCTGAGAAATACGGAATGCCCCTGTGCCTGATCAATATCGGCTGCTACGGACTTCTTTTCCTGCTTTACTTAAATATTGTAATCACCTTCACAAAAGGCGCCGGCTTTACCGGCCCTACCATCGGTGTGGTGCTGGCTTCCCTGACCTTCACCGCTATGGGACAGCATCCGAAAAATGTATGGCCTATTATCGCCGGCTACCAGATCCTGTACTTTGTCACCTCATTTTTCTGCCAGCTTAACGGCAGAAACATCACCTGGTCCGTCACCACCCAGGGCTATATCAACGGCATCGCCTTTGCCACCGGCCTCTGTCCTATCGTAGGCCGCTATGGGATCCGCGCTGGTATGCTGGCCGGCTTTATGTGCGCTTCCATGTGCACCGCCACCGGCGCGCTGCACGGCGGTTTCGTTCTGTACAACGGCGGCTTCACTACCGGAATCACTGCGCTGATTCTTCTGCCCATCCTGGAGCATTACGTGCCGATGGCCAGAGAGCAGATCAAGCAGCAGACCATAATCAATATGCAGGATATGATCACCATTGTAGATGATATCTCCACCATGCGCACGGAATACGATATTACCCATCTCCATGATTAAAAGGAATCGTTGCCAATCAAAAACTCCCGGCAGATCAGAGATGCTTCCCTGACCGCCGGGAGTTTTTATGTTCTGAATTAATCCAGGAAGGTAGCCGCCTTATATGGCGTACGGTAATTGGCCGGGCTGGTGATAATGCCGGTTTTGGAGCTGGCCGCATGGATGATCTGGCCTCCTCCGATGTAGATCGCCACATGATTGATGTAATCGCCGCTTGCATAGAACAGCAGATCTCCCGGCTGTACCGCATCGATGGCAATGGTGCGTCCATTTGCCGCCTGATCCCTGGAGCTTCGCCCGGTGCTGATGCCGAAATGCTCATAGATCCGCATAACGAAACCGGAGCAGTCGGTACCGCTTGTCAGGCTGGTGCCGCCGTATACATAAGGATTTCCCAAAAACTGCTTGGAATATGCCACGATTGCTGTTCTGGTAGCGGAAACCACTGCGGTAGATGCATTGCCGCCTGGCCCGTAGGTGGTTCCGGCACTGACAGAGCTGTTCTGGCCGCTGCCTCCTGCATTTCCAGCCGCAGAAGCTCCCCCTGGTCCAACCGCGTTCGCTGCCGCCTGGGTGCTCTGGGCGATGGTCGCAGATGCTGCGGCAGTGGCTGCCTGAGCGGGGGCAGATACCCGTGGATCATCACCGTCGCCTAAAGGATTGGCTGCAATCGTTCCATTGGCTACTGCGGCCGGGGTAGTGGAAGCTGCCGCTGTTGTGGCCTGGGCTTCTGAGATCGTGACTCCGCCATTCTGCACATTGTCACCGCCTGGAGTCCCAGTCTGCTCTGAGGCACCGGATGATGTATCCTTCTTGGCCTCCACCATCTTTACTTCCTCCAGCTTCTGGATCGCATCCTCTGCCTCCTGCCGGATTCTGGCCTCCTCTGCCTGCTTTGCAGCTTCCTCCTCCAGGGAAACTGCCTGTTTAAACTCTACCCGGGTTTTTATGTAATCCATGGACACGTATCCAGTCATATCCTCGTCTACGGAAAGCAGCGCGAAATTATCCTTCTCTTCCAGCACCACATACTCAGCCCCCTGGGTCAGCATCGTCAAGGTATCGCTGGTCAGGTTCGGCTCCGCACGAAGCCGAAGGGCTGCGGTATTGATGGTAGCATATTCAATGCCGATCTCCTTGGCAATCGCCTCTGCCTCAGCTCCCGTAATAAAGTACTGCGCCTTAATGTAGCCGCTGACCGTACCGGACTGGATCCGGTACCAGCTGCCGCCCTCACCCTCCACAGTTTCCAGGATATTGGCAGCACAATTATTGTAAATCTTACCCACAATGGTACTGGATGTATTTGGCTCCTGGCGGATATTAACATAATCTGAAACCTGGGAAACGGCAATATTTTCGTAATCCTCCGGAGAAAGCGCTCTTCCCCGGTCTGTCCGGCTGGTTTGCAGCAAAGACGCCGCCCTTGCCTCCTGTGCCATCACTTCTGTCATGCGATCCTGACCCTGCCGGTTGAGAAAAGCTGCTCCCACTCCGCAGCTAAGCAGACAGATTCCGGATACCGTCAGCAAAAATTTCCGTTTCCTCATGCCTGCGCCTCCCTATGCTCTGCTAAATACCGTTCTGCGCTGGTAACTGCATTGGCGCCGTCCGCTGCAGCAGTCAGAATCTGGCGAAGCTGCTTTGTCCGCACATCTCCGGCAGCAAAAATGCCGGGCGCTGAGGTAACACAGTTCTCTCCTGCCTTAAAATATCCCTGCTCCATCTGCGCCAGACCGGCGAAGGCGTCGCTTACCGGCATGATCCCTACTGCCACAAAAACGCCCTGAACCGGCAGCACAAAGGCCTGTCCCGTCTTTTTATTTTTCAGGTTCAGACACTCCACCCGGCTGTTTCCTTCAATGGATTCCACCACAGTATCCCAGATCACCTGGACATTCTCCAGGGACAACACGGTTTCCTGCAGGATCTTCGCCCCTCTCAGCTGGTCCCGCCGGTGAATCAGATAAACCTTCTCACAGATCCTGGAAAGGAAGATAGCGTCCTCCAGCGCCACATCTCCGCCTCCTACTACAGCCGTAACCTTCTTTCGGAAAAATGCACCGTCACAGGTAGCGCAGTAGGATACGCCTTTTCCGGCCAGCTCCTCCTCTCCTGGAACACCAAGCTTTCTGTGCACTGCTCCGGTGGCAATGATCACCGTTCTGGTCTCATAGGTCCCCCGCCGGCCGATCACCAGCTTCCTGCTGCCTTCATCCTGGATCTTGGTAATCTCATCCTCAATAAAAACTGCTCCAAGCTGGTCTGCATGCTCCCGAAATTTAGTTCCCAGCTCGAAGCCGCCCATTCCCGGAAGCCCCGGATAATTATCCACGTCTACAGTGGTCAGCACCTGGCCGCCGCTTACCATCTCTTTTTCTATTACTGCTGTATGCAAACGTGCACGCTGGGCATAGATCGCCGCAGCCAGCCCTGCCGGACCGGAACCCACGATAATCAGGTCGTAAAGTATGCTCATATTACCTCCCTGTTTTACAATTTTCTTC
>JAUNOF010000082.1:0-1188 GCA_030537215.1 Lachnospiraceae bacterium
GCTGGGTTGTTGGATGGTATGATTCATTGTAATTTATTTTTGCGAAACAATGAGCCAGGCAGCCATGCTTGCACGGATATTTGACTCGATATCTATGAAAAGAAGGAAGGAATTTTATGGTTCAGAAGCGAATCCGAGACTACAATATCATTCCTGGCAGGATGAGAACGGGGAAGCGGAATAAGATTACGGATGTTCCTGGTGTGCTGGTAGGGCATTCTACGATTAAGAATGAGACAAATCATACTGGCGTGACGGTGATCATCCCTGGGCCGGGGAATGGGTTTATTCATAAGTATACAGCGGCTTCTTATGTCCATAATGGTTTTGGAAAGAGCTGCGGCCTGGTGCAGATTGAGGAATTGGGGACGCTGGAAACGCCCATTGCTCTTACCAATACCTTGAATGTAGGGCTGGTGTGGGATGCTTTGGCTGGTTATGTGATCCGGCAGAGCCAGGCGGAAGGGGTGGAGCCTATGAGCCTGAATCCGGTTGTGGGAGAGTGCAATGACAGCCAGATCAATCATATCCAGAACCGGGCAGTGAAGGAGCAGCATGTGATGGAGGCCATCGCCGGCGCAGAGGAGGATTTTGCAGAGGGCGATGTAGGGGCAGGAGCCGGGACCGTCTGCTATGGGTTAAAGGGCGGCATCGGCTCTGCCTCCAGAGTGATTGATCTGGATGGGAAGGAATATACCATCGGAGTTCTGGTGCAGTCCAATTTTGGCGCTACTGCTGATTTTGTCCTGAATGGGATGGCAGCCGGAGAGCAGATCTTGAAATTAAAAAAGGATCAGGAGCGGATGGCTTCTGCTGAGTGTGACAAGGGCTCCATCATGACCATATTGGCCACCGACTTGCCGGTTTCTCACCGGCAGTTAAAACGGATCATCCGCCGCACTGCTGTGGGAATTGCCCGCACCGGGGCCTATACTGGACATGGAAGCGGAGAGGTGATGATCGGGTTTACCACCGCCAACCGGATTCCGCCTTCCAGCCAGGGAAGGCTGATTACCCAGACGGTAATCCATGAGGATTTGATCAACCGGGCTTTCCAGGCAGCGGCTGAGGCTTCTCATGAGGCGATCTTAAATTCCTTGGTATGCGCAGAGAGAACCGTCGGGCTCAAGGGCGAGATCTATTACAGTCTGGCGGAGTTTCTGCCGTTGCTGTTTGCCGCCGATACCA
>JAUNOF010000082.1:1288-13749 GCA_030537215.1 Lachnospiraceae bacterium
TAGCAGGCTTTAATCTGCCAGCATGGCGATCCCTGCTTCTGTGATTTCACAGCCGCCCTTGGTGCGGTGGACCAGGATCAACTCCTGGTCAGATAATTCTTTCAGCAGTCCCCGCAGCTTTCCGTCGCTGATCTGTGTGCCGGATTCTGCGAGGGCTTTTTGTATGGCGGCACGTCCGCTGCGGGGCATGTTTTTGATCAGAGCCAGAACCTGGCGTTTCAGCATGCTTTGGCTGCCCTCCTTCTGGGACAGGCCGCTGCGGATGTAGGAGGGAAGCTGCGACAAAATCAGCGGATGGGCCGCGTACATGGAGAAGAAGTACTGAGCCAGATTCATCAGCTCCTGTACATTGCCTGGATAATCGTAGGTCAGCAGAAACTGATACAGGCTTTTGGACAGGATGGTTTCCAGGTGAAATTTGGGATCATGAAACATATTCTGGAAAAAGTGTTCCAGCAGCAGCGGAATATCCTCCTTCCGGTTTTTCAGCGGAATGGTGTCGATGACAGCCATACTCAGCTGGAAGAACAAATCCTGGCGGAAGGCGCCTTCCTGCACCAGAGCGTAGAGATCAGCCGAGGAGGTGGCAATGATCCGGATATCATAAGATTCCTGCGAGCGGAATGTGCTGTTGGAAATATTTTGCAAAAGCTGAACCAGAAAATCCTGTGTTTCGAAAGGCAGGCGTTCGATGCTGTCGATCAGCAGAGTGCCGTGATCGGCAGCGTCTAAAATCTCCAGAGGCGTGCTGGATGAGAGGGACATCATCTGATTGAAACTGACAAAAGGCTGATTCCTCCGGCTGGAGCTTTGATGGATGGCTTTGGCAAGCATTTTTTTCTGAGTGCCGCTTTCTCCCTGGATCAGAATCGGGAAGTCATAAAGAGACAGCCGTTTTGCGTAGGACAGCATTTCCTGGCATCGCTTGGAAGCGGTGATCAGGTTCATAAAGGTGCTTCTCTGGCGTTCGATGGGAGATAATTGCCCCCCCCATTTCGAGGATTCGGAAAGATCGGAGTCTGGTTCCCGGCTGGGGTCAGGCTTGCTGGTAAGCAGAGCCATGGAAGCGTGATTGGGGAAGGATAATTCCATTACGCTCAGGTTCATTGGAATTCCGCTTCGGTTGGTGATGCTGTAATCGGCAGTCAGGTTAAACGGGATGCTTGAAAATGCTTCCGGCAGGCTGTGGGAAAAGGTCTTTCCCACCACCCCGTTTTCCGGCAGCTCCCAGTCGTTGGCAAATTGCTTATTGGCCAGGGTGATGATTCCGTTCTCATCCAGAAGGCAGATGCTTAACGGAAGATTGGAGGTAGCTGCCAGAAGAAGCTGCTGGGAAAATACAAAGCTGCTGTAATAGCTTCCTGCTGTCTTGACTGCCTTCATGATGTGAGAAACATAATTTTTGGTGATCCGGTTTCCCAGCTCGGCCGGAAGGTGAAAGAGAACACACAGCTCATTGATGGTTGAGATATCAATGATCCGGTTGCCGATATTGATGATGTTCCGGACATGCTTTGGTACCATCTGAGGTTCCCCTACCGTGATGGCATAGCGGACAGAAGGATCCACATCCTTTGGATCTCCGGCATAGGGAATAAACTGATACTGGGTGAGGCCGTATTCCTGGAAGGCCTGGATCACATGGATGGTGGAATCCATCAGGTCATTGACCACATAGACTTTTTCATTGGGCGGAATCCGGATGATCTGGTCTAAGTAGGCGTGGTTAAAGGTCCTGGTGCAGATGATCTGGGCAATGGAATCCGGTATGGGCACCGGAAAATCAGACTGAACCCGGATGCTGGAAAACAGAATGCACTGATAGTCCTTCAGTTGATCCGGGCTGATGATGGAGGCCAGATCGCTGGTGTCAAAGCTCACATAATCTCCCAGGCAGGCGTAGAGATAGTTTTGAAATTCGATCCGGATATAGGGGTTAATGCAGACGATAAGCACATGATATTTGCGGTTGGATTCGGACATTTCAGGTTCCTTTCGTGTGAAAAATATTTAGGTAAATTATAATAAATATTTTGCTGTAAATCAACCAAATCACTTTAAAAAATTAAAATGTATGTTTTGCCGCCGGAGATTTAACACTTTACCTTGAAAAAGAAGAAAAGCGCAGGTAAAATAAATTTTAATAGCAAGGGCGCTTTGTTCAGGCGGCCTTTGCTTTTTTCATACTGGAAAACAAGGAGGAATGTTATGAGAAGAACAGGAAACAAACTTTATGCTTTGCTGTTGGCAGCAGCGATGGTAACTTTGACTGCCTGCGGCGGCGGTGGAAGTACAGCATCTACAACTGCGGCGGCAGGAGGCGAGACTGCGGCAGCAGGAGAAACCCAGGCTCAGGCAGAGATCCCGGCAGGAGAGTCCATCTCTCAGGAGAGTGATGTGGTAGCGGCAGTAACGGTTGATTTTACCACCATGGATCCTATGGATACCAGCGATACCTTATCCGGCGGTATTCAGCGTATGATCATGGACAGTTTATTCGGCTTTGATGACGATATGACGATTTATCCGATGCTGGCTACCGGCTATGAAGCAAATGAAGACGCAACAGAATTCACCATTACGCTCCGGGAAGGAATTTCCTTTACTGACGGAACACCGTGGGACGCAGATGCAGCTCTGGCAAATTTTGCAAAGTGGGATGATGAGTCCTTAGGTCTTAAGCGTACTACCTTCCTGTGCAATGTGCTGGATTCCTTTGAGAAGGTGGATGATTACACCATTAAGGTTAACTTAACAGAGCCTTTTGGAGCATTTATCAGCAACCTGGCGCACCCGGCATGTGTAATCATGAGTCCGAAGACCATTGAGGCCGGTGTAGATGAGTGTGCAAGAAATCCAGTTGGCACTGGTCAGTATAAGTTCGTAGAATGGATCGAGGGCGACCACCTGACTCTGGAATTAAATAAGGATTGGTGGGGCTATGACGCTGATATCTGCGGCGGCACCGCTTTAGCAGATGCAGATGCAGGCTTTAAGACCATCACCTTTAAGCCGGTACCGGAAAGTGCGACTCGTGTTGCCATGATCCAGTCTGGTGATGCACAGATTATGTGGACCACTCCTACTGAGAGCGTATCCGTTCTGGAGGCTGACCCGAACGTTACCTCCTATCAGGATGAGGGTATTGTGGTTCGGTTCCTGATGATGAATACGCAGAAGGCGCCATTTAATGATGTAAGAGTACGTCAGGCGATGGACTATGCATTAAATAAGGAAGCTTATATCCAGGTTGTAAAGAATGGCCTGGCAACTCCTGCAACCTCCATTATCGGACCCGCTGTTCAGTATTATAAGGGCAATGAGCCTCGTCCATATGATCCGGAGAAGGCAAAGGAGCTGTTGGCAGAGGCTGGATATCCGGATGGTTTCACTACCACCGTCATGTATGCAAATACCACTGCTAACCAGAAGCAGGCTGAGTTCTACAAGCAGCAGTTAGAGCAGGTTGGCATTAACTTAGAGTTAAAGGGAATGGAGAGCGCGATCTTAAATCAGAGAATTCAGGATGTAGATGTTCCCGGCTCTGAAGCAGAGGTTGACTGCTATATCATCGGATGGTCTCCATCTACCGGCGATGCTGACTGGGGAATCCGTCCGCTGCTGGCAATCGAGTCTGAGCCGCCTATGAGCTACAACATCTGCTACTATGAGAATGAAGAACTGGAAGGATATATCAGAACTGGTCTGGAGAGTGCAGATGATAATGTTCGTAGAGAAGCATATGAGAAGGCACAGGATCTGATTTGGGAAGAGACTCCAATGGTATTCATGTGTGTAGATTCCAACGTTTGGGCTACCAGCGCAAAGGTGCAGAACGTAAAGATCTATCCAGACGGTGCAATCAACATGAAGAATGCAAAGATGACCAAGTAATGGAAGCAAAAACTGTTTCAGCTATTTGATTATGTAGCAGAGGCGCTGCAAGCGAGATGATCAGATATATCAGGGTCTGAAGCTGCGGCGCCTTTGCCTGTTGTATCCGCTATAACCCTCTGTGAAATTCCGGTATTCTTACTTTGTAATTTATAAATATGGATATCCCTTGTTGTTTTTATGTGTGGAACTGATTGTGCAGTGATTAAGGAGATGAGAATAGTATGTTGAGATATACATTAAAACGAATTGTAGGAGTGATTCCTACCCTGATTATCGTCATAACCTTCGTGTTCTTTTTCGTTCGTCTGATACCAGGCGATCCGGCACGTATGGTGGCCGGTGAACAGGCAACCCTTCAGGATGTAGAGGCCGTAAGAGAACAGCTTGGCCTGAATAAGCCGATCCCGATTCAGTATATTAATTATGTGGGCGGTCTGCTTCATGGGGATTTGGGAACCTCTCTCCGCACCAAGCGGCCTGTTATTACAGAGGTTGCTGCCAGATACGGCAATACCATGTCCCTAACCATTGCCAGCCTGATCTGGAGCACCATTGTGGGAGTCCTGCTTGGAGTCTGGTCGGGCAAGCACCGGGGCAAATGGCAGGACTTTACGGGAATGACGCTGGCGGTATCGGGAATCTCCCTTCCTAACTTCTGGATCGGCTTTCTTCTGATTATGCTGTTTGCTGTGAAGCTGCGCTGGCTGCCCACCACAGGCGCTGGATCCTGGAAGAATCTGGTTCTTCCAGCCATCACTCTGGGGACCAGTATTGCGGCGATCATTGCACGATTTACCCGTTCTTCCATTATTGAGGTATTAAAGGAGGACTATATCCGTACTGCAAGAGCGAAGGGCTTAAAAGAGAAGACAGTAACTTGGGGACATGCATTCCGCAATTCCATGATCTCTGTTGTTACCGTAGTAGGCCTGCAGTTTGGTTTCCTGTTAGGCGGTTCTGTTGTTACAGAAGCCGTATTCGCATTCCCAGGTCTGGGACAGCTTTTGATCGAGTCGGTAAACTATCGTGATTATCCGGCCATCCAGTCCTTGATCTTAATCTTCTCCCTGCAGTTTATTATCATTAATCTGGTTGTGGATATCCTTTATGCCGTCCTCAATCCGGAAATCAAGTTGTCATAGGAGGTCTTACATATGATCGGAAAGAAAAAGGCCGCGAAGGCGGAGCTGAATGAAAAGACAGATATCAAAACTCCTGTTTCAGAAATGATCCGGAAATTTAAAAAACAGAAAAATGCAGTGGTAGCTCTCTGGTTTATTGTATTCCTGGTGTTTCTGGCATTTTTCGGTGAGCTTCTGGCTCCGTTTGGAATCAATGAATACGATTACAACTCGATTCTCCAGGGACCCAGCGCAGCCCACTGGTTTGGAACCGATGAATTTGGCAGAGACTTGTTCTCCAGAATTATCTGCGGCACCAAGATCTCTCTGGCAGTCGGTCTTTCTGCTGTTACAGTAGGCGCTGTCTGTGGTACGATTCTGGGGCTGCTGGGCGGTTATTACCGAGGAATCGTGGATTCCATCATCATGAGAATCTGTGATACCCTGTTTGCATTCCCTGGTATCATTTTGGCAATTGCCATTGTGGCAATCTTAGGAAGCGGTCTTGGAAACGTGGTGATCGCGGTTGCGGTATTCTCCACTCCTACCTTTGCACGTTTGGTGAGAGGTCGTACTTTGGCGCTGAAAAATTCGGTGTTCGTCCAGGCGGCAAAGAACCTGGGAGCATCCGATTCCAGAATCCTGTTCCGTCACATTCTTCCCGGTGCAATTCCGGAGATTATTGTACAGTTTACTATGTCGGTAGGTTCTTCCATCCTGACAGCCTCCTCCTTAAGCTTCTTAGGCATGGGTGCACAGCCGCCTACACCGGAGTGGGGACTGCTGCTGTCTAACGGACGTAACTATATGCTTACCAGTTTGCATTGTACTCTGTTCCCGGGACTTGCAATTTTCCTTACAGTATTAAGCTTTAATATTCTGGGCGATGGTCTTCGCGATGCGCTTGACCCGAAGCTGACGGATTAATGAAGGGGGACGGAAGCTATGGCAGATAACAGAAAGAATATATTAGAAGTAAAAAATCTTCACACGTATTTCTATACAGACAGCGGCATTGTAAAGTCTGTTGACGGTGTGGATTTCGAATTAAAGGAAGGCTCCACCTTAGGAATCGTAGGTGAATCTGGAAGCGGCAAAAGTGTAACTTCTCTGTCTATCATGGGGCTGCTGACAGGAACCACCGGTAAGATCGCAGAAGGGGAGATTCTGTTAGAGGGAAAGGATATTGCCCATATCAGCGAGGAGGAGAAGCGGAAGCTGCGGGGCGGCCAGATTTCTATGATTTTCCAGGAACCTATGACCAGCTTAAACCCTGTGATGCGGATCGGAAAGCAGCTGACCGAATGTATCCTGCAGCATGAGAACATTTCCAAGGAAGAGGCTTACAAGAAGGCAGAGGATATGCTCCGCAAAACCGGCGTACCCAGAGTGGAGCATATGATGAAGGAATTCCCCTTCCAGCTTTCCGGCGGCCAGCGGCAGCGTGTTATGATCGCCATGGCCCTGGTCTGCCGTCCGAAGATCCTGATTGCCGATGAGCCTACCACAGCGCTGGATGTAACCATTCAGGCACAGATCCTGGATCTGATGAATGATCTGAAAAAAGATATCGGTACCTCCATCCTGTTCATCACCCATGACCTGGGAGTAGTAGCAGAGGTCTGTGATGAGGTAGTCGTTATGTATTGCGGCCGTGTGGTAGAAAAGGCAGATGTAAACGCTCTGTTTGCAAATCCTTCCCATCCATACACCAAGGGCCTGCTTGGTTCCATCCCGAAGCTTGGAGAGTCAGTGGATGAGCTGGAAGCTATTCCAGGAAATGTGCCAAATCCAAAATACATGCCCAAGGGGTGCAAGTTTGCACCAAGATGCAGCCGCGCATTTGCCAAATGTGAGGAGGAGGAGCCGGGCTTTTATGAGGTAGGAGAGGGCCATCTGTGCAGATGCTGGCTTTGTGAAAAAGGAGGCGTAGAATAGTCATGGCAGATATCTTATTACATGTAGAGGATATGAAGATCTATTACCCGGTAGCCGGAAAGCGGTTTGGTACCGTGGATTATGTAAAGGCAGTTGACGGCGTTTCCTTTGAGATCCGCAGAGGCGAGGTGTTCGGAATCGTAGGCGAGTCCGGATGCGGCAAGTCTACTCTGGGCCGGGGAATCTGCAAGCTGGAGCAGCCCACCGCAGGCAAGGTGATCCTGGACGGTGAGGATATCTCCAAGTACAATGACAAGCAGATGCGGCCTATCCGCAAGAAGGTCCAGATGGTATTCCAGGATCCTTATGCATCCTTGAATCCAAGAATGTCTATCTTTGACATTATTGCGGAGCCGCTGATCATCCATAACCTGACAAAGAATAAGGAGGAAATGGAGGCCAGAGTGCTGGAGCTGCTTCGGAAGGTAGGACTGGATGACTATCATGCAAACCGGTATCCTCATGAGTTCTCCGGCGGCCAGCGTCAGAGAATCGGCATTGCCAGGGCGTTGGCGGTGGAGCCGTCTCTGATCATCGCGGACGAGCCGGTATCTGCTCTGGACGTTTCCATCCAGGCTCAGGTGCTGAACCTGATGAATCAGCTGAAAAAGGAATTTAACCTGACCTACATCTTTGTAGCCCATGATTTAAGCGTGGTGGAGCATATCAGCGATCGGGTGGGCGTGATGTATCTGGGCAATTTCGTGGAGGTGGGTGATAAGGAAAGCCTGTATAAGAATCCTATGCATCCCTATACCCAGGCGCTGCTCTCTGCAGTTCCGGTGCCGGATCCCACCGCGAAGAAGGACCGGGTAATCCTGGAGGGAAATATCCCATCCCCGTTAAATCCGCCTGCCGGGTGTAAGTTCCACACCAGATGCCCCAAGTGCATGGACTGCTGCAAGACGGAGGCGCCCAAGCGGTATCAGGTCAGTGAGGATCACTATGTATATTGTCATCTGTATGATGATAAGCTGAAATAAAAAAGGACGATAACCTTTTTAATAAGAAAATAGAAGTATATTATGCGGACTGGTTTCAGGGAATTGCATTTGAGAAAGAATTCCTTGAAGCCAGTGTGTTTGTAAATTGACAAAGCACTTGCATGGTGTTAGAATCTAGGCGAAATGGAGGCTATCACGATCATGAAGCTATTTATCAGTGCAGATATCGAGGGATGTGCCGGGCTGGCACTTCCGGCAGAGACCCATAAGAATGAGGCTGTATACCAGGCATTTGCAAGGCAGATGACAAGAGAGGTATTAGCAGCCTGCCAGGCAGCCCATGAGATGGGCGCAGAGCAGATCGTCGTGAAGGATGGTCACGGCGATGCATCCAATATCGACCCGCTCCAGATGCCCGATTATGTGACATTGATCCGGGGAAAGAGCGGCCATCCTTATAATATGATGTGGGGAATCGATGACAGCTTTGACGGTGTCCTCTACATCGGCTATCACGCGCCGGCAGGAAACCCGGAATTTTCCATCAGCCACACCTCCACAGGAAACAGCTTGTATCTCCGTTTAAACGGGGAATATATGAGTGAATTTATGCTGAACAGCTACACCGCTGCCAGCCATGGCGTACCTGTATTGTTCCTTTCCGGGGATGAAGCAATCTGCAGCCTGGCAAAGGAGCTTGTGCCGGAGATGGAAACTGCCGTGACCAAACGAGGCGTGGGAGGGGCAACACTCTGCGAGCCCCAGGGCGTGGTGCTGGAGCGGATCCGCGCCGGAGTCAAAAAGGCGCTGGAAAAAGACCCTTCCTTGTGCCGGATCACCCTTCCGGAATCCTTCACTTATGAAGTGACCTTTAAGGACTGGAAGAAGGCATATCAGATGTCCTTTTATCCGGGGATGAAATCGGTGGATACCTTTACCAACCGTCTGGTGACAGACCGCTGGATGGATGTGGTGACGGCGCATTGTTTTGTGGTATATTAGTAATTTAGTAGAAGAACATACAAAGGAGATCATGACGATGGACATTCAAATGTTTGGCCGGATTTCAGATGCGTTTGGGCCAAGTGGATTTGAAGAGGATGTAGTTCGTACCATAGCAGGCTACTGCAAACGGTATGAGCTGGAAAACGATGCTATGAATAACCTGTATGCCAGGATGCCTGGCGCCAGGGAGGAAAGGCCGGTGATTCAGCTTGATGCTCACACAGATGAGTGCGGATTTATGGTTCAGACCATACATGACAACGGCGTGCTGGGCATTATCATGCTGGGAGGCTTTGTTCTTTCCAATATCCCGGCGCATACCGTGATCATCCGTACCAGAAGCGGCCGGAGAGTCAGAGGAATCATTACTTCCAAGCCAATTCATTTTATGAATACAAAGGAACGGGCGAATCAGGAGCTGGAGATCGAATCCATTTATGTGGACATCGGGGCCACCAGTCGGCAGGAGGTGGAAGAGGTCTTCGGCGTTTCCATCGGCGATCCGATGATGCCGGATGTGAAATTTTCCTATGATGAAGAAAATGGGATCTGCTTTGGCAAGGCCTTTGACAACCGGGCCGGCTGTGCCTGCATCGTAGATACCATGGATAAGCTGTATGAGGAGCGGGATGCTCTGGCTGTCAGCGTAGTGGGCGCCTTCGCTTCCCAGGAGGAGGTTGGGACCAGAGGCGTTACGGTAACCACGCAGGTAGTGAAGCCGGATCTGGCGATTGTATTTGAAGGCTCCCCCTCCGATGATTTTTATTTCAGCGCAACCCAGGCTCAGTGCAGGATGAAGAGCGGCGTTCAGATCCGGAGAATGGATAACAGCTATATTTCCAATCCGGTATTTATCGACTATGCCATTGGGCTGGCAAAGAAATACGGAATCAAGTATCAGGAGACGGTCCGCAGAGGCGGAAGCACCAATGCAGGAAAGCTGAGTCTGTTTGGCGGCAAGGCTGTGCCGGTGCTGGTGCTTGGCGTGCCAAGCCGTTATGTCCATACACATTATAACTTCTGCGCCAGAGAGGATCTGGAGGCCGCTACTGAGCTGGCAGCCCAGGTGATCCGCGGGCTGGATCCGGAGATGATCCGCCACATCTGCCGTCAGGACATTCTGGAGGGCTGCTGATCATGAAAAAACCGGTTATTGGAATTATGGGACTTACAAGAAAGACGGATTCCGTCCATTATGTCAGCGGAGAGCAGGCATTTACCGGAAGTACTAATGTAAGGGCGATTTTGAAAAATGGGGGAATTCCCGTTATCATTCCTCCGGCAGCAATCGCGGAGGATGCAGAAGCTGCACTGTCCTGCTGTGACGGTCTGCTGTTCCCGGGCGGAGAGGATATGACGCCATGGTACTATGGCGAGGAGCCGCTTCCGGTCATTGGAGTTTTCCGGCCGGAGATCGATGACGCCTGGCTGAAGGCAGGACGGTACGCATTGGAGCATAAGCTGCCCATGCTTGGCATCTGCAAGGGACATCAGACCTTGAATGTACTAATGGGAGGAAGCCTGTACCAGGATCTGTCTCTGCAGGAGGGCAAGGTGATCCAGCATCTTCAGAAGTACAATCGAACCTATCTGACCCATCATGTAGAGGTGGAGGAGGGAACCAGACTGGCTTCTATTGTAGGAGCCGGAACGCTGGCTACCAATTCCATGCATCACCAGTCAGTAAAGGAGCTGGGAAAAGGCTTGAAGATATCCGCCAGAGCCTGTGACGGGACTGTGGAAGGAATCGAGGATGAGGAAGGCCTGATTGTAGGTGTCCAGTGGCATCCGGAGGATCTGGTAGATTCTGCGCCTGTTATGAACCGGCTTTTTGCAGATCTGGTGAAGCGGTGTAAGGAGAGAATGTAACGTAGCCTTACAGGATCATCACAAAGGTTCCGGCGGTGATCAGCAGGCAGCCGATAATGGATTTCAGGCTGACTGGCTCCTTTAGGATGACAAAGGCCAGGATCAAGGTGATCACGATAGAAAATTTATCTACCGGTGCAACCTTAGATGCCTGCCCGATCTGCAGCGCTTTGTAGTAGCACAGCCAGGATGCACCGGTGGCCAGTCCGGAGAGGATCAGAAACAGCCAGCTCCGCTTGCCGATACTGGAAATCCCGTTTTGAGTGCCGGTGAGAAAGACCATCAGCCATGCCATCAGCACAACGACCACCGTGCGGATGGCAGTTGCCAGATTGGAATTAACGCCGTCAATGCCCAGCTTTGCCAGAATGGAGGTGAAGGCGGCGAATATGGCAGACAGAAGCGCAAAAAGAAACCACATAATATATCCCTTCTTTCTCTGTAATTGTTTTTTTTCAGAACCAGTATAGCAGGATTACAGAAGGAATGCCAGGACATATAGAAAAATGAAAGAAAAATAAAAAAGCAATTGACATATCATTTTATTTGTGGTAACATACTAAAAGTTGCGAGTACAACAACAGGAAAGCAGGTATCCACCTCACCTTGGCACGGTAGCATTAAGCTTGCAGAGATGCATATATATATGCAGTGACCCGGGTTCATATTTAAGAGAGTCGACTGACAGAGAAGTACACGGAAGTGTATTGGCGTGTTTTGTCGAGTTTCATATGCTTAAATAAGTGGATAGCCTTTCTATCCACTTTTATTTATGCCCGGGAGCCGGGAAGCTGATTTCTATTTCAAACCAGGAGGTGTACGACTATTAGCGAATTAATGATTAACGAACAGATCAGAGACAGAGAGGTTCTTCTGATTGGCGAACACGGAGAAAAGATAGGAATAATGTCTGCCAGGGATGCATATAAGCTGGCTCAGGAAGCAGAGCTTGACTTAGTAAAGATCGCTCCCACAGCAAAGCCGCCGGTATGTAAGATTATCGATTATGGCAAGTACCGTTATGAGCTTCTCAGAAAAGAGAAGGAAGCAAAGAAAAAGCAGAAGGTAATCGAAGTAAAGGAAGTTCGTTTGTCTCCAAACATTGATACCAATGATCTGAACACCAAGACCTCGGCAGCCAGAAAGTTCTTGGAAAAGGGAAATAAGGTTAAAGTTACCTTACGTTTCCGCGGCCGTGAGATGGCTCATATGAACCAGTCAAAGTATATCTTGGATGAATTCGCTCAGAATCTGGCCGATATTGCGGTAATCGACAAGCCTTCTAAGGTAGAGGGAAGAAGCATGGTTATGTTCTTAACTGCAAAACGTTAGTTAAAGAAGATAGAGAAACATTTAAGGAGGAAATTACAATGCCGAAGTTAAAAACAAAAAGAGCAGCTGCAAAGCGTTTCAAAATGACAGGAACCGGAAAGTTAGTAAGAAATAAAGCTTACAAGTCCCACATCTTAACCAAGAAATCTACCAAGAGAAAGAGAAACCTTAGAAAAGATATCGTTACTGATGCAACCAACAGCAAGGTAATGAAGCAGATTTTACCATATCTGTAGGATTTCAATTGTTAAGTGAAGGAGGAAAAGACCGATGGCAAGAATTAAAGGCGGCTTAAACGCAAAGAAGAAACATAACAGAGTATTAAAGATGGCTAAGGGCTACAGAGGCGCTCGTT
>JAUNOF010000236.1 GCA_030537215.1 Lachnospiraceae bacterium
CCTTTCTCCGGTGTTTACACACCTGTGGAAAACCCATAAAAATATGAATCTTCCAGAGGTGTGCATTTTCCAGATAGGGAGTGCCGCCCGCTTACTCTGATGTTTTCAGCCTGTCTTTCAACAGACAAGTATATTATAGCTGATTACGGAAGCAATTGGAAGGGAACATTGAAAATTAACAGTTTTTCATTTTTAAGAAAATCAAAATGCAGAAAAATATGCACTCCTGCGCCCCGTTGAAATCCAGTTTAAATGGTTACTGTTCAGAGGCCAACTTGCCATAAGAAAACCGATGGTGTAAACTATTCTTAGTCGAAACCATCGGTTTTCCTTATCCAAATATCTGGGATATTCTGTTAAATATGTTATCTTCTTCATTTTGGCGTATCTTAATAAGCATGCTCATGCACTCACAAAGATATTCGATGGATTCGAATCCTCTGAAGGACACGGCCTGCTGTTGTTTTCGTTTATATCGTCTGAGCAGACGTTCTGCCTCATTATTCGTGGCGGGCACTCTGTGATCAGCCAGGAACAATAGATGGCTGGTTTTGTACTCCTCCATTCTTTGATACAGATTATATCCATCTTTATAATAGTCACTTGCCGGAATATATTCATACTCATCCCTTGCTTTCTGCAGGATCTCGCAGTATTGTTCTTCGAAATAACGGTTCTTTTCTGCATCCGGCTTCACGTCTCTTTCCTGACTGTTTCGGTAATGGATCATTTCCTGTATCAGCATTCGCATCTGTCTGTTCCATGTTCGGTCGGGCTCATTGTCTATACTGTCCTTCAGATAACGCAGGATATGCGCAAGACACTCCTGATGGGCCGTTCCATAATTATAAAATGTACGGTCATGATCATGGATCAGTATTCCCTGATAGTCCTCCACCGGAGTTCCTTTTACCCCTTCATGCCCTTTTTTCTTCCGGGCAAAGTACATGGCTGTCCCATCTGGCGATGCGCATACATAAACGTACGCATTTTTACCGTTTTCTTTTGCGTTGGTACAGTCCGTATGCATGACAGGAGAAAGAAGAAGATCGGAAAACAGCCTTTTCCGTTCCTTCTCCGTTTTCTGTGCAAACTCTCTGCTGAGCTTATTGATCATGCCCTTCGAGATATTGAGTTTTCCATCCGTCAGATCCGACAGGAATTTTCTGCTCTTGTCGATGGACGTGCAGCAGTCATTATTCAGCAGGAACAGGAATGCTTTGACACTTCCACCATAATTCACGTCATCTTTCATGCCATCCGGAAAAGCTGCATGAATCCGTTCTCCTGTCTGGGAATTGTAATACACGTCCGCACGGTATTCAGCAACGTCCAGCACCATCCGCACATTGACCAGCTGTTTTACAATCGTCTTTGACGTTTTCTTAAAATCCGAATCTTCCAGTACTTCCGGTGGTGGCGGAAGAAGGATCGGCTCTGTCGCAGGTTCCTGCTTCTTTCTTCCATGTCCTTTATGCCCTGGCTGCCCACCAGGTTTCCGGCCGCTCTTTTCACGGCTGTTTGATATCTTTTTGTGGTTTGGGTCTTTTGAGGATGGGATAGAAGAATTCTCATAATCGCGGTTTATCTGGGCTCTCAATTTCAGGTTTTTCCCCTTTTCCTCTTCCTGCTCTGTCTCCAGCGCATAGATCCGGCGGCGCTGTTCTGTCACCTTATCCAGGGCATCATCCCGCTGCTTTTCTGTTTTCCGCAGTTTCTGTTCCAATTGCTCCTTCTCTTTTCTGAGTGTCTGTAATTGCCTGGCATGCTCCATTTCCATATCTTCAAAAATGGCAAACCACTGGTTGCGTACAGAGACTGTCTCACTGTGGGAACGGGACAGTTCGAAATCCTGTTCCCGGATACGTCGGTCTTTTTTCCGCAGTTCTTTTTGGAACTCATGTTCCATACGGACATACTTTTCCCCTGAACGGAAAGACTCCAGCTGGGCTTCAGCTGCTTTTAAGCGGTATTCAAGCATTGTAACACGTTCAAAGGAAATGTTCATAAGATCAGCCGTCCTTTTCTATACCGAAAATTTCATTTAACAGGGATGTTAATTCTGCGATGCGCACTTCCAAAAGATCATTCCTTTCTTTCAGGGTTACGATCAGTTCTTCTCTTAACCGGGCTTCCTTTTCCATTAATTCTACGGTTGTATGGAGGAGCGCAAGTTCTTCATCTTTATTTAAAGCCATACGGATACCTCTTTTTTCATAAGTATATAGGAAATATCAAAAAAAGTCGAATCAGCGGCCAAGGGCATTTCGTCATTTTGACGGTGGAAAACTTCCTAAAATACGCTGGATGGCGCATATGCGTAAGAGATGATTACGATATGAATGCACGGAAGCGAAAGAAAATGTGAATAAGTCACCGATAAAAAGGGCTGCCAGAAAAAACTGTAAACAAAGTTTCCCTGACAGCCATCAGCTATCCACAAATAAAAAAAACAAAATTCAGCATTTTTGCCAATAGAATTCAGTGGGTGTGAACCAATGTCAGTTAGTTAAGCTAGCAAGTCAGACTCTGAACAGGGGT
>JAUNOF010000237.1 GCA_030537215.1 Lachnospiraceae bacterium
CCTCTGCTGCATCCATGGCAGCGTCCTCCATGGCAGCCGCTTCATAGACAGCGGTTCCAGTACTTTGGCCGGATACATAGGAGCTTGTAATCGTGGTAATCCCCACTCCGGCGATAATAATTCCCAGAATCACGGCCCATATCTTATAATCTCGTTTCATAAAAAATCTTCCTTTTTACGTTTCTGTTCTCGGTCATTTCTGTGTCATTCTCATAATTTCAAGATTTCATACCTTCAAGATAACACAAATTTCCCAGAAAAGAAATAGTAAAAAGGAAGACGTAATATTTTGTAAGCTTTCCTTAAGTAAGCTATGCCACTCCCGGATCATCGGAGAGATCGTCTCCATCTGCCGCCGATGTGGCCAGCTTATCGCACCGCTCATTCTCTGGGTGGCCGGCATGTCCTTTTACCCAGATAAAGGTTACCTGATGGGGCTCCTTGGCCTTTAACAGTCGCTCCCACAGGTCGATGTTTTTCACAGGGCCGCTTTTGCCTCGTTTCCAGTTATTGGCAACCCAATTTTCAATCCAGTGCTGATTGAAGGCATCTACCAGATATTTGGAGTCGGAATACAGCTCCACCTGGCAGGGGCGGTTTAATGCCTCCAGCCCCATAATAGCCGCCAGAAGCTCCATCCGGTTGTTGGTTGTTCGCCTGAAGCCGCCGGATATGGTTTTCTCATGAAGGACTCCCTTGGAATCTACAAAATGCAGGATTGTCCCATAACCTCCCGGCCCGTCCGGATTGCCTCTGGCAGATCCGTCTGTATAAATCTGTACCTTTCCCATTGGTCTCTTTCTCCATTTCTCACAATCCGTTCTGATTCTGCAGCCGCTATCGGTCCCACTTGTCGCAGAGGGCCATGATCTGGTCGGTCAGCTTCGCCAGATCCTTGTTTGCACCTCCTTCATTGTGCCGGATCACCTGCATCAGGCGCTCACCGGCTGCCACAAGCCGCATAAAGACAGAATCCGCCCGCTTCTTGGAAACTGCTGCCTTGATAATGGGGATTCCGGCCGCCTCACGGATCCAGACACCTTCTGCCAGGTCAAACACAGAACCGGAGAAAGGCGCGGATGCATTCAGCCCCAGCTCCTTCTTAAGTCCCTCCGCAAAGGAATCACAGACGGTGTCCTGGCCGTGAACCATAAAGACGTGCTTCGGCTTTTCTTGAAATGCGCTGATCCATTCCATCAATCCGTCCCGGTCTGCGTGACCGCTGATGCCGTCGATCAGTTCAATATGTGCCTCCACATCGATGGACTCGCCGAACAGCTTCACTTCCTTGGCTCCATCCAGCAGGCTCCGCCCGATGGTTCCTTCTGCCTGATATCCGGCAAACACCACCGTACATTCCTTCCGCCACAAATTATGCTTTAAATGATGGCGGATCCGTCCGGCATCGCACATGCCGGCAGCGGATATGATCACTTTCGGAGTCATGTCAAAGTTGATATTCTTGGACTCCTCGCTGGTGATGGAAAGCTTCAGCCCTGGAAAATCAATGGGGTTAATGCCCTTTGCCACCAGCTGGCTGGTCTCCTCATCAAAGCATTCCAGCATGTTATTTTTAAAAACATGGGTAGCTTCCACCGCCAGCGGACTATCCACATATACATCGAAATTGTCATGGCCGGTCACCATGCCGTCTGCCTTGATCTGGCGGATAAAATACAGAAGCTCCTGGGTTCGGCCTACCGCAAAGGCCGGGATCACCACATTGCCGCCCCGGTCCAGCGTTTCCTGAATAATCCGTGCCAGGCTGCTTTCGTAATCAGGATTTTTCTTGTGGTACCGATCGCCGTAAGTACATTCCATAATCACATAATCGGCCGACTGGATATACTGCGGATCACGGATCAAGGGCTTGTGCTTATTTCCAATATCGCCGGAAAAGACCAGCTTTTTCTCCACATCTCCCTCCTTCGCCCAAATCTCAATAGAAGCAGAGCCAAGAAGGTGACCGGCATCAATAAAGCGGATGGTAATATCATCATTCAGCTTTATGGTTTCATGGTACGGGCAGGCTTCAATCAGATTGATCACACCCAGGGCGTCCTTCATTTCATAGAGAGGAGCCACCTCCGCCTTTCCGGCCCGCCGTCCCTTCCGGTTCTTCCACTCTGCCTCCATCTCCTGGATATGGGCGCTGTCACGAAGCATGATATCACAAAGCTCTGCAGTAGCATCCGTAGCAATCACCCGGCCGCGGAAACCACGGGCGTAAATAAAGGGCAGATAGCCTGCGTGATCAATATGTGCGTGAGTCAGCAGCACGAAATCGATCTGGCTGTAGCTGACCGGCGGCTCCACATTCTCGTAGAGATTCTGCCCCTGCTCCATGCCGCAGTCCACAAAAAGACGGGTTTCACCGATTTCCAGATAATGACAGCTTCCAGTTACTTCATGAGCAGCACCAATAAATTCAAGTTTCATTCAGACCCCTCCAGTATTTTCTTTGCGTCCATTAATTTCCATTTCTTATAAAAAGTATACCACGAAACAGACAGAAAATCCACCGGAATCCCTTCGTCATT
>JAUNOF010000238.1 GCA_030537215.1 Lachnospiraceae bacterium
CATCTGTGTATCATCCGATACCACTGCCAGCCCTTCCTCCGGGGAGCACTGATAGGAGGTAATGCCGGATTCTCCATATGTACGGCGGATCTCATTCTCCGACCAAAATTCCACCGGATACCCAAGGGCGTCCCCTGCGCCGCCGCCCACCATGCAGCCTCTGACCGCATTCTCGTAACGCTTCTTTTCTGCTCTGAATTCCATCTCATTTCTTGTCACGGCCCGTACCTCCTAAAATCCTTTTATTCTGATTCCACTGATCCATAAACCTCTGTCAGATTTCCCTGGCAACGGAATTATGGGCTGAGCAGATTCGCCCCTATTTCACATTATCCTTCAAATAAGAGGCAAGCGCTCTTATAACAGCCAACTCCAGCTCCTTTGGCATTACAAGTTTCTCCGGCCCTGCAGAAATGCTCTCCCCACCTTCCTCTCTGCACGGTTCAATCTGCAGATCCGCAACCTCTGCAGCAATTCCTCTGTCTGACAGCGCCCTTTTCAACAGCTCCAGAAGCCTTGCTTTTACATCCTCCCGCTTCATCAGAGATATGCCTGCCCGTTCCAATTCATCTGGAGCCATCATTGCTGCTGTTTTCAGAATATTGCCTGCATGCTTCCTTGCCATCTTTCCCAGAATTCCATCTCCCAAAAAGCTTACCGCAGCCTGATTGATCTGATTCTGCAGACTGTCATCCTGAAGAAGCGTCTTAACATCGGCCGTTACCTGCTGGATGGTAAGAAGCAGGCCCTCTTTCCCTCGTTTTAAGCTGATATTCCCTGCGGTGAAGCTTTTTCCCCACTGATCCTTCTCTAAAAATTTATTTACCTGCCCGGTCAGTACTCCGCTGTAAAGATCCATGCACACGCACAGAAGCTCCTGACGCCGTTCCTCCGGCAGATGATTTAAAATACCCAGCAATACCGGATGAGAAGTCTCTCCCAGCTCGTTCAGCAGGCAGATCAGCAGATTGTCTGATTCCCTTTCCCTGCATTTGCGCAGCACCTGCGGCCATATGGTTCGAATTGTGGCTTCATAATCGATCGAAGTAATACGTAACTGTACATCAAACATTTGTCTACCCTCCTTTCACTGAGCGCTTCCCTGCCACGCATCGGTTCTCGCCTCTCCCATTTTTTCCAGCATAATGGTCATACTGTGATTCAGGGAATAAATATTACTTTTCAGAATGCTGAATGCATTGGTGTATTCCGGGTAATAGTTTTTGCAGAAGGACGCCATTGGGATCAGATACAGGTCCGTTTCTCTTAAATACTTCTTCAGCTTTTCAAAGGACAGATTATACACGGTACTGCTGTTGTGCAGGCGGTCGCTGAGCTTAATCAGAGCTGCCTTGGGATTGGCCTCAATGTTTCGGAAATAAATTCCCAGCTCATAATCATCCAGCCCGGATTCCTTGGTCAGCAGCGTGACAATGTCTACCACGTCCTCTGAAAGATGGTACTTAATCTCCAGTTCCCTCCCGCCCATAGGAAGCTTGTCTGCGCAGTCTTCCAGCACATCGTGGAGCAGCGCCGCCGCAAGGGTGGTATCGTCATCGATTCCGTAGCTGATCAGGGTACTGCAGACCTTCAGCGGATGGCTGATGTACGGAGTCCCATCCTTTCGGTACTGGCCTTCATGCAGCCTTCTGGCAACCGACAGCGCGATCAGGGTCTGATTCAGGTTTTTTCCTACCGCATAGCCTTTAATAAACATGTAGGATTTAATGTACTTGCTGGTGTCATTCTCATTAAATTCATCGTTGATTTGAATGATTTTCGTATCCTTCCCCATAATTTTCCTCCCCTTTTGCCATATATGCAGACTTTTCGTTCGATCGTTATCAAATGTTTGATTATACGCTTTTCTCTTCTTCCTCCAGCCGCTTCTGTATCCTGAGAAGATACCGTTTCCGGTACTTCAATTCCACATACGTCATAACCCTGCTGTAATACAGCGGATTTCCGGCGCCGCCAATGACACCGATGACCGGAAGCCCCTGAACAAATTTCATTAATACCATGTCCATTGCAAATGCCCTTGCCGTTTCCTGGATCTGCCGGTCCATATCGCCGGCTTGGCGTTCTTCTGTAATACCTCCGTCTATCAACTCTCCGTCAATCAACCGGTCAACCTGCTCATTGCCCTCAATCCACGCCTCCCCTTTCGCCATAGCCGTTTCCATCAGCTTCAGAATCAAGTACCGTTCCTCGTCAGAGGTGTAGTCAAATCCGTAACGCAGCGCGGTTTCATACACCCCTTTCAGCAGAACGCCCACAAATATCACAATATCCGGCAGGCCGATCCCAAAAACGCCTAATCCGATTCCTTCTGCTGTGGTAACTGCCAGATTCATTCTGTTTGCGGCCCCCGCGCTTCCCCGAACCCTTTTTAACGCTTTCCGGCTGGCCTTCACCTGGAAAGCAAAGCTTTGAACCTGGTGATCTTCCTGGATTGCCTCCCGATGAAAGCTCTTTTCAACGATCCCCGTCCCTTTCGTAAAGATAATGGAAAAC
>JAUNOF010000239.1 GCA_030537215.1 Lachnospiraceae bacterium
CCTATCCCTATTTCTGCTGCTGCATCCGGGGGATACTGGTCAACCTGGAAGCGGTAGATCAAATGACGGCAGATTCCTTTCTGATGAAGGGGGGAGGCTCGGTTCCCATCAGCCGGCTGAAATATCGCGAAGTGCGGGAACAATTTCTGGATTTCTGCTTTGCCAGTACAAGGAGAACGCACTGATGAAGGAACTGATTTTTTATGAGTTTGCGGCGACCGCGCCGTTCCACCTGTTTGCCTACGTTCCCTTTTTCAGCCACCTGCGCTTTTCCAAGAAGAGGCTGGCAGCGCTGCTGCTGCTCTCAGAGGCGGCCTACCTGGGAATGCTCTTCCTTCTGATGAAAGCCGGGATCCCTTATGCACAGGCAAAGCTGGTCTCGGTCCCGTTGTTCGCAGGCCTGATGTTTCGTTCTGTGAAGATGGAGCCGGGAAAGATTGCCTTCCTGTACATCTTCACCATGGATTACATTATGATGATCCGGGGAATCTCCAGCTTTCTGACCCAGACCTGGCTGCTCCCATCCTCCGGCTTTTTCTCCTGGCAGGAGGGTGTTGTGAATCTGGGCCTGTTTTTCGTCACCTTCCCATTTATGATGTGGTACCTGCTGCGTACCGCCCGGATGGTATTTGAAATGGACGTCCCCCGGGTGTGGAGAGTTGCCTGGATCCTGCCTCTCTTTACCAGCTTGATCGTGCTTTTCTACACCTATTTCCCAGGCGGACAAGTGGACCTGATCTTCCTGTTTTCCAGAACTGCCTTGATGGGATGCATGTTTTTGATCTACTTTTTCATCATCCGGTTTATGGATCATTTCCGGGAACAGGCAGCCGCCCTGGAGCACATCCGCCAGTTGGAGCGGCTGACTATGGTTCAGGCTGATCAGTATGCCCTGATCCAGTCCCATTTCGAAGAAATGAGACGGGTACGCCACGATCTCCGCCAGCATCTGAACGTGATTCAGACCTGTATCGCCAACGGAAATATCAGCGAGCTGAACTCGTATGTGGAAGCTTACCGCACAAGCATTCCCCAGGACGCCATCCGGCCCTTCACCAGGAATTACGCGGTAGATGCCGTCCTCCATTTCTACGCGTCAAAGGCGATGACCAACGGGATCGATATGGTGATCTCCTTTCAGATCGACGCAAAGCTCCCCATTCCGGAGCCGGAATTCTGCGTTCTCCTGGGAAACCTTTTGGAAAATGCCCTGGAAAACTGCAGCCCGAAAAACGGGAAACGTTTCATCCACGTAAATGCCAGAAAAAAAGGCAGCAGTATGCTGTATCTGACCGTGGACAACTCCTGCGGGCAGCAGCCTGTGATGGAAGGCGAACGCTTCTGCTCTGGAAAGCATGAAGGATTTGGAATTGGAACGGAATCGGTGCGGATGATCGCGGAACGGTATCATGGAGAGGCCCGGTTTGAATGGAAGGATGGGGTGTTTTATGCTTCGGTGATGGTGAATCCGTAGACAGCTCTATGAATAACGCCTGTTGCTAATACGTTCCTATGAAACAAGAAAAAAGCAGAAACCATTGAAAAACCAATGATTTCTGCTTTTTAGCAAAAGCTGCTGACGGGAATCGGACCCGTGACCTCCGCACTACCAATGCGACGCTCTACCGACTGAGCCACAGCAGCATTTCATATTTATGTCCTGTGGAGAATGCCTCTCACATGCGACTCGTATAGTCTACCACAAGTTTTCAAATTTATCAAGACAATTTTGAAAATTTTTTTAAATAATTTTTTCCGCCCTTTCCTCATATACTGCACTGAGGTGATATGATGCAATCCTGTGAACTTTTAATGACTGTTTCTGCCCTGGCCTGCTGCATTGCCCAGGACCGTTCCGAGGATGAGATTGCTCTGCTGGCTTCCATCTTCTCCCAGCTAGGCGATTCCCTGGCGACCATCGCAGCCCGCGAGGCCCTGTGTGCTTCCCGTAAGGAAGCCTGCCATGATGCAGATTCCAAAACGAAACATTAAAATACCACTTATTTTTCGGAAACTTCCTTCTTGCTCCACATATGATAAAGTAAAAAAATTTAAGAGGTTTTCTTATGGCTGAAAATGATTCCTATCAAACCCCCTCTTCTTCCTCCGACAGCTTCCCTGCAAACGCTGCAAATGATACCGCTGAACCTGCCGGCTGGCACAGTCCTACCCAGGGAGGCATGACCACCCCCATTGCTCCGGAAGGAGGCATCTTTTCTTATTCCGGCGCAATGGCAGACAACGACAGCATGCCTTCCAACATGAATTCCGATCATACCCCTGACGACGGAGAAAGCAATATGGATTACAACATGGAATATGAACCTTCCGACGCTGCCCCGCCAGAAGGCCGGCATATGGTCCATCCGGGAAATGTGACCTGGGGCTGTGCTTCCTGTGCCTCATCGTCCCCTTCCGTTCCCGGCTATCCAGGCCTCCCTGTAATTCCATCGATGCCATCCACACCGTCCATGCAATCAATGCCATCCATGCCGTCCGCTCCATCTATGCCGTCG
>JAUNOF010000083.1:0-6117 GCA_030537215.1 Lachnospiraceae bacterium
TCTTAATTAATCCAGCGGAACCACAGCTCCTTCATAGGTGTCCTCGATAAACTTCTTTACTTCATCGCCTTTTAATACTTCAACCAGTGCCTTGATGGAGTCCTTGGTCTCATCGCCTTCTCTCACTGCGATCACATTTCCGTAGGTAGTTGCTGCTACCGAGTCGGAGGCTTCTACTGCCAGAGCGTCAGATACCTTTAAGCCAGCTTCGATGGCGTAGTTTCCGTTGATTACGGCAATATCAACATCACTAAGGGAACGTGGGATCTGAGCGGCCTCGATCTCAATGATCTCCAGATTCTTTGGATTCTCTACAATATCATTTCTGGTGGCATTTAAGTCTGTGTTATCCTTTAATTTTAACAGTCCCTGTGCCTCTAACAGAAGCAGCGCTCTTGCTTCATTGGTTACATCGTTTGGAACGGCTACCTTGGCGCCGTCAGCTAACGCTGACAGATCGGAGGTCTTTCCAGCATAAATGCCGAATGGCTCATAGTGAATGGTTCCTGCGTTTACCAGCTTGGTGCCGTACTGCTCATTGAACTGCTCCAGGTATGGGATGTGCTGGAAATAGTTTGCATCCAGATCTCCTGCCTGCAGTGCATTGTTTGGCTGCACATAATCGGTGTACTCCTTGATATCCAGTTCATAGCCCTTTTCCTTTAATGGCTCCTGTGCTGCCTTCAGAATCTCTGCGTGGGGAGCCGGGCTGGCGCCGATCACGATCTTTTCAAGCTCTGCCGGAGCCTCAGAGGCTGCAGCTTCTGTGGTTTCTTCTTCTGCTGCGCCGGATTCATCTGCTGCGGCTGCTGTTGTCTGAGCGGCGGCTGTGGTTTCACTGGTATTAGTTCCTGCGCTTCCGCCGCAGGCAGCCAGTGTCAGTGCTGTTAATGATGCTGCTAAGATGATGGATAATGATTTTTTCATAATATGTTTCCTCCTTTTTTCAGTCTCCTCTATTTTTAGAATCGCTCCCGGTATTTCCGGTGAGCCATTCGAAGACCTTCGTCTTTCTTTTTTATGCTTAACGGATTCTCTTGTCGCTGACTCTTGCCAGCTTCATCCAGGTTTCCTGAATGATCTGAACGATAATAACCAGGATCACCACTGTCACCAGCATCATATCCGTCTGATACCGGTAATAGCCGTAGTTAATGGCAATGGAGCCCAGGCCGCCGCCTCCTACAAAGCCTGCCATGGTGGAATAGCCCAGGATCGTTGTCATGGAGATAGCTGCCCCGATCATAAGGCTTGGCTTTGATTCAGGGAGAAGCACCTTCCAGATGATCTGCCAGGTGGTGGCTCCCATGGACTGGGCTGCCTCGATCACCCCGGCATCTACCTCCTTAAAGGAGGATTCTACCATCCGCGCAATGTAAGGCGCTGCTGCTGCCACCAGCGGCGGGATCACGGCCTTGGCTCCCAGGGTCGTTCCCACGATGGCTCTGGTGACCGGAAGCATCATGATCAGCATGATGATGAAGGGCACGGCCCGCAGCAGATTAATCACCAGTCCCAGCACCTTCTGGAGAGCCGGAATCGGCTTGATCCCATCGGTGTCCGTTACCACCAGGATGATTCCCAGAGGAATTCCAATCAGATAGGAGATCAGAGAAGAACCAAATACCATTAAAAAGGTTTCCCAAATACCGTCTTTTATCATTTCTAATGTTGCTGCATCCCAAACCATCTTACTTCACCTCCTCAAATGTGATCTTCGTAGTTTTCAAATAATTGATTACCCGGTTAGCTTCTGTTTCGTCTGCCGGGATCTGTATCATCATCTGGCCCATGGCCTTGCCGCCCACATCTCTGGTCTCTGCATGCATGATGTTCACCGGAACCTTGCAGGCCAGCACCAGATTAGAGATCACCGGCTCTGAGGATTCCCGTCCGTCAAAGATGATCCGCAGCTGCCTGTCCGTTCCCAGTCTCACCTGCTTCGCCGCATCTCCCAGAATCAACTGGCGGCCGATCGGCGTTTTCGGATTGGAGAAGATCTCAGACACGCTGCCCACCTCTGCAATATGGCTCTGGTCGATAATGGCTACCCGGTCGCAGATGGCCTCGATCACAGACATCTCATGGGTGATCACAATAACGGTAACACCCAGTTCCTGATTGATCTGCTTTAACAGTCCCAGGATCTGCTTAGTTGTATTCGGGTCCAGGGCGCTGGTGGCCTCATCACAAAGCAGCACCTTGGGATTGGTTGCCAGGGCTCTTGCAATGGCCACTCTCTGCTTCTGTCCGCCGGAAAGCTGTGCCGGATACGCCTTCATCCGATCCTCCAGGCCCACCATGGCAAGAAGCTCCTCCGCCCGTTTTCTGGCCTCCTTCTTCGGCGTTCCCATCAGCTCCATGGGAAAGCACACGTTTTGAAGAACATTCCGCTGTGCCAGCAGGTTAAACTGCTGGAAAATCATCCCCATAGACTGTCTAGCTTTTCGGATCACGGCCTCGCTCTTTCCTGCCAGGCTCACATCCTCAAATACCACCGTACCGGAGGTTGGCAGTTCCAAATAGTTAATACATCGCACCAGTGTGCTTTTTCCTGCGCCGGATAATCCGATAATACCGAATATCTCGCCGCTGTTGATCTCCAGGTTAATATCATCCAGTGCGGTTACGGTTCCATTGGCTGTCTTAAACTGTTTTCCCAATCCCTTAAGCTGGATGATCGGCTTCTGTTTTTCCATGATTTCTCCTTTTCTATCCAAAAGAATGTGGCGTGATCCTGCCGGGTCAAGGGTTTTGCATCATAGGAAACGAAGTTTTCCATGATACAAAAAGGCCGCAAGCCCTGCACAGACCTGCGACCTTTTATCATCCTTCCCTGGCGGTAATACGATATCCGCCAGGAATTTCCTGCTGATTATCACAATTCCATACAAACGAACCTTAGCATTCAATTTTTCCACGCAAATACATGCCGCACATGACACACATGCCGCACATCATATCCATATTCATCTGCATGGTAATGAACTGCTTCATAAGGCTCCTCCTTCTGAAATACTGAAACATTGTAACAGTTCAGATACCTTGAACTGTTGCGAAACATTTTCCTAGTATTTCCTACAGTTATACTAGGATTTCTTTTCTATGGACAAGATTGTAATCCCATCCTACTGATTTGTCAAGTAGTTTGTCATTAATTCTTTTACTTCTTCTACCTCCGGCATCACCTTCAGGGCGCCTTTTCTGGTGGTAATCAGGGATGCGGCGGCATTGGCAAAGGAAAGCATTTCCAAAAGCTTCTCCTCATCCAGATTCTCTAACCCGTACTTCAGCACGAAATGCAGGCTGCTTCCGCCGAAAGTATCGCCTGCTCCGGTGGTCTCGATGGTGTTCTTCTGAAGGTACGGAGCCTTCTCCACCCGAAGGTCACGGTAGTAAGCGCGGCTTCCGGTCTTTCCCATGGAAAGAAGAATCAACGGAATGTGATAGGTATCCTGGAGTACCTTAATTCCCTCATCGAAATCTTCCTTGCCGGTAAACCACTGGATCTCATTGTCCGAGATCTTCAGCACATCACACTGGCGCAGGCCGTAATCCACCTGCTCCTTTGCCAGATCCAGAGAGGACCACAGCGGAGGTCTTAAGTTGGGATCGAAGGAAATGACAGCGCCGCTTTCCTTTGCAATGGCGATCGCCTTCTTGGTGGCCTTGCGCACCTCATCATGAGTCATGGACAAAGTACCAAAATGGAAGATCCTGCACTGGGTCAGCATCTCCTCTTTCAGCTCATCCTCATACAGCATCATGTCAGCTCCTGGAGTCCGGTAGAAGGAAAAATCCCGGTCTCCGTCTGCAAAGGTCTGGACAAATGCCAGAGTAGTGCGCACATCCGGGTCCATCACCATGGCACTGGTATCGATCCCCACCTCATCCAGCACGCCTTTTAACTTGTTGCCGAAAATATCCACGCCTACCTTGCCCATAAAAGCAGTCTTGTGGCCCAGTTTGTTTAACATGGCAAGAACATTGCAGGGCGCTCCGCCGGGGTTGGCCTCAAAGATGGTATTTCCCTGACTGCTGACTCCATTTTCTGTGAAATCAATTAACAGCTCGCCCAGTGCTAACACATCATACTTCTTTTCGCTCATCATTCTTTCCTCCCTGGATTTTTATTTAGAATTATCGTGTAATCTGCTATTTGCATAAATCTGCAATTACCTGCGCAAAAATCTTAGCCGAGGTCAGCAGCTCATCAATCACTGCAAATTCATCCGCTCCATGCATCCTGTTATCCGTTTCCGGCATGGCAGCGCCGAAAGCTACTCCATTCTTTAAATGGTGCACATAGGTGCCGCCTCCCGTGGACTGGCATTCGCCCTTCCGTCCGGTATAACGCTCATAAGCATTCAGCAGAGTTTTCACAAACTCAGAATTTCCATCTACGTGATGAGGTGGAGTCATGGAACGATTCAGCAGAGTAATGCCCTTATCCGCCATGTTTTTCTTCACCACCTGCAGCACATTCTCCTCTGTTGCGCAGATCGGGCAGCGGCTGTCAAAGGTGCCCTCTAAGGAGGTATCGTCCATCTTTAACAGGCTGAATGCCAGTGTTAATTCACCAGATAATTCATCGCTCATCTTAATTCCCAATGCTTCTCCGCAGGTATCCCCATGAGGCATCAGTTCCAGCAGCTCCTTCACCCCATCGATCTGGCCGCAGGGAGCAAAGGGCAGCTTAGACAGCAGCACCAGAAGACCGGTCAGTGCATTGACACCTTCCTGCGGGGTAGAAGCGTGAGCTCCCTTTCCAATGGCCGTGATATGTGCCACATCCTCATCTGCCTTGATCTCAAACTCTACGCCGGTCTCCTTTTCCAGTGCTTTGGCAAGATCGCACAGATCAGACAGATCCAGTCCCTGGGCGGAAGCGTAAGCCTTCCCCGGAACCACATTGGCCTTGATTCCCGCATCGATAGATAACAGCTTCGGAAGGGCCTCAGATGCTTCAAATTCCTTTGTAAAGTGGCCCTCCAGCCGGCCCTTTTCAACATTGATCACCGGGAATGCCGCATCTGGTGAAAAGGTCATGGGCGCTTCCTGCTCCTCATCATAATAATGTACAATATCGGAGCTTCCGCACTCCTCATCCGTTCCCAGAATCAGACGGCAGTTTTTCGTCACCGGAATCTCCAGCTCCTTGATGGCACGCATGGCATAAAGAGCCGCCACCGCCGGCCCCTTATCATCAGCCGTGCCTCTGCCGTACAGCTTTCCATCCTTCTCAACCGGAACATAGGGCTCAGTAACCGTCCAGCCCTCCCCAGCCGGAACTACATCCAGGTGGGCTAAAATGTCCAGGTTTCTGGAACCATTATTCAGATCTATGGTTCCTACATAATTGTCATAATTATTAATATGGAATCCGTAATCCTCCGCCATGGAAAGAGCCTTTGCCAAAGCCATAAAGTTTCCTTCTCCAAATGGTTTTCCGCTCTTATACGGCATCTTTTCGCTGTTGATCCGGCACAAGGTGCAGATATCATCCAGCATTTCCTGACGGTGGGCATCAATATAAGCTTCTATTTTTTTCTTGTACATGATTCATCCTCTTCTTTCTTGATTATTCTGTTTATGCCTGCTGTTGGATGGGAGAACCGTTTCAAAATCTATTTCAGCATTGCTGCCAGAGTTTCATTAACCAGCTTGCCGTCTGCTTTTCCCTTCACTCGGGGCATTAATACCTTCATGATGGCGCCCTTGTTCTTTGGGCCTGGATTCTCGATTCCAAGCTCGGCCAGCACGGCAGCGATCACCTCCTTGATCTGATCTACGCTCATATCCTCAGGGGCAAATTCTTTATAAACTGCGATCCGGGCAGCGGCTTCCTCTCGAATATCCTGACGATCCGCCGGAGCCAGGTCGTAGGTCTCCTGAGTGGATTTGATCTCCTTCTTTACGATTGCATTTTCCTCATCCTCGGTGAGCGGCTCCCGCTTATCGATCTGGGCATTTTTTAAAGCGCTCAGAAGCATGGATAAGGAGTCTTTTCTTGCTTTGTCCTTGGCTTTCATGGCAGCTACCATGGCGGCTCTTACTGTATCGATTTTGCTCATATTGATTCTGTCCTTTCTGAATTTTATTGTATAGCGGGCTTCG
>JAUNOF010000083.1:6217-13508 GCA_030537215.1 Lachnospiraceae bacterium
GGCTTCGGGCTACTCCGCAGTGCTCCAGCTCGTATCCGCTTCGCTTCTACTCGCTGGCGGGCTTCGCCCTATGAAAGGGCTGCGATACCAGTGCTTTGGTGCAAGCACAACGCACTGGTCACGCTGCCCTTTCGCACTGCTCTAGTTGGTGCCAAATTCACTCAACTTTAGGTTGGGGTTGCGTTCTTCTACCATGCGGACGCTCCAGCTGTTTACGAACAGCAGCAGCGGATTGTCTTTTAAGTCCTTGATCCGCTTCATATCGGAGGTTCCCTGGATCTTTTCTACATTGATCTCATCTTTATTTGCAACCCAGCGAATATATTCGTATGGCAGCTTTTCCAGCTTTACTTCTACGTTGTACTCGTTTTCCAGACGGTAGGTAAGGACCTCGAACTGCAGCTCGCCTACCACGCCTACGATGATCTCTTCCATGCCGGTATTAAACTCCTGGAAGATCTGGATGGCGCCTTCCTGGGCGATCTGGGATACGCCCTTTAAGAACTGCTTCCGCTTCATGGTATCTATCTGGCGCACTCTGGCAAAATGCTCCGGAGCGAAGGTAGGGATTCCCTCAAACTGCACCTTCTCATTGGAGGAGCAGATGGTATCTCCGATGGAGAAAATACCAGGATCGAAGACTCCGATAATGTCTCCGGCGTAGGCTTCCTCTACGATCTTCCGATCCTGAGCCATCATTTGCTGAGGCTGGGAGAGGCGGATTTTTTTACCGCCCTGGACATGGCTGACTTCCATTCCTGCCGTAAACTGACCGGACACGATACGCATAAATGCAATACGGTCCCTGTGGGCCTTATTCATATTTGCCTGGATCTTAAAGACAAAGGCGGAAAAATCCTTGCTGAATGGATCCACTGCCCCGTCTGTGGTCTTTCTTGGCAGCGGAGAGGTGGTCATCTGAAGGAAATGCTTCAGGAAAATCTCCACACCAAAGTTGGTCAGTGCAGAACCGAAAAACACGGGAGATAATTCTCCTGCGCTGACTCTCTCCTGATCGAACTCATCGCTGGCTCCGTCCAGAAGCTCGATCTCCTCCTTCAGCTGCTCATGGTAGTCGGCGCCGATGAGACCATCCACATCGGTGCTGTCAATGTCAAATTCCTGGTGAGCTACTTCCTTGGCGCCGCCCATTGCCGCCGTGAAGGTGGTGATGGTTCTGGTGCTTCTGTCATACACGCCCTTAAAATTCTTTCCGCAGCCGATTGGCCAGTTTACCGGGCAGGTATGGATGCCCAGCACGCTCTCAATCTCGCTCATCAGCTCAAATGGATCTCTGGCCTCACGGTCCATTTTATTAATAAACGTAAAAATCGGGATATGGCGCATCACACAAACCTTAAACAGCTTGATGGTCTGCGCCTCCACACCTTTGGAGCCGTCGATCACCATCACGGCAGAATCGGCAGCCATCAGGGTACGGTAGGTATCCTCTGAGAAATCCTGATGTCCCGGCGTATCCAGAATGTTGATGCAATATCCGTCATAATTAAACTGAAGTACAGAAGAGGTGACGGAAATACCTCTCTCCTTCTCGATCTCCATCCAGTCCGAAACGGCGTGCTTGGAAGCCTTGCGGCCCTTTACCGTGCCGGCCAGATTGATTGCGCCGCCGTACAGCAGGAATTTCTCTGTCAACGTGGTCTTACCGGCATCTGGGTGAGAGATAATCGCAAAGGTTCTTCGTTTTTTAATTTCATCTGCTAACTTACTAGACAAGGGTTGGTCCTCCGTTTTCTGTCATCCTGTAACTGCTCCCTATTCTCACAGCTACGTCTTAATCTTCAAGCTTTACTGCTTCATGGAAAGGCACTGGAAATTCAGTTCCATCCACGCCTTCACCATGGAAATCCAGCTGCTGCAATAGGGCTGCAGCAGCAGTTCCTGGATCCCTGCGGTTTCCTCCCCCGCCAGGGAAAGTCCGTGACCGCCTACCGGATAGATATGCAGCTCATAATCTACACCAGCCTCTGTAAGAGCCTGTGCAAACAGAAGGCTGTTCTCCACCGGAACATGCTGATCCGGAAGCGTGTGCCATAAAAAGGTTTTCGGCGTATCGCCCGTCACCTGATTCTCCAGAGACACCAGCTCCAGCAGCCCAGGCTCCCCGATCCGCTCTCCTAACAGCTTCTCGATGGAACCGCGATGAGCCTTCGGCCCGGAAGAAATCACCGGATAGCATAAGATCTGGCCATTGGGCTTTCCATCCTCCGCAGCCAGCCCCAGAGGGCCATACACAAAATCCCGGTTCCAGAACACGCCCAGGCTGGCTGCCAGATGGCCGCCTGCTGAAAATCCACAGGTAATGATCTTATCTGGATCAATATTCCATTCCTCTGCATGGCTCCTGGCCAGCGCCACTGCAGATGCAAGCTCCTGCACTGCAGTAGGGAATACATTGGGCTTCACACTGTACTGCAGCAGACATGCGCTGCAGCCCATTGCCAGAAACTGCAGCAGGATCGGCTCCTTCTCCCGGTCAGAAATCTGCCAGTAGCCTCCTCCTCCGCATACGATAACGAAAGGACGTTTCTTCGCCCTCGCCACACTAATATTGTCAATCTGATATAATGTCAATACAGCCGGTCCGGTCTTCTGCCCCGGTACCGTGATTGAAAACTGTTCGAATCTCATAGCTTCCTCCATTACTTTGCCAAACCTTCAGGGAAAATCCGGTCCAGAATCCGGTGGGCCACCTGATCCTTGCTCATCTTCTCCAGCGCCTCTTCCTTTTCCCTGGTAATCATAGTCACAACATTGGTATCCGTGCCGAAGCCAGCTCCAGCTACTTTTAAATTATTTGCAACAATCATATCAATATGCTTTTTCTCCAGCTTCTTTCGGGAATTCTCCAGCATGTTCTGGGTTTCCATGGAAAATCCGCATAAAAACTGGCCTTCTCTTCGATGAGCTCCCAACCATGCCAGGATATCATCTGTGCGCTCCAGCGGGATACTCATATCCCCCTCCGCCTTCTTCACCTTCTCGGAAGCCACATGGACCGGACGGTAATCCGCCACCGCGGCTGCCTTGATCACCGCATCCTGCTCTCCTGCCAGACTGGTCACTGCCTCAAACATCTCCCTGGCGCTTTCCACCGGCACGGTTTTTACAAACCGCAGCGCCTTTAACTCCACCGGGCCGGACACCAGCGTCACTTCAGCTCCCCGCCGGGCCGCCGCTTTTGCGATGGCGTAGCCCATCTTTCCCGTGGAATGATTGGTAATATACCGCACCGGGTCAATGGCCTCCCTGGTGGGACCGGCTGTTACCAGCACTTTTTTTCCCGCCAGATCTTTGGGATACTGGATCGCCTGGCAGATATAGTCAAACAGCTCCTCCGGCTCCGGCATCTTTCCAGCCCCGGTATCCCCGCAGGCCAGATATCCAGATGCCGGATCGATCACCGTCATCCCATACCTTCTGCAGATCTCCAGATTATCCTGCAGAATCGGACTCTCATACATATGAGTGTTCATAGCCGGAGCAATGATCTTGGGACAATGACAGGCTAATGCCGTAGTGGTCAGCATATCATCACAAATGCCATGAGCCAGCTTGCCGATCACATTCGCCGTTGCCGGGGCCACTAACAGAACATCCGCCCGCTTTGCCAGCGCTACATGCTCCACATTAAATTCAAAATTCCGGTCAAAGGTATCGATCACACATTTATGCCCGGTCAATGTTTCAAACGTGATCGCCGTGATAAAATTCGCCGCATGCTCTGTCATCAGCACATGGACATCCGCCCCGCTTTTTACCAGCATACTGGCCAAATTGGGAATCTTATACGCGGCGATCCCGCCGGTTACACCTAAAACAACTGTTTTTCCTTTTAACATCGGATTCCTCTTTCCTTGGCATTGAGTTTTTTTAACAATCATGATAAAATGAATTGCGCTTTTTATTTATGATGGATAAAAAGCCCGCTATTTTGCAGTATAGCATAAAATCCCTTTTATGGAAAGATATTAAAAAGGTATTTAGAGAGGAGTTCACATATGATTTTAGCAATTGACATGGGAAATACCAATATTGTGCTGGGCGGCATTGACGAGCATAAAACCTATTTTGTAGAACGGATCACCACCAATCAGGCTAAGACTGATCTGGAATACGCAGTAAACTTAAAAGACATTCTTGAGATTCATGATATCCATCCCAGCCAGATCGAAGGCGCCATCCTCTCCTCCGTGGTTCCTCCTTTAAATATCACCATCCTTCGGGCTGTGGAGAAGATCCTGGGAAAAAAGCCCCTTTTAGTGGGTTCCGGCATGAAAACAGGCTTAAACATTCTGATGGATAACCCCAAGACAGTGGGAAGCGATATGATCGTAGATGCGGTAGCTGCCATCCACGAATTTCCCAAACCAATCATTGTCATCGACATGGGTACGGCAACTACCATGTCCGTGGTGGACAAATCCGGCAATTACTGCGGCGGCGTCATCCTGCCGGGACTGAAGGTTTCTCTGGATTCCCTGAGCGGAAAAACGGCGCAGCTTCCTTATATCAGCCTGGAAACTCCCGGGAAGGTGATTGGGAAAAATACCATCGACTGTATGAGAAGCGGCATTATTTATGGAAATGTGGCGCAGATCGACGGCATTATTGACCGGATGGAGGAAGAACTGGGGGAGAAGGCGTCCATCGTTGCCACCGGAGGGCTGGCCAGACTGATCACACCGCTGTGCCGGCATAAGATTGTGTATGACGATGCGCTGCTTTTGAAGGGGCTTTTGCTTTTGTATCGGAAGAATATGGGGCGGTAGAGATTGCCGCAGTGCTGGCGCTTTCCAAAAACAGGTGAAAAGAAGCCCGCTGTCAGCAATCCGGCTTAACAAGCAAGGATAAGCCGGATTGCTGACCAATCAGCCGGGAGGAATTTACTCTTTTCCCCCTACTCAAACGCAGCTGCCGTCTTCTCCAGCCATCCCGTAATGTCAATATGCTGCGGGCAATGCTCCTCACACTGCCTGCATCCAATGCACTGGGACGCCTTTCCATGGCTTCCATCCTTCACCAGATCTTCATAAGCCCGCTTCTGCGTTCCCTTATCTCTGGTCTGCTCCATCTGATTATACAGTGAGAAGAAATTTGGGATCGGAATTCCCTGGGGACATCCGTCTACACAATAACGACAGGCTGTACAGGGAATGGTAATGGTGCTGCGGATGATCTCTGCCACCTTCTCCACGATTTCCTGCTCCTCCTCATTAAGGGGAGCAAACTCCCGCATATAACTGGTATTATCCTCAAGCTGCGCCATATCGCTCATTCCGCTTAATACCATCATTACCCCGTCCAGGGATGCAGCAAACCGGATCGCCCAGGATGGAACGGAAAGCTCTGGATGACAGACCTTCATCATGTCTTCCGCCTTCTTCGGTACATTCACCAGCGCGCCGCCGCGGATGGGTTCCATAATGATAATCGACTTACCATGCTTTCTGGCTGCCTCGTAGCATTTTCTGGACTGCACAGACGGGCTTTCCCAATCTATGTAATTAATCTGAAGCTGCACAAAATCCAGATCCGGCTGCTCTGTCAAAATCTGATCCAGCACCTCTGCCGTATCATGGAAGGAAAATCCCAGATTTCGTATCTTCCCTTCTGCTTTCATCCTTCTTCCAAAGTCAAAGCCGCCCAACTCCTTAAGCTTGGCGTATCTTCCTGCATCCAGGGCGTGCATTAAATAATAATCAAAATAGGTTACGCCGCATTTTTCTAACTGTTCGTTAAAAAATCTTGGATAATCCTCCGGCTTTTCCACCAGAAATACAGGCATCTTGTCAGCCAGAACGAAGCGTTCTCTTGGATAACGGTCTACCAGGGCCGTTTTAACAGCCAGCTCGCTGGTCTGCTTGTGATAGGGGTAAGCAGTATCAAAATAGGTAAATCCCTGCTCCATAAAACGGTCTACCATCCGGCAGAGCTGAGTCTGATCGATGGTGGTGACATCATCTTTGTCCAGCAGCGGCAGCCTCATTAAACCAAAGCCTAATTTTTTCATGTTTTATTGCGCCTCCTTTATAATCGCGCCCTGAATGTCTAACCTGATGTGAGGAATGGGACAGGGCGCGGTATTGCTTATTATTATACACAAAATTGGAGGAATAGTAAATGCGGCGGATTGACTTTCGGAAATTGGAATCGAATCCGAACATCTAGGAAAGCAAAAATATTTTTATATTGACATATCATATATTTTATAATTATAATGATACTATCAAGGACAAATATCGTTTGCCTTTATCCGCATTACGAATGTCCGAACATCAAATCATTCTTTAGAATCAGGAGGCAGGATTGATATGGCAAGAAAGGCAGAAGAACCATTGGAGTATTTAGGAGGCAGGAAACGGCTGTCTGCAACGGAGCTGGAATTTATGAAAATGATCTGGGAGCACCCGGAAGGAATCAGCAGTGAAGTAATTTATGAACACTTTCCCCAGGCCAGAGGGACGAAAAGCACCATCTTGTACAATATTTCAGAAAAAGGCTATGTAGAAAACCGGCAGAAGGGCCGCCATCATTTCTATACAGCTTTGGTGACTCAGGCGGAGTATGAGAAAGCCTTGATCCGGCAGCAGTTAACGCAGACCTTTGGAAACAGCTCCTTTGAACGGCTGGTGGCAGCCTTTTGCGGGAAGCAGGAGCTGACAGAAAAGCAGATAAGAAAGATTCAAAATCTGTTAAAGGAGCTGGAAGATGACGTGGAAGACCAGTGATTATGTGATCTTGCTTCTGGCGGGGGCAGCGGCCTCTAACCTGCTGATGGCGGGGATTTTTCTGTGCCGCGGTTTTTTTGAGAGGAAGCTGGAGATGAAATGGTGGAACCTGCTTCTGAAGCTGGCTGTTTCTTATCTTTTGTTTGTGATGCCGGTACTAAGCGGGTATATCCTGTATACCTCTACCTTTCATGGAGTCATTGCCATTGATGGAATGGATTTTACAAGAGCGCGCATTATCGGAAACCGCTCCATCAGTGCGCTGACCCGCTGGGGCAATCATGGAATCTTTATCGGGCTGATCGGGGTCTGGGGAATCGGGATTCTGTATTTCGGTTTCCGGCGCGGCCTGGGAGATGCCGGCTTGCTGAAAAAGATCGAGAAATTCAGTGAGCCGGGCAAGGATGTTATGCTGGCTTCCTTAAAGACTGCTTTGTCCCGGCAGCTAAAGATCAAGCGCCCGGTCACGATTTTGCAGAGCGATATTGTTTCCACGCCTTTTACCATTGGGCTTCTGCGCTGCAAAATCTTTCTTCCGC
>JAUNOF010000084.1 GCA_030537215.1 Lachnospiraceae bacterium
GAGAATTCCCGGCGGGATTTTATCGTTTTATTTTGTCGCTTAGAGCCCTCTGCTTATTCTCTTACTTCCTTCTCTACTACCTCGCCTGGCTTCTTAAAGATGGAATTGGGAGCGATGCAGCCTCTTACACTAGATAATGGATAGATGTTGGTATTCTTTCCGATCACAGTACCTGGATTTAATACGGAATTACATCCCACTTCTACGCCGTCACCCAGAATTGCACCCATCTTCTTTAATCCGGTCTCGATATCACCATCTGCTGCATGAACCTTTACTAAGGTCTTATCCGACTTTACATTGGAGGTTACTGCGCCTGCGCCCATGTGAGCCTTATAGCCTAAGATGGAATCACCTACATAGTTGTAATGGGGTACCTGAACACCATTAAACAGGATGGCATTCTTCAGTTCGCAGGAATTTCCTACTACTGCCTTCTCACCGATAATGGTGTTGCCGCGGAGGAATGCGCCCTGGCGGATCTCAGCTCCGGCACAGATAATCGCTGGTCCGGTCATCATAACCGAACGGGCGATCTTGGCGCTCTTGTGGATCCAGATATTGGTGCCCAGCTTCTGATACTCCTCCTCCGGAAGATGCTTTCCGATGGAAGTGATGCACTTGCCGATATGGGAAAGAGCTTCCCATGGATAGGTATACATTCCAAACAGCCGTGCTGCGATAGTCTGTGTTAAATCGAAAAGCTCAGTGTTCTTCATTTCTTCCTGTTTCATCATACTTTTTCTTTCTCCTTAATCCTGTCTTTCTTTTTATTATTATAGTGTACTGCCGCCGCATCAAAATTCGGCCGCAGATAATAACTGTTGTTTAACTGCTTCACGCCAATGGTACGGCCTGCCACAAAGCGGTTCAGCTTTTCCATGTACTCATCGGATGTGATGCTTCCTTCTGCCACGTAAGTCAGCCCCTTTTCCCAGCTTGCTGTCAGCTCCGGGTTTAATAACTGACGAATGGATGCGTTGACCACCTCAAAGATCAGCTCTCCCAAAAGAGTAGGTGTGATGACCTGGGTCTTTTTATTCAGTTCCAGATACTGGATATTCACCAGTTTCTTTAGAATTTCAGCACGGGTGGCACTGGTTCCAATGCCGCTGCCCTTAATCTGCGCCCTGAGATCTTCATCCTCGATCAATTGCCCTGCGTTTTCCATGGCAAGGATCATGGAGCCGGAGCTGTACCGTTTGGGCGGTGAGGTCTCTCCCTCTTTTATGGCAAAGGCAGATATAGGCAAAACCGTCTCCTTCCGAAGGCCCTTTAACAGCTCCAGAAAAGCCGGATTGTCTGCTGCCCGCTTATTTTCTTTATCAAGATCTCCATCGGTACCGGCATCTGTACTTCCCTCTCCGCCAGACTCCTGGCTGCTGTTTTCTTCCGGCTCTTTCTTACCATAGTTTATGTCGGCTACCTTTAAATATCCCGGTTCTACCAGAATTTTAAAATTTGCAAAGAAATGCTCCTTTTTTCGCTCCAGATCCAGGGAATATTTCTGGTAGATGGCTGCCGGATAAAAAATGCTTAAAAACCGCCTGCAGATCACCTGATAAATCTTCTCCTGGAGAGGCTTTAAGCTTCTGATCGCTCCCAGTCCCTGGCCAGTTGGGATAATGGCATAGTGATCGGTGATCTGCTTATCATTGACATAACGAGTCTTTTCTATGGATTTCCAGTTTCCCAGATCCAATGCCTCCTGGGCAAAAGCTGCCATAGGGCCATAACCCTTCAGACCTCCGAGGTTCCTTCCGATCTCCTTCGCCACCGCGGTGGAGAGCACTCTGGCATCCGTTCTGGGGTAAGTCACCAGCTTTTTCTCATACAGCTCCTGAACTACCTGCAGCGTCTGGTCCGGACTGATCTTAAACATTTTGGAGCAGTCATTCTGAAGCTCTGCCAGATTGTACAAAAGAGGCGGATTCTTGGTTTCTTTCTTATTTTCCTTTGCCGCCAGTCTTGCGGTAATGGGAGGATCCTGCTCCAGCGCGGCAATCAGGCTTTCTGCATCCTTTTTCTCCTTCAGACCATTATCCTTATAAAGTGCAGGCGTGCCGAAATACCGGGAGCCTTCCACGGCCTTCCATTCTCCTGTAAAGGAAAATTCGCCCAGCGTAAAAGTTCCGATCACCCGATAAAATGGGGTTTTCACAAAATCCCGGATCTCCCGCTCTCTCCGCACCACCATTCCCAGGACACAGGTCATAACCCGCCCCACAGAAACTACGGTAGAACGGGTCTTCAGATAGCTGGAGAGCACCGGACCGTACTTCAGAGTTAAAACTCTGGAAAAATTAATGCCCATCAGGTAATCTTCTTTTGCCCTTAAGTATGCAGAAGCGCTTAAATTATCGTAAGCAGACAGATCCTTCGCTTCCTGGATCCCCCGCAGGATCTCCTCCTCGGTCTGAGAATCGATCCACACCCGCTTCTGTGTCTTTCCCTTCACACCTGCCATCTGCGCCACCAGGCGGTAGATATACTCTCCCTCCCGCCCGGAGTCGGTGCACACATATATGGTATCCACATCTGCCCGGTTTAATAATCCGGATACGATCTTGAACTGCTTCGCTACACTGTCGATCACCTGATATCGATATTCATTGGGGAGGAAGGGCAAGGTCTCCAGACTCCAGCGTTTTAAGGCCGGGTCATAGGCATCCGGGTAACTCATGGTGATCAGATGCCCCACGCACCAGGTAACCACTGCTTCATCCGATTCGATATAGCCATCGCCTCGTTTTCCCCTGATCTTCAGGGCATCCGCAAACTGCTGGGCCACACTGGGCTTTTCTGCAATATATAATGATTTTGACATTCCATTCCTCTCTTACGACTTAGAACGCCGGCTCACGAAACCGGAGCCGGCGCGAGAAAACTGTATGAGGAGCGTTGCGGACGGGCCCGCATAAACTTTGTGATCCCCATCGCTTTGCTTACTCTCTCATAAACTTATAAATCGTAGTGGTATGATATTCCTCTCCTGCCTTTAAGACCGGAGATGGGAACTGAGGCTTATTCACCGCGTCCGGATAATACTGAGTCTCAAAACAGTATGCGCGGCGCGGACCGTAAATGGCGCCTTCCTTGCCGGGAACTTCACCGGTCAGGAAATTAGCCGTGTAAAACTGCATACCCGGAAGATCCGTATAAACCTCCATGATCCGCCCGGTAGACGGGTCATAAGCCTTGGCACAAAGAGCCACCTCTCCCGCCTTATGGTTCAATACCCAGTTATGGTCATAGCCTTTTCCCAGGATCAGCTGGTCATACTCTGCCCCGATATCACGTCCAATCGCCTTCTTCACCGTAAAGTCCATGGGCGTATCCTTCACTGGAAGAACGGTTCCGTAAGGAATGGATACCTCATCTGCCGGCGTAAAATAATCTGCATCGATCCACACCTGCTGGTCTAAAACCGAACCGCTTCCCTGGCCTGCCAAATTAAAATAGCAGTGATTGGTAAAGTTTGCAACGGTGTCTGCATCGGAAACCATGTGATATTCGATGGATACCGAATTATCCGGCGTCAGGGTATAGCTGACTGTGATATCTGCATTGCCTGGATAGCCCTGATCCCCATCCGGGCTGAACAGTGAGAAGGATACCCGGCTTCCCAGATCACTTTCATCCAGCTCTACCTCCCAGATACGGCTGTGATACAGATCCGGCGCGCTGTGCAGATTGTTGGGACCATTATTCGCATACAGCTCATAGCGGGTCCCATTTAAAGTAAATGCCGCTCCGCCGATCCGGTTGGCATATCTTCCGATAATCGCTCCCAAATGAGGACGATTTACCAGATACTTTTCTACTGTGTCATATCCTAAGATCACATCTGCCATATCGCCGTTTTTATCCGGAACCAGCATAGATACCCAGGTCCCTCCCAAATTTGTAAAAGAAGCACTGACTCCATTCTCATTCGTCAAGGTATAGAGGTCTACCTGTTTTCCATCTGGCGTTTCTCCAAAACGTTCTACTTTGATTGCCATTTGCAATTCCCCCTGTTTTTTTTCAGCCAACGAATTTTTATCTGCTGCCTTCTCCCACGATTATAACGCAAATGGGAGTTCCTGGCAATCAAAACTTTCATGCATACGCAAGAATGGCTGCCGTCTCTTTATAAAAACAGCAGCCATTTGCATCCCGCTTTTCATTATTTTGCAGAAATATATCCCTGAGCAGTCAGCAGCTCTGCGCAGAGAACCGCTCCGCCTGCAGCTCCGCGGACGGTATTGTGGGAAAGGCCTACGAACTTCCAATCGTAGATGGAGTCCTCTCTCAGACGGCCTACCGAAATGCCCATTCCCTTCTCAAAGTCTACATCCAGAGTAACCTGAGGACGGTTATCCTCTTCCAGATACTGGATAAACTGTTTTGGTGCGCTTGGCAGGTTCAGCTCCTGGGGAAGTCCGCTGAAGGATACTAACTTTTCAATCAACTGCTCCTTAGTAGGCTGCTTTCTGAACTTTACAAATACAGCTGCCGTGTGTCCGTTTAATACCGGAACACGGATGCACTGGCAGGTGATTTTCGGCTCGGCTGCCTTTACGATCACGCCGTCCTTGATCTCACCCCAGATCCGCAGCGGCTCCTGCTCGCTCTTTTCTTCCTCGCCGCCGATATATGGAATGATATTTTCTACCATTTCCGGCCAGTCCTTAAAGGTTTTTCCTGCGCCGGAGATTGCCTGATAAGTGGTAGCAACTACTTCATATGGTTCAAATTCCTTCCAGGCTGTTAACACCGGTGCATAGCTCTGGATGGAGCAGTTTGGCTTTACTGCTACGAAGCCTCTGGTAGTTCCCAGTCTCTTCTTCTGAAATTCAATCACCTTGAAATGCTCTGGATTAATCTCCGGCACTACCATAGGAACGTCCGGAGTCCAGCGGTGTGCGCTGTTGTTGGATACTACCGGAGTCTCCGTCTTCGCGTATGCTTCCTCAATCGCCTTGATCTCATCCTTGCTCATGTCAACGGCGCTGAATACGAAATCAACACTGGAGGCAACCTTCTCCACCTCATTTACATTCATAACTACCAGCTTCTTCACCGCCTCCGGCATAGGAGTCGTCATCTTCCAGCGGCCGCCTACGGCCTCCTCGTATGTTTTTCCAGCAGAACGTGGACTTGCTGCAACCGTGACTACTTCATACCATGGATGATTCTCCAGCAGTGAGATAAATCTCTGACCAACCATACCGGTAGCGCCCAGCACGCCGACTTTTAGTTTCTTTTCCATAACTGTATTCTCCTCTTATATCCCATTTTCTGTCTATGATTCATCTTCTGCCTGGTTTCTTTCCGGCAGCAGACGGATCTGTCAGGCGACATTGAAGCTATCCTATAACAAAAGTGAAAAAAAATCAATACCTATTCGCCAGAAAAATACATTTGTTTGTGTAAGAAAGACATATTCTCTGTTTTTTTCTTCCCCGGGAAGATGCTTCTGGAATATATTTCCTATCTGCTGCTATAGGCGCACCTTGCTTCCTTTTCCATCCCGCTTTGAAAGCTTCAGGCGGTTTAGATGAACTTCCTTTCCCTTGTAATTCACAATCGGGTCATCGCCTACCAGATAAAGAGCTTCCAGGGATTCTCCATCTGCCAGCTTGATCCCCCGAACACCTTTGGACGCCTTCTTCAGCACTGGTATCTCCTCCAGTGCAAACCTTAGGAAAACGCCATGATCGGTCTGGAGCACCACGTCTCTCTCATTTCCTGCCGGGCATATCTGCAACAGCTCGTCCTCCTCCTGAAGCTTCGTTCCGGCTACCGTCCGGTTATTGGTTTCAAACTCAGATGCAGGAACCTGCTTGACTGCCGCCTGCTTTGTGGCGAAGATCAACGTGGTTCCCTTCATCCCCTCCGTGCTGGTCAGATAAACTGCCCGCTCCTTTGTCCCGTCAAATTTACTGATATTATCGATGGGGGTGCCTTTATCCCTCAGCTTTCCAAATGGAACTTCTGTTACCTTGATCTGGTGAAGATTTCCAATATTAGTAAACAGGCAGATCTTATCGGATGTCATGCAGCGGATCACATACGGGTATTCGCTGTCAATGGTCTCCTGATTCCGCTCATAAACAGTCTTATCCAAAAGCTTGCAGTATCCAAAACGATCCATAACGAAGGCGGCCTCCATCACAGCAGGCGTCTCCTCCACGAACACAGCTTCCTTGCTGTCCTCGATCAAGGTGCGGCGCGGCAGGGCAAATTCCTTCTTAATATTCTCCAGGTCTGCGATGATCACCTCGTCCATGGTCTTTCGGCTCTTTAAGATCTTCTCATATTCCCGGATCCTGCGAAGCGTCTCTCTGTGCTCCTTTTCCAAAGCCAGGATCTCCAGACCGATCAGCTTATACAGACGCATCTCCAGAATCGCTGACGCCTGGCGCTCGGTGAAATGAAGCTTCTTGGCATCCTCCTCAAAGCCCGAAACACGGAAGCTGATCTTAGAGGTGTCTCCGTTCATCAGACATGCCTTGGCATCCTTCAGATTCTTGGCGCCCCGCAGAATGGCGATGATCAGATCAATCACATCGCAGGCTGCGATCAGGCCCTCCTGCACCTCCTTTTTGTCCAGCTCCTTCTGCAGAAGCACCTGGTACTTTCTGGTGCTGTTCTCATGCTGGAAATCCAGGAACCGCTTAAAAATGCCCCGGAGGCTTAAGGTTTCCGGCCTTCCATCTGCGATAGCCAGCATATTGACGCCAAAGGTATCCTCCAGCTTCGTTTTCTTGTAAAGCATATTGATGATCTTGTCGATATCAGCATCCTTGCGAAGCTCCAGGACGATGCGGATCCCCTCCTTATTGGACTGGTTGGAGATGTCCACCACATCCGGAAGCTTCTTACTCTCTACCAGCTCCGCCACATCTACCAGAAATTTATTGATCCCGGCGCCGATCATGGTGTAAGGAATGGCAGTGATCACCAGCTTATCCTTATCAGCCCGGCGCTTTCCCAGCTCTACCTCAAAGCGGCCTCTCAGCTTGATCTTTCCGACTCCGGTTTCATAGATCTCCAGAAGGCTGCTCTTATTGGCAATAATTCCTCCTGTGGGGAAATCCGGGCCGGGCATCCGCTCCATCAGCTCGCTGGTGGTGATCTCCGGATTCTTGATGTAAGCAATGGCGGCATCTGCCACCTCGCCAAGATTGTGAGGCGGAATGCTGGTACTCATGCCCACGGCGATTCCCTCAGAACCATTAATCAGAAGATTAGGGACACGGACCGGAAGAACCTCCGGCTCCTTCTCCGTCTCATCATAGTTGGGAATAAAGTTTACCGTCTTATCCAGGTCCTTTAAATAAACCTCCTCGGCAAACTTCTGAAGCCTTGCCTCCGTGTAACGCATGGCTGCTGCTCCGTCTCCCTCAATGGAACCGAAATTTCCGTGGCCGTCCACTAAAGGCATGCCCTTCTTAAAATCCTGGGACATGACCACCAGAGTTTCATAGATGGAGCTGTCCCCGTGAGGATGATATTTACCCATGGTATCGCCAACGATACGGGCTGATTTTCTATGTGGTTTATCATGGTTGATATGCAGCTCGCTCATATCATAGAGCACCCGGCGCTGAACCGGCTTTAAGCCGTCCCTGGCATCGGGAATGGCACGGGCTGTGATCACGCTCATGGAATAATTCATGTAGCTGCGCTGCATCTCCTCCGAATATTCTGTCTTAATGATTTTTTCTGCCATATCTTTCTTTGCAATCTCCTGTTATTACATAATCACGCGTAACTGTTCAGTACCCTCACAGTTACAATCACACACTTAATGCACTTAAGGCAGCGATCCGCTGCCCTTCTCCTCTCTCTGCTCTGCTGCGTTAAGCATCAATCTCCGCCTCATCTGCATGGTCATAGATAAACTGCCGTCTTGGGCCTACCTCGCTGCCCATCAGCATCTGGGTGATCTCGGAGGCCAGCCGGGCATCCTCGATCTCAACCTGCTTTAACACTCTCCGCTCCGGATCCAGGGTCGTTTCCCAGAGCTGCTCTGCGTCCATCTCGCCAAGACCCTTATACCGCTGAAGGGTGAAGTCTCCTGTGTGGGTCTTCCGGTACCGTTCCAGCTCCTTCTCGTCGTAGAGATACTGCTCATTTCCTTTTTTAGGAATCACTTTAAATAACGGCGGCATGGCAATATACACATGACCATCCGTGATCAGCTCCGGCATAAAACGGTATAAAAAGGTAAGAAGCAAGGTATCAATATGGCTGCCGTCCACATCCGCATCCGTCATCAGAATGATCTTATGGTAGCGCAGCTTGGTAATATCAAAATCATTGCCGTAGCCTTCCGAAAAGCCGCAGCCGAAGGCATTGATCATGGTCTTGATCTCAGCATTGGCCAGAACCTTATCCATGGAAGCCTTTTCAACATTCAAGATCTTACCCCGGATAGGAAGGATCGCCTGGTACTGACGGTTCCTGGCTGTCTTGGCAGAACCGCCTGCGGAATCTCCCTCTACGATAAAAATCTCACATTTGGAAGCATCCCGGCTTTCGCAGTTAGCCAGCTTTCCATTGCTGTCGAAAGAGAACTTGGATTTGATCAGCATGTTGGTCTTGGCCTTCTCCTCCGCCTTGCGGATCTTGGCAGACTTTTCCGCACAGCCGATCACGCCCTTTAACACCTCCAGATTCCGGTCAAAGTAACGCTGCAGTTCATCGCCGGTCACGGTAAATACCGCCTTCGTGGCATCTGCACTGGCAAGCTTTGTCTTCGTCTGCCCCTCGAATATGGGATCCGGATGCTTCACTGCAATTACGGCCGTCATGCCGTTTCTGGTGTCAGCACCGGTAAAATTAGCATCCTTTTCTTTCAGGATGCCTAGTTCTCTTGCATACGTATTGATCATGGCGGTAAACCGGGTCTTAAAGCCAATCAGATGGGTACCGCCTTCCTGGGTAAAAATATTGTTGCAGAAGCCCAGCACATTCTCCTCAAAGGCATCTACAAACTGGAATGCTGCTTCTACTTCGATCTTATCGATCGTGCCCTTTACATAGACCGGGGCGTGGATCGGCGTCTTGCCGCTGTTCAGTTCCTTGACGTAGGCGATGATCCCGTCCGGCTCGTGATAGTCGATGCTCTCCTCCTCGCCGGTTCTTCGGTTCTGGTAATGGATGGTAAGGCCGGGATTTAAGTAGGAAGTCTCATGAAGGCGGCTTTTCAGCCAGTCTGCCTTAAAGCGGATCTTCTCAAAAATTTCAATATCCGGAAGGAAGGTAATCTCCGTTCCGGTCTCCTTTGTTTTTCCAATAACAGGAAGAAGTCCATTCACCAGCTGGACTTCCGGGACTCCCCGCTGGTACACATCGCGGTGGATCGCCCCATTCCGGCAGATCTTGATTTCCAGGCGTTCCGATAAGGCATTTACCACGGAAGAGCCTACACCATGAAGGCCGCCGCTGGTCTTATAAGCTTCATTATCAAATTTTCCTCCAGCGTGCAGGGTGGACAGTACCACTCGCTCTGCTGTCATTCCCTTCTTGTGCATCTCCACCGGAATGCCTCGTCCGTTATCGCGGACAGTACAGTACCCATTGGCTTCCAAAGTCACCCAGATATCGCTGCAGTAGCCCGCAAGATGCTCGTCTACCGAATTATCTACGATCTCATAAATTAAATGGTTCAGGCCCTTGGCTCCTACGCTGCCGATATACATACCTGGACGTTTCCGCACCGCCTCTAAGCCTTCCAAAACGGTGATGCTGTCCGCGTTATATTGTGCTTTTGACATTGTATTCCTCCATTTTCAATATCATCGTTTTTATTTAAGCATAAAATCAGGGAGATTGCAAGTGATTTTAAAGGAAAATTCGAATGTATGTTCGTTTTTGTCTGAATGCTTACAGGAACAATTCCAACAGGAACACAATTCCGCAGGCTCCTACTGCTACCTGAAACAGGCTGGCCCCAATGTAGGCCAGAATGAGGGCAGTGACCAGGCCGGCAGCGGCAGAGTAAATACTGGCGGTGGCTGTCAAAATCGATGGAAAGGTCATGACTGCCAGAGTCACGTATGGCACATAGTATAAAAAAGAGCGAATCGTCCGGTTTTTGATTGGCTTTCGGATCAGAGTCAGGGGGAGGACACGGATCAGGTAGGTTACTACCGCCATCACAAATATGTACAAATAAATATTTTGTTCCATAAGGCATCTCCTTCCTTTACGTTATGATGTTGGCTGGTCTTGAGTCTGATTCTCCGATTCTTCCGGGATCGGAAACAGAATGGCTCCGGCGCCGGCAATCAGGATGGTCAGCAGGATGATCCGCATTCCGGAAGAGATCTGGCTGATGCCTGGAAAATAAGTGAACACCAGGCTGGCTGCCATCGAAACCCCGATCATCCCAGCCAGGATCTTTTCTTTTCTGGCCGGAGGAACGATTACAGCGGTAAACATGCCGTACAGGGCTACATTCAGCGCGCTTAATACTCTCTGGGGCAGTACATTTCCTGATACCACTCCCAGCCAGGTTCCCAGAGTCCATCCAGGGACCGCCACCGTCAAAGCGCCGTAGGTATAAAAGGGGTTCAGTTTCTCGCCGGCTCCAATGGCAATGCCGAAAATCTCATCTGTGATCCCGTAGGAAACCAGAAGGCGGTGAAAAAACGGCAGATTAGCAGGAAGCTTCTGGGACAAAGCGCAGGACATAAGAAAATACCGCAGATTAATGATCAGCTGGGTTCCAGCCATCTCCGTGTAAGCAGCACCTGCTGTGATCAGCCCCAAAGCAGCGAATTCCCCTGCAGAAGTCAGATTCGTAAGGGACATCAAGGCAGCCGGAAAAGCAGTAATTCCCAGATTACCGGCTGCGATCCCCAAGGTAAAGGAAACCGCCAGATATCCCAGCGCAATGGGGATTCCATCGCGGATTCCTTTCTGATACCAGGAACGATTTGTTTCAAGTTTCATTGGTAAAGCACTCCTTAAGTTTAATGATATAATTCCAACCTATTCTAGCACTTTCTTCAGAAATAATAAATCATTTCTTTTACTTTCTTTCCCTGCTAAATACCGGACAGAAAAAAACAGCTTATAACCTGCCGGATCCCCGGCAGGCTATAAGCTGCTCAGAATTTCAGAAATTAATTTTTTTGCTTATGATACTCGTACAAAATACATCTGATACGCAAGGTGCTCTCCCATTTCCACCGGAAGCGGAAGCCCCATTTCCATCAGGGCGTCTGCCGGATACACGTTCCCGCTGGCCTGCTCCTCATACATGCAGCCGCTGGTCAAACCCTTCAGGCGGACATAATTCACCGTCATATTGCCCTCCATCTTCAGCATGACCACATTCAGAAGCGCTTCCTTTCCGTCTTCTGCAGCAAACTCCCAGGCCCCTATTCCCTGGGTATTTGGATCAGACAGACGGTAGTACAGGCCGTGATAAATCAGGTCAGCATGCTTCTTATATTCCTTTACCTGCGCTCTGACCTGCTGTTTCTCTTCCTCCGTGATCTTATGCAGATCCAGCTCGTATCCGAAGGTGCCGGCCATGGCTGCAACTGCCCGGGTATGGATCGGCACGCTGCGTCCAGTCTGGTGGTTTGGAACGGCAGAAACATGAGAGCCCACAGATGAGACGGGATAGCCGAAGGAGGTGCCGTACTGAATGCTTAAGCGGTTCAGGGCATCGGTATTATCGCTGCACCAGATCTGAGGACAGTAGTAAAGCATTCCTGCATCAAACCGTCCGCCGCCGCCGCTGCAGCCTTCCACCAGAATATCCGGGTACCGGGTCACCAGCCGCTCCAGAAAATCATAAAGCCCAAGCACATAATCATGCATCACTCGTCCCTGATCACGGGTACTTCTGGAATAGCAGTCAGACAGGCTGCGGTTCATATCCCACTTCACGTACTCGATATTTCCCTGATCCAAAACCTTGCAGACATGTTCAAATACATAGTCAACTACATCTTTTCTGGAAAAATCCAGAATCAGCTGATTCCTGCCTCTTACCGGATTCCGCCCTGGAATGGTCAATGCCCAGTCAGGATGTGCCCGGTACAGATCACTATCTTCATTTACAGCCTCCGGCTCCAGCCAGATGCCGAATTTCATGCCCAGCCCATTGATCCGCTGAATCAGGCTTCCCAGGGATTCTCCCAGCTTGTTCTCATTTACCTGCCAGTCGCCTAAACCGCTGTTGTCATCGTTCCGCTTGCCGAACCAACCGTCATCCATAACCAGCATCTCGATCCCTAAGTCCGCCGCTTCCCTGGCAAGCTGGTAGAGGGACTCCCCATCAAAATCAAAGTAGGAAGCCTCCCAGCTGTTGATCAGGATCGGCCGGACCACATCACGATACTTGCCACGGCAAAGATGTTCCCGGAAGCACTTGTGAAGGTTTTGGGACAGCTTTCCCAGTCCTTCGCTGCTGTAGGTTAAGACAACCTCAGGCGCCAGGAAGGTTTCTCCAGATTCCAGAGGATAGGAAAACATCTCATCCATCAGCCCCAGCATCATTCTGGTCTGATGGAACTGATCTTTCTCCACTTCTCCCTTAAATCCGCCGCTGTATACAAAGGACATGGCGTAACAGCCCCCTGCATCCTCTGTCGTCTCCCGTCCTGCCAGAATCATCATGGGATTATACTGATGACTGGAGGTTCCTCTGCGGCTTCCGATCACCTGCGCCCCGTGGGATACCGGCGTTCTCTGAAGGGTCCGTTCCATGGCATGCCGCCCGTAAAAGCTTAACAGATCAAAATCACCAGTTACAAAATCCAGACAAGCTGTCTGAACCTTTTCCAGGTAAATCTTTCCCTTGCCTGCATTGCAGATCCGGGCGCTTCTGGTAATAATATCAAGGTCTGGCAGCACACCGTACAGCAGGCACACTTCAATCTGACTAACTGCATCGGCCAAATAAAGTTCCAGTGTTTCTCCTTCCGCTTCCCCAGAATAAACAGCGGGTAATCCTTCGATACCATATTTCCCTTTCTTGATCTGATACCCCTGGAAGCGCAGATCGCAGCCATAGGAACCATCTGCATTTTTTACGCAAAAGGCTGGGCTTCGATAATCGCCGGTTCCCTGGCTGGGAAATTCCTGAGGCAGCACATCCATGGAATAGGTGCGGTCATTGCCTGCATCATATGGGCTGCCGGAAAATCCTCTGTCGGCATAAGTCAGAAGGTAATCCATGCATCCTTCTGTCCTTCGTCCATAGTACAGATGCAGGAGCGCTCCGTACTGGTTCACCTGCATCTGATAGGTTGTGTGTTTCGTGTGCAACGTAAAAGTGTTTTTCTTCTTGTCAAATATAATGCTCATGAAGTGTCTCCTTTTGTCCCTGCACTCTGACAACACTTATTTTACTGCACCGTTTACCACACCGTTTAAGATCTGCTTCTGGCATACCAGATAGAAGATCAGGATCGGAATCAATGCAA